>CAZOOO010000230.1:0-4597 GCA_964581435.1 uncultured Hyphomicrobiales bacterium | reverse complement strand
CGGCGGCTGGAGCGATCTTCGGATTCTTCCTCCGCCTCGCGATGCGCGCGCTCGTCGGCTTCGATCAGCGCCTGACGGTCGGCGACCGGAATTTGATAATAGTCGGGATGGATTTCGCTGAACGCCAGGAAACCGTGCCGGTTTCCTCCGTATTCGATAAAGGCGGCCTGCAGCGAAGGCTCGACGCGGGTGACCTTGGCCAGATAGATGTTGCCGCGCAGTTGCTTGCGTTGGGCGGATTCGAAATCAAATTCCTCGACGCGGTTGCCGCGGACCACCACGACCCGAGTTTCTTCCGGGTGGGTGGCGTCGATCAACATTTTGTTGGGTTTGTTGGACATTTTGAAGCTCTTGGAGGCGGAGGGCGCATGGCATGGCGCGCGCATTTCGCGCGGCCGGATAATGCGACGGTCCACCTGATTCGGGGGTGAGGGGAAGGCTGCGACGCGATCCGGGGCGCCGTACCGACCCTGCTTCCGACAAGACGCGATGCGCGAAGTTTTCACTTCGCCTCGGCGCGGTCCTTGCGGAAAAAACGGTCGGCTTTTCAGTATGGCGCATCAGGCGTCGGCCCGTCTGAACAGTTGGCGGCAAAAACACCGCCGCGTATTTATCTCGCTGCCGGACCGACGCAGCGCCAAAGCACCTGTCGGTTGTCGTACCTCGTCGCCGCAGGGCCGGGACAATCGGTTACGACGTCTCCAACCCGCCCGGGTGCAAAATGGTTACCTGGGACCGGACGCCTCCCGAACCTGAAAACACCTCTCCAATTCGGCCGCGCGCTGCGCTGGCCGTAGGAGGGATCAGGAAACGCCGGAACTTCCAGCAAATTTGAAGCCCTGCGCTGCACCGGGAGGCTAAACGCGACACAACCGTGAGTTTAACCGTCAGCGCTAACTTACATACGTGGATTGTCCGTCGCTTGCAAGGGACAGCATCGTCGACCCGCAACATCTCCGGACAAAAGCCGTTATCGGATTAAGTCCCGGTTAACCGTACGGTTCTATTGCAGTTGAGAGGCAGCTCGGAGGCTTGGGTTCGTTGGCGAGCCGCGCAAATCTGGGAATCGCCTGGCTATGCGCCATAGCGATCCTTTCTCCCGGCGCGGCTTCGTTTGCCGCCGGGAACGAACCCGTCCGCCCGGAGATCGCCGGTGATTTTCCGGTCGCCTCCGAAGTGCGGCTCGCGGGCGATCTGAAGCAGACCCGCTTCGTTCTCGATCTCGACAGGAAGATCGATATTCACGCTTTCCTGCTGACGGATCCTTATCGAGCCGTCATCGATATTCCCCAAGTCAGTTTCCGTCTTGCGTCCAAGGCCGGCGAGGCCGGACGCGGCCTGATCAAGGCGTTTCGCTATGGCCTGGTGATGCCGGGCGGATCGCGGATCGTCTTCGATCTCGCAGGACCTGCGAAAATCGAGAAAGCCTACGTGCTTGACGCCGCGAACGGTCAACCCTCCCGCCTGGTCGTGGAACTGGAGGCTGTCGACCGTGCTGCATTCAACAGCTTACTGGCAAGATCGAGCAGACCCGAACGGTCGAAGGATGCCGATTCTCCGGAGCCCGCTGCCGATGCGCCGGGCTCGGCCGGGCTCGCGGCCTTGCCGGACGTGCGCCCGGTGGTTGTGATCGATCCTGGCCATGGCGGAATCGATAACGGAACCCAGGCTTCAACGGGAGAGACCGAAAAGGATCTGGTGCTGGCTTTCGCAATGGCTTTGCGCGACCGCATAGGGCGGGGCGGCAAATACCATGTTGTCATGACACGGTCGGACGACACCTTTGTCCAGTTGGCCGAGCGTGTGCGCATCGCCCGCAACAACCGCGCTGCGTTATTCGTGTCAATTCATGCCGACGCTTTGCCGCGCCACGAGGGTGATGCGCGGGGCGCAACGATATACACGCTGTCGGACAAGGCGTCGGACCGCGAGGCGGAACGGCTGGCCGAAGCAGAAAACAAAGCCGATGCCATCGGCGGTGTCGATCTGACCGAGGAACCGACCGAGGTAATCGATATCCTGATCGACCTCGCTCGACGGGAAACGCGCATGTTTTCAAATCGTTTTGCTCAATTATTGATGAATGAGATGAAAACTTCCGCGCGGATGCACAAGCACCCCTTGAAGTCGGCCGGATTCAGGGTGCTGAAGGCTCCCGATGTGCCGTCGGTGCTGGTTGAACTCGGTTACGTTTCGAATAAAGAAGATCTTCGCCAAATGGCGTCGGAAGAGTGGCGTTCCAAGACGGTGCGTTCGGTCGCGGGCGCCGTCGAGGCATTCCTTGCAAAAAGAGTGGTGTCGGCCGCCCCTGCGGACTGAAAATGAAAAGCGGCGCCTTATAAAGGTTTGGAAGCCCTAGTTTGGCCACAGCAACCGCCCTATAGAAAAGTTGTCGTAAGTTCGCAGAATCGGCCAGAACCGGCAGACATCGTCCGGCGGATGCTTCGACGAACGAAATGCGTCCGCCGGCGATGTATAAGGCTTGCGGTCGCCCGATATCGTCAGGCCCCGGGCAACGAAACGGACATTCGATAATGCGCTTGCTGCTGCGGTTCACGGGCTTTCTGTTTGCAGCGGGGACCATCCTGTTTCTGGTCGGGGTCGCGGCGGTGGCGGGATTGATCTGGCATTTTTCCAAGGATCTGCCGGACTATTCCCAGCTTCAGAACTATGAGCCGCCGGTGATGACGCGCGTCCATGCCTCCGATGGTTCGCTGCTCGGCGAGTATGCGAAGGAACGCCGGCTCTACCTTCCGATACAGGCGGTGCCGAAGCTGGTCATCAACGCGTTCCTGGCTGCGGAGGACAAGAATTTCTACGAGCATGGCGGCATCGACTATCAGGGGATGCTGCGTGCGGCGCTGCTCTATGCTCAGAATTACGGTAGCAACAAGAGACCGCAGGGCGCCTCCACGATCACCCAACAGGTTGCCAAGAACTTCCTGCTGACAAATGAGGTGTCCTTCGCCCGCAAGATCAAGGAAGCGTTGCTGGCGATGCGGATCGAGCGCGCCTATTCCAAGGACAAGATCCTCGAACTGTACCTGAACGAGATCTACCTCGGTCTCGGCGCCTACGGCATAGCGGCCGCGTCGCTCGTGTATTTCGACAAGTCGGTCAACGAATTGACGGTTGCCGAAGCCGCATATCTGGCGGCTCTCCCCAAGGCGCCCTCGACGCTGCACCCCGTCAAGAACCATGACCGCGCGGTCGAACGACGCGACTACGTCATCGACCGGCTGCTGGAGAACGGCTGGGTCAACCAGGCCGACGCGGAAAAAGCTCGCAAGCAGCCGTTGATCGTCGCAAGCCGAACCAACGGGGCGCATACCTTCGCCGGCGAATACTTCGCCGAGGAGGTCCGGCGCGACCTGTTCGAGCGCTATGGCGAAGAGAAGCTCTACGGGGGTGGTCTGTCGGTCCGGACGACGCTCGACCCGGAATTGCAGGTGATAGCACGCAAGACCATGGCAAATGGCCTCGTCACCTATGACGAAGCCCAGGGCTGGCGCGGCGCACTAAGGAATCTCGACATCTCCGGCGACTGGGGCGTGAAGCTCGCCGAGGTCAAATCGCTGTCCGATATCTCCCCGTGGCGAATGGCGGTCGTGCTGGAGTCCGACGACAAGTCCGCGCGGATCGGCTTCCAGCCCGGGCGCGAGCTTGGCGGCGCCGTAAGCCGCGAGCGGCAAACGGGCTTGATGACGCTCGACGGGGTGAAATGGGCCAAAGCCGCATCGGGGTCGGCGCGCGGCCGTACGCCGACGAAGGTGTCACAAGTGCTTTCGCCCGGTGATGTGATTTATGCCGATCCCCTGATCGGCAAGGACGGCAAAATCGTCGAGGGAGAATACCGGCTGCGCCAATTGCCCGAAGTATCCGGCGCGATGGTGGCGATGGATCCGCGGACCGGCCGGGTGCTGGCCATGGTCGGCGGCTTCTCCTTCGATCAGAGTCAGTTCAATCGCGCCACGCAGGCCTACCGGCAGCCCGGCTCCTCGTTCAAGCCGCTCGTGTATTCCTCGGCGCTCGACAACGGTTATACGCCTTCGACAGTCGTGGTCGACGCGCCGATCGAGATTGATCAGGGGCGTGGCTCAGGCGTCTGGCGTCCGGAAAATTACTCGAAAGAAAAATACTACGGACCGCAAACGCTTCGAAATGCGCTGCGGCTCTCGCTCAACACCGTCACCGTCCGCCTGGCGCAAGATATCGGTATGCCGCTGATAGGCGAATACGCAAAACGCTTCGGGGTCTACGACGAACTGCCGAACTATCTTTCCTACGCCCTGGGAGCCGGCGAGACCACGGTGTTGCGCATGGTGACCGCGTATTCGATGTTCGACAATGGCGGCAGGCGCGTGAAGCCCACCTTGATCGACCGCATTCAAGATCGCTACGGTCACACCATCTACAAGCACGACACCAGGGAGTGCCGCGGCTGCGATGCGCCGGAAGGCTGGAAGAACCAAACCGAACCCCAGTTGATCGACCACCGCGAGCAGGTGCTGGATGCGATGACCGCCTACCAGATCACCTCGATGATGGAGGGCGTGGTGCAGGCCGGCACCGCTACGGTCATGCGCGATGTGGGCAA
>CAZOOO010000229.1:0-4631 GCA_964581435.1 uncultured Hyphomicrobiales bacterium | reverse complement strand
GGGCGAGGGCGCGTGCGGGCGAATTGAACAAGGGCGGCCATGCGGCGCGGGCGGCATTGACGATGCTGCGAATTAAACGCCGATTGACGAAGGCGTGACGGAGCGATGGCGGACATCAAGGCAGGTATCGACAGGAAGGCAAACAGGCGCGGAGCGGCACGGCTCGCCGCGGTGCAGGCGCTGTATCAGATGGAGGTCGGCGGCGCGGGCATCAACGATGTCTTTGCCGAGTTCGACAGCCACTGGCTCGGCAACGAAGTCGAAGGCGACAGATATCTTCCGGTGGAGGCCGCCTTCTTTCGGGACGTGGTGGCGGGGGTGGTCCGCGATCAGGTCAGGATCGACCCATTGATCGACGATGCGCTGTCGAAGGGTTGGCCGCTGAAGCGGATCGCCGCGATCCTGCGCGCGGTGCTGCGCGCCGGCTCGTACGAACTGGAGCACCGCAAGGATGTCCCGGCGCGGGTCGTGGTGTCCGAATATGTCGATGTTGCGCATGCTTTCGTCGAAAACGATGAAGCCGGCATGGTCAATGCGGTGCTTGACCAGATCGCGCGCCGCTTCCGTGCCGGGGAGTTTGCTCGTTAGCAACGCGTATTCCGCTGCGGCTGCGCAGATGAGCCACGACGAGTCGAAGTATGTCCGGTGAAGACGATCTGATCGCTCGCTACTTCAAGCCGATCGCGACCGATCCGGGCGCGCTGGGGCTCACCGACGACGCGGCCGTTTTGAGAGGCGGCGGCGACGATCTGGTGGTCACAACCGACGCCATTGTCGAAGGGATACATTTTCGGAGCAGCGATCCGCCTGAAACGGTCGCCAGGAAAGCGCTGCGTGTCAATCTTTCCGATCTCGCCGCCAAGGGAGCCACGCCCGCCGGATTCGTTCTGACCCTGGCATTGCGTGAACCGGACGAGAGATGGCTTGCGGCCTTCGCGAGCGGGCTTTCCGACGACGCCGTCACCTTTGATTGTCCGTTGCTCGGCGGCGATACCGTCGCCACGCCGGGGCCGCTGATGATATCCGTCACGGCCTTCGGTCGCGTGCCGCGTGATGAAATGATCTTGCGCAGCCACGCGCAGCCCGGCGACCGTATCGCCGTTTCTGGCACGATCGGCGACGCGGCGCTCGGCCTCGCCATCCTCTCAGGCAACGTGACGGTCGGCGACGCCGCGATTCGTGAGTCGCTGGTCGACCGGTATCGGATCCCGCAGCCGCGCAACCGTCTCGCAGGGGCTGTCCGCAACCATGCGCGAGCGGCGATGGATGTTTCCGATGGCCTGGCTGGCGACCTCGCAAAGCTTTGCAGGGCGTCCGGAGTCTCGGCCATCATCGATGCCGCAGCCGTTCCGTTCTCTGAAGCCGCCCGCGGGCTGATGGAGCAGGGGCAGGCGAGTTTCGTCTCCGCTGTGAGCGGCGGCGACGACTACGAGATTTTGTGTACGATTGCGGAGCATCGCTGGGATGACTTCGCGCGGGCGGCACGCGGTGTCGGCGTCGCCGTAACACCGATCGGGGAAGTCATCGCGGGCAAAGCGGCCCCGAGGTGGCTCGATACGAAAGGCGAGGATGTCGCGCTCCCGCGGCTATCCTACAGCCATTTCTGAATGGCGGCGGCAGTTCCGCTGCATGCCAAAACGCCCGGCTATAGCCTTTTCGAGCGAAGCATGTCCTCGGGCTTGAGCCCTAAGGATGGAGGACCTGTTCGCGTCAAGAAAACGCGTCCAATCAAAAAGCCAGAGTCTTTCATCGCTTCACCGGTGAAAGACTCTGGCCGGGCGTTTCTGCACCTGGAAAGTGGCTGGTTCAGGTGCCATTGCCAAACCGACGCGACCACCATCCCGCACGGCGCGGTTGGGTTTCGTCCGATACCTGCGGAGGAGGCTGTTGCGTTTGCGGCGTCGCCGCTTCCGGCTTGCTTTGAATGACGGGAGTGGCAGGCGGTTCTTGCGAGGCGAGGCTTACCTTTTCACGAACCGTCGAGCGGCGGCGAACGGCCTTCTCGGGTTTCGAAACGGTCTCGTTTGTCTCAGCCGGGGAGGGCGTCGGTTCCGCGGGGTGCTGCTGCGGCTCAGTTTCAGTTTCGAGCGTGTCGTTCTGCGTTTCCGGTGCGATCGACATGGAATCAAAGTCCGCGACGGCTTCCGATGCTGGCGTAGGATTCAGTTCGTCGGAAATCGAGTCAACAGCACTCGCACCGTTACTGCCGCGACGCCGACGACCGCCGCGACGCCCGCGACGCCGCGGGCGCCGTTCGTCTCCGTCCGGAGACTGTTCGGCCCGCACCTCGCCGTCCTGCGCCGGGGAGTCCTCTCCCTCGTTTTCGAAGTCGTCGATCATGAAGCGCGCCGCGGCGAAATCGGCGGCGATCTGAACGCTGTCCGGAACCTCGACCGCTTGCGAGGTCTGGTTGTCGCTCGTTTCTCCGGAGCGTTCACGCCGGGGGCGGCGTCGCCTGCGCTTGCGGCCGTCACCCTCGGGTTGACCGCCCGCCTGTTCATCGGCGTGAGTCTCGGTGTCGTCGGTCTCGATCTCGGTTTCGATATCGAGCGGCTGCTCGTCTTCATGGATCTCTTCGGCCTGCGGCGGGTATGTGGCGAGCTGCGTGGCCAGCAGCGCTTTTGCGGCCTCGAGGGTATGCACCTGTTCGCCGCGATCGATGACGAAGGATTGCTGACCCGCGAGCGAGGGGTCGGCGACCACGGAGAGGCCGACTTTGAAGCTGTGTTCGAGGGAGCGCAGGTGCCCCCGCTTCTGGTTGAGCACATACAACGCGACGTTGATGCGCGTCCGCACGACAAGGTTGTGCGTCGCGCCTTTCATCAAGACTTCCTCAAGGCCGCGCAACAACTGCAACGCCACCGAGGGAACCGAGCGGACATGGCCGGTGCCGCCGCAGTGCGGGCAAGGCTCTGTCGAGCTTTCCAGCATGCTGGCGCGAATGCGCTGGCGCGACATTTCCAGAAGACCGAAGTGCGAAATGCGCCCGACCTGGATGCGCGCGCGATCGTGACGCAGACACTCGCTGAGCTTACGCTCCACGGCGCGGTTGCTTCGCTTCTCGTCCATGTCGATGAAATCGATGACGATCAGGCCGGCGAGATCACGCAGCCGCAACTGTCGGGCGACTTCCTCGGCGGCTTCGAGATTGGTCTTGAGCGCGGTATCCTTGATGTGATGTTCGCGGGTCGAGCGGCCTGAGTTGACATCGATCGACACCAGCGCTTCGGTCTGGTTGATGACGATGTATCCACCGGAGCGAAGCTGCACCGTCGGCAGGAACATCGCGTCCAGTTGGCTCTCGACGCCCATCCGCGAAAACAACGGCTGGCAGTCGCGATACTGCTTCACCGCCCGGACGTTGGAGGGCATCAGCATCTTCATGAAATCGCGCGCTTCATGATAGCCGGCTTCACCGGCCACCTGGATTTCGTCGATTTCCTTGCTGTAGAGATCGCGGAGGGAGCGCTTGATCAGCGAACCCTCCTCGTAGACAAGCGTCGGGGCCTGGGACCGCAGGGTCATATCGCGCACGGTTTCCCACATGCGGATCAGATACTCGAAATCGCGCTTGATCTCCGGCTTGGTGCGCGCGGCGCCGGCGGTGCGCAGGATGACTCCCATT
Source organism: uncultured Hyphomicrobiales bacterium (assembly GCA_964581435.1). Taxonomy (GTDB): domain Bacteria; phylum Pseudomonadota; class Alphaproteobacteria; order Rhizobiales; family Xanthobacteraceae; genus Nitrobacter. The sequence goes on along the minus strand of CAZOOO010000229.1, from coordinate 1,006 downwards.
CCTTCGGGGACATCCAGGTCCTGCACCACTTCCTTCAGCCGCGACCGGTCCTGCGCCGAGGTGATCTTGCGGCTGATGCCGCCGCCGCGGGCCGTGTTGGGCATCAGCACGGCATACCGGCCTGCCAGCGATAGATAGGTCGTCAGCGCTGCGCCCTTGTTGCCGCGCTCCTCCTTGACCACCTGCACCAGCATGACCTGACGACGCTTGATGACTTCCTGGATTTTGTACTGGCGGCGCGGCCGGTAGGCCCGCTCCGGCACTTCCTCGAGAGCATCGTCGCCGCCGACGGATTCGACCTGCTCCTCTTCTTCGTCATCGTCACTGTCATCATCTTCGGCGTGATCTTCGACGCGAGCCTCGCTCCCATGGAGTTCGACCTCATGAGGCTGGCCGCCGTCGTGGTCACCGCTCGCATGATCGTGTGCGCCGAGAGCATTATCCTCATCCGGAGAGGAGACGGCCGGTTCGACCTGATCGTTCCAGGTATCCTCGCGAGCAGGCGACTCGAAGCCGGTCGCGTGGTCCGGCGCGACCGCAGCCGGGGCTTCGTTCGGCGTCGCCGCGACCGGATCTTCCCCGGCGTGCTCCTGCGTTTCGTCACGGTGCTCGCGAATCACATCGACGGAAGCGGGTGCGAAAGCGAAGTCATGCGGCTGCTGCAAGTTGTCAGCGCTGGTTTCGTAATAGTCGGAACCATGTCGCGAGCTTGATCCGACCTCGTGCGAGTCGCCATCCAAATGATCGTGATCCGAATCATCCTCGTGCGGCTCACCGGGGTCCTGTATTTCGTACTGTCGTTCGGCGTGATCGTCCGCCGCAAATTCATCGTGCGGCGGGTCGGACCGCGTCGCGTCCACAGCCGCGGCCTCATGGTCTCCATTCTCGATGACGGCGCTTTGCACGCGCTCGCCGTGATCGCGCCGACGGGCGTTGCGATGCCGCGAACGACGGCGGCTGGAGCGATCTTCGGATTCTTCCTCCGCCTCGCGATGCGCGCGCTCGT
>CAZOOO010000228.1:0-4689 GCA_964581435.1 uncultured Hyphomicrobiales bacterium | reverse complement strand
TGGCGATGGCGCTCGATTCCGGCAAGTACGGCCTGAATTCGATGTGGGATGCGCGCGCTCCGCTGCATTACGGCCGCTTCACGATCCACGACGATCACCGCATGGGCCGTTTCATCAGCATGAAGGAAGTATTCACCCACTCATCCAATATCGGCGCGGCGCGGATCGCACTGGCGCAGGGGGTCGAGGCGCACAAGGCGTTCCTGCGCAAGATGGGCCAGATGGAGCGCCTGCGCACCGAACTGCCTGAAAGCGCGTCGCCGATCCTGCCGCGCAAGTGGGTCGAGTTGAACACCGTCACCATCGCTTTCGGGCACGGCATGGCGGTGGCTCCGTTGCAGGCGGTGATGGGAATCGATGCGCTGGTCAACGGCGGCTGGTTGATTCCGCCCACTTTCCTGAAGCGCACCGAACAGGAAGCCATGGCGATCGCCAAGCGTGTCATCAAGCAGGAAACCAGCGACAAGATGCGTTTCCTGCTGCGGCTGAACGCCGAGGTCGGGACCGCGAGGAAGGCCGACGTCAAAGGCTATTACGTGGGAGGCAAGACCGGCACTTCCGAAAAGGTCATCAATGGCCGCTACGCGAAAAAGCGCGTGCTCAATTCCTTCACCGCGATCCTGCCGGCGGACAACCCCCAATACCAGGTTCTCGTTATGTTGGATGAGCCGCAGCCGCTCAAGGAAACCCATGGCTTCATCACGTCCGGCTGGAACGCGGTGCCGACCGGCGGCAACGTGATCGCGCGCATTGCGCCGCTTCTCGGCGTGCAGCCGCGGTTCGATTTGCCGCCGTCCGAGCGCCTCATTCTTGCGGCATCCAGGGCGACGCAGTAAACGCAGGTCAGCCGCGCGGCCGGGACCAGGAGATCATGAAACTTCGCGAGCTGTTCGGCGACGACGCCGCCATGGACGCGCCGACCGGCGAGCTTGCCGTCACGGGCCTCGCGGCGGACAGCCGCGCGGTGAAGCCCGGGGACCTTTTCTTCGCGCTCGCAGGCACGAAAACGGACGGCGCGCGGTTCATCGATGCCGCGATCGCATCGGGCGCTGTTGCGGTCGCCGGCGAACACGCGCCTGCGACCGGGCGTGTCCCGTTCATCGCAACGCCGAATCCGCGCCGCGCGCTGGCGCTGGCGGCGGCAACATTTTATCCGCGCCAGCCCGCGACCATCGCCGCCGTGACCGGGACCAGCGGCAAGACCTCGGTCGCGGCCTTCACGCGGCAGATCTGGCAGCGGCTCGGATATTCGTCGGCGAGCATCGGCACCATCGGCGTGGTCGCGCCAAAGCGCATGGTCTACGGTTCGGTGACGACGCCCGACCCGATTGAATTGCACCGGGAGCTGGATCAACTCGCGGGCGAAGGCGTGACGCATCTTGCGCTGGAAGCGTCCTCGCACGGTCTTGATCAATATCGACTCGACGGCGTGCGCGTGCGCGCCGCAGGCTTCACCAACCTGTCGCGCGACCACATGGATTACCATCCAACCGTCGCGCACTATCTCGATACCAAGCTGCGGCTGTTCCGCGATCTGGTCGAGCCGGACGGCATCGCGGTCATTTCCGCCGACCATGACTGTTCAGATGCGGTGATCGAGGCGGCGAGCACGCGCAACGTGCCGGTGATGCGCGTCGGCCGCCACGGCGACGGCGCGCGCATGGGCATTCGGCTGGTCGAGGCGGCTATCGAGGGCTTTGCGCAACGGATGATTCTCGAACATGCCGGACGCGAGCGTGTCATACGTTTGCCCCTGGTCGGCGAATTCCAGATCGAGAATGCGCTGGTGTCGGCCGGTCTCGTCATCGGCACCGGTGGCGACGCCGATCAGGTGTTCGCGGCGCTCGAGCATCTCGAAGGCGCCAGGGGACGGCTCGAACGGGTCGGTGAGCGCAACGGCGCTCCGGTCTTCGTTGATTACGCCCACAAGCCGGACGCGCTGGCGAAGGCGTTGCAGGCGTTGAGGCCCTATGCGAAGCGCAGGCTCGTGGTGGTGTTCGGAGCGGGCGGTGATCGCGATGCAGGCAAGCGCCCGCTGATGGGCGCGATCGCCGCCGATCACGCGGATGTGGTGATCGTGACCGACGATAATCCGCGCGGCGAGGATCCCGCCGCGATCCGCGCCGCGATCCTCGCCGCCGCCCCAGGCGCCCGCGAGATCGGCGATCGCGCCGAGGCGATCCAGACCGCGATCGCGGGGTTGCAGCCGGGCGACGCCTTGGTGATCGCCGGCAAGGGCCACGAGACCGGACAGATCGTCGGCGATCGCGTGCTGCCGTTCAGCGACCACGAGGCGGTGGTCGCGGCGCTGACGTCGAGGCGGATATGAGCGCGCGCCCGTTGTGGACTTCGGACGCGATGGCTGCGGCGATGCGCGCGGAAGGGCGAGGAGCCTTGCCCGCGGCGATCACCGGCATTTCCATCGACAGCCGCACCATCGCGCCGGGCGAGGCATATTTCGCGATCAGGGGCGACGTGCATGACGGTCACGCTTTCGTCGATGCCGCCTTGCAGGCGGGCGCGGCGCTGGCGGTGGTCGAGGCCGCCCAGCGCGATCAATTCGCCCCCGATGCGCCGTTGCTGATCGTAGAGGACGTGCTTGCGGCCTTGTGCGATCTGGCGCGGGCTTCGCGCGCGCGTCTTGCCGCTCAGGTGATCGCGGTGACGGGCTCCGTCGGCAAGACCTCGACCAAGGAGGCGTTGCGCGGCGTCCTTGGCGCGCAGGGCAAGGCCCACGTCTCGGTGGCTTCGTTCAACAACCACTGGGGCGTGCCGCTGTCGCTGGCGCGCTGCCCGGCGGACGCGCGTTTCGCGGTCTTCGAGATCGGGATGAATCATGCCGGCGAGATCACGCCGCTGGTGAAGATGGTGCGGCCGCATGTGGCGATCATCACCACGGTCGAGCCCGTGCATCTCGAATTTTTCTCCGGCGTCGAGGCGATCGCCGACGCCAAGGCGGAAATTTTCGAAGGCGTCGAGCCGGACGGTGCCGTCGTGCTCAACCGTGATAATGCGCATTTCGCCCGGCTGCGGAAGCGCGCGAAAAAGCTCGGTATTGCAAAGATCGTTTCGTTCGGCGCGGACGAGAAGGCCGATGCGCGCCTGCTCGACGTGGCGCTGCATCCGGCTGGCTCGGCCGTGCATGCCGAAATTCTCGGCAGTGAGTTGACCTACAAGCTCGTCATGCCCGGCCGTCACATGGCGATGAATTCGCTGGCGGTGCTGGCGGCGGCGTCGCTGGCCGGCGCCGATCTTGCGCTTGCCGGTCTTGCTTTGTCGAAGGCGCAGCCGGCCGCGGGGCGCGGCGTGCGCCGTGCGCTGATCGCGCCGGGCGGCGAGGCGATCCTGATCGACGAAAGCTACAACGCCAATCCTGCGTCGATGGCCGCGGCGCTGGGCGTGCTCGGCGGGGCCGGGGTCGGGCCGCAGGGCCGCCGCATCGCCGTGCTGGGCGATATGCTGGAACTCGGCCCCAAAAGCGCGGATCTGCATCGTGACCTGGCCAAGGCGATCGATGCCAATGCCGTCGACACGATATTTTGCTGCGGTCCCCTGATGCGCAACCTGTGGAATGCGCTTTCCTCCGGCAGGCGGGGCGGCTATGCAGAGAACTCGGTCGCGCTCGAATCGCAGGTGACGGCGGCGATCCGTGCCGGTGACGTCGTCATGGTCAAGGGCTCGCTGGGATCGCGGATGAAAGTGATCGTGGCCGCGCTGACGAAGCGATTTTCCGGCGGCACCGATGAAATTTTGTAAGTTGCGGGAGCCCCTTTGAATCCGGAGTTCGCTCAAGGGAGGCATGCCAGAACCGGCGAACTTCGGACTCGGGATACCCGATGTTTTACTGGTTGATCGATCTTTCCAATACGGTCCCGGGGCTCGGCATCTTCAAGCCGCTTCTGAACGTCTTTCGCTACATCACCTTCCGCACCGGCGGCGCGGTGGTGACGGGCGCGCTGTTCGTGTTCCTGTTCGGCCCCTGGATCATCGACAATCTTCGCTTGCGGCAGGGCAAGGGACAGCCGATCCGCACCGACGGTCCGCAGTCGCACCTCGTCAGCAAGAAGGGCACGCCGACGATGGGCGGCCTGATGATTCTGTCGGGACTTGTCGTGTCGACCGTGCTGTGGGCCAATCCTCTCAATCCCTATGTCTGGATCGTGCTCGCGGTGACGCTCGGTTTCGGCTTCATCGGCTTCTACGACGACTATCTGAAGGTGACGAAGCAGACCCATGCCGGATTCTCCGGGCGCACCCGCCTGCTGCTCGAACTGCTGATCGCGCTGGCCGCCTGCTATGCGCTGACCCGGCTCGGCCGCGAGCCGTTCTCGACGGCGCTGGTGATTCCGTTCTTCAAGGACGTGGTGCTGGACCTCGGCTGGTTCTTCCTCGCCTTCGGCGCCTTCATCATCGTCGGCGCCGGCAACGCGGTGAATCTCACCGACGGCCTCGACGGTCTCGCCATCGTGCCGGTGATGATCGCGGCGGCGAGCTTCGCCATGATCGCCTATCTTGCAGGCAATGCGATGTTCGCCGACTATCTCCAGATCAACTACATCGCCGGCGCTGGCGAACTGGCTGTGCTGTGCGGCGCTGTGCTCGGCGCCGGGCTCGGCTTTCTCTGGTTCAACGCCCCGCCGGCCTCGATCTTCATGGGCGACACCGGTTCGCTGGCGCGCGGCGGCATGC
>CAZOOO010000227.1:0-4708 GCA_964581435.1 uncultured Hyphomicrobiales bacterium | reverse complement strand
ATCAGCACATCCGTCTTGATCGCTTCGCTCATGTCAAAATTCTTTTCCGTTGAAACCCCTGCGCCGGCCGGCAATACGACCGCGCCGCTGCGTGGATAGCCGACGCGCTTTCCGGCGCGAAAGCGCGTCGATTGCGCTTCGCTATAACCAACCGGCCGGTTTGAGGAAAGCCTTAAACTGCCGCGGGCGCCGCGCCGCGCTCAGCCCACGCCAGGCGGGTTGCGATTGATGGGCGGCGACAGCCGGACGGGCGGCGTCAATCGGCCATGCGACCGGTTCAAGCCTGCCGTTCGGGGACCGTCACCACGAGACCTTCGAGGTCGTCGCTCACCTTGATCTGGCAGGACAATCGCGAATTCGGCCGCACGTCGTAGCCGAAGTCGAGCATATCCTCTTCCATCGGCGTCGGTTTGCCGACCTTCTCGGCCCACGCGTCGTCGATATAGACGTGACAGGTGGCGCAGGCGCAGGCGCCGCCGCATTCGGCCTCGATGCCGGGAACGGCGTTACGGATTGCGGCTTCCATGACGGTCGCGCCGTTCTCGACGTCAACAGTGCGGGTTTCGCCGGAATGGTCGACAAAGTTGATCTTGGTCATAGGGTGCCGTGCTGCCGAACAGAATATTGACGATGAGGAGTTCGGCTGTCCTATAACGAAACGATCGGGCCAGCGCCAGCGGTCGGCGCAAAAAGGGGCGATCGTCTGGCGGGATCACCGGTGACCTCGGGAGCGCTGCAGGATCGCATCAACCGCCCGGCACGCTTGATTGACGGTATCATTCAGCGTCGCCCGCAGTTCCGCCGGATCGGCGCCGCTGCGGAGCGCGGTTTCCAGATCGGCGGCGGCGGCAGCGACGTGAACGGCGCCTATCGCCCGCGCCGACCCCTTCAGCTTGTGCGCCAGGATCGCGGCATCCGGCGGAAGTTGCGCCAGCGAGGCGGCCATCTCGGCAGCCTGATCGGCGAACATCGCCAAAACCTCCCGTTCGAGACTGTCGTCGCCTAGCGTCATGCGATGGAGATGGTCGAAATCGATCGGCCCGTCCTCCGGAACCAGCGGTGGCGAAGGCATCCAGGCAACCTGTGCAAAAGAAAACGGCATTGCTGCTATCCGGGCATCCGCTGCGACGGCGGGTTATCCAGCGGAATCGGACCCAGACAATCACGGAACTGGTTAATGGAACGTTTCAGGTACGAACATGCTCTTCCGCGACGTTTCCGGCCAAATTTCCGACCGTCCGTCCATATTTTAGAGCCGCTCGGGCGGTTGGCGCCGCCGGCCGTTAACGATGATTAAGATTGTATTAATCACGACCATTTCATTCGAGACGCTAAGCCAATAGGATGTTGGAGGGAATGACCGACAACGGGCGGTGGCGATGGCCGCGCCCGGAACCAGCTTGGGGCTCGGGGCGGCGACCGGACTTGCAGCGGCGACGCGAACTTGCGGGTTGCGTAACACGAGGGCGTGGACTGAAATGGCGAACAATCCCAAGAAGATCAAAGATCCGACGGAGGTCGCTCTTTCCGCCATACAGGAGGCGCTGAGCTTCGGCGAGACATCAGCGACAGACCTGGATCGGGCTGCGTCGCGCCACGATGTCGCCCCGCCGATGCCGCCCTCCGGCCATGACGAGGGGCTGGGCGCTCGTGCTGCCGCAGATCGACAGATCCTTGAAACCGCTGAAGGACCGCACTTCACGCGACGCCCTGCCAACGACGACCGTGAAACGATCGGGCAAATCCTCCAGGCGCTTCAAAAGGGCAGTCCTTCCCGCAACATCTACATCCTGGCGACGCTGTTCGCCGGCATCTGGATTCTCGGCGCCGGTCTTCTGACGATCAGCTTTTTGCCGTCGCTGCAGGCGGCCCTTGGTCAGGGCAGCGGCGGCACGCTCGCCCTCGCCGGCCTGATCGCCTTGTTCTTCGCCCCCGTGCTGCTGTTCTACTTTTTAGCCAGTATGGCGTGGCGCGGCCAGGAATTGCGCATGATCGCGCAGTCGATGGCCCAAATGGCGATCCGGTTCTCCGAGCCGGAAGGCCTGGCCAGTGATTCGGTGGTGACCGTGGGACAGGCGATCCGGCGCGAAGTCGCGGCCATGGGCGACGGCGTTGAGCGCGCCATCGCCCGCGCCGGCGAACTGGAAGCCTTGGTCGCCAACGAGGTCGCGGCGCTGGAACGCGCTTATTCCGACAACGAGGTGCGGATTCGCGCATTGCTCCAGGATATCGCTCACCAGCGGGACAACCTCGTCGGCCAGGCCGAGCAGGTCCGCAACGCGATCTCGGGTGTCCAGATCGACCTGCGGCATGACATCGAACTGATCAGCGATGCCATCGCCTCGCGCGTCGAAGAAGTCGCAAAAGGCATTACCGGCGCGCTGGAAGAGCGCGGCGATCACATCACGACGGCGCTCAGCAGCGCCGGCGACAACATGATTTTCGCGCTCGGCGAACGAGGCGGCGACTTGCTCGACCGGCTGGAGGAAGCCAGCGCCGAGACCGCACGCGCCGTTCTCGACGCCAGCGAGCGCCTGACCAGCAGCCTTAACTTCAAGACCGGCCACGTCCACGACGAATTCGTCGACCTGGCCGACCGCGTCCATGACATGCTGAACGAACGGATCGACCGGATCACGGGCGAATTCGAACAGAAATCGGCGTCCATCGTCGAAGGCATTTCGGAACGCACCGAACAGGTCCACGACGCCCTCAAAAATTCCAGCGATTCGCTGCTGGTGGAGCTCGAGCTTCGCGGCGGCGACCTTGCCGGTAAGATCGACGAGGCGGGCAACCGGCTGGCAAACCGGATTTTGTCGTGCGGCGACAAGGCGAGCGAAGCGCTCGACGTCACGGTCAATACGCTAGTGGCCAACGTCGCCACCCAAACCGAAACCGCGCACGATATGCTTAGCCTTCAGATGAACGCGTTCGATCAGTTGGTGAAGGACCAAGGCGCCGAGCTCGCGGAGAAGTTCGCACGCGACAGCGGCACGCTCGGCGCCCTGATCACCCGCCACATCTCGGAGTTTGATCGCACGGTGAAGACCTTCGGCGTCGAGATCGTCGATCGCCTCGGCCAGCGCACCGAAGATATCGCGCAGAGCATGAAGAACTACGTCGATACCTTCGATACACGGCTGATGTCTAACGGAAGTGAGATCGGAGCAGCGCTGGATCAGCATCTGGCGCGATTCGAAGCCTCGCTCCAGTCGCGAGTCACCAATCTCGATGCTTCGTTTGACATCAAAATCAAGTCGTTCGACGAATCCGTCGAGGGCCGCCTCAGAACACTGGAGCAAATATTCGATACGCGTGCGAATTCGGTCACGGAGACGATCGATAGCCGGCTCGTCACCCTCACTTCGTCGCTGTCCGACGGCGCCGCCCATGCGATCGGCTCGATCGAGAGCCGCCTCGCCCAACTTGCGACATCGCTGACCGAAGGCGCGACGCAGGTCGTCGTGGCCCTTGAGGGACGCATCTCAGGGGTGACTGAAACCATCGACGACCGCAGTGCGCACCTCGCGGACACGATCACGGCGCGGTTCCAGGAAATCCATCAAGGTCTCGACGAGCGTGTAGGCTTTGTCGCGACCGCGATCGACACACGGGTCGCGCAGTTCGAGGATCTGCTCGGTTCGCGAATCGAAGCCGTGGCGGGCCGCTTCGAATCGAGCGGGCGCGAGGCCAGCGACATACTGTTGGCGCGCGCTGAAGAGCTGTCGTTCGGCATCAGGTCGCACGTCGAGGACGCGGAACGCTCGCTGACCAATCTGGTCGTCAATACAAGCGAAACCATCCAGACCGGCGCTCGCTCCGCTCAACAGTCCCTGCTTTCGATTTCAACCGAGGTGGGCGCCCAGCTTCAACTCACCTCGACGGAAGTCGAGCGCGCGTTGACCACCGCCGGAACAACGGCTGCCAACTCCATCCTCAGCAGCGCCCGCGAGGCGCAGACCACGCTGATCGACTCATCGGCGGAGACCGCAAGTCAGGTCAAATCCCTGTCGGCGGATATCGAGCGGACGCTGACCGCCACTGGCGCCCACATGGCAGATTCGGTTCTCGCCGGTGCGCGCGAGGCGCAGACCACGCTGGTCGCCGCGTCATCGGATGCCGCAAATCAGGTCAAATCGCTCGCAGGCGATATCGAGCGCACGCTCACGACCGTCGGGTCCGACGTCGAGCGCATGTTGTCCGCAGCCGGCACATCGACCGCTGACACCGTCCTGTCGAGCGCGAGGGAGGCCCAGACCACGCTCGTCAAGGCTTCGGCCGAAACCGCAAATCAGGTCAAATCGCTCGCAGGCGATATCGAGCGCACGCTCACGACCGTCGGGTCCGACGTCGAGCGCATGTTGTCCGCAGCCGGCACATCGACCGCTGACACCGTCCTGTCGAGCGCGAGGGAGGCCCAGACCACGCTCGTCAAGGCTTCGGCCGAAACCGCAAATCAGGTCAAATCGCTCGGAAGCGACATCGAGCGAACATTGACGGCATTGGGCTCCGATACTGCGACCGCCATTCTCAACAGCGCACGCGAGGCCCAGGGCGCGCTCACCACCACTTCGGCAGAGGCCGTCAGTCAGGTCAAGTCGCTTGCAGGCGACATCGAGCAGACGTTGACGACGGTGGGCGCCGGCACCGCAGCCGCCATTCTCAACAGCGCACGCGAGGCCCAGAGCACGCTCACCACCGCTTCCGC
>CAZOOO010000226.1:0-4738 GCA_964581435.1 uncultured Hyphomicrobiales bacterium | reverse complement strand
TTAGAGCGGGATGCGGGCGGAAAACCGCTGCACACTTTTCCTCATCCCGCTCTAGTGGAGTGGATTTGACATTCGCTACCCAGTTTGCAGCGAACGCGAGAAGCGAATGTCAAATCCAAAACTCCACTAGAAACCCATATTTGCTAGTGGTCCTTTGATTCTGACATTTGCAGGAAACCCCTGCCGCAACGGGACGCAAATGTTGGAATCGGACCACTAGTCGTGATCCATTTCGCCGATGTGCTTCTGCGAGTAAAGCTCGACGCCGATCTTCTTGATGAGATCGATCTGGGTTTCAAGGAAGTCGATATGGCTTTCCTCGTCCTTCATCAAACTCTCGAAGATATCGCGGGTGACGTAGTCCTTCACGGCGTGGCAGTGGGTCGCCGCCTCCTCATAGAGCGCGCGCGCCGAATATTCCGCCTTGAGGTCGCAATCCATCACCTCGCCGACGTTCTGGCCGATGTGCAGGGGATCAAGCACCTGCATGTTCGGGAAACCGTCGAGAAAGATGATCCGGTCGATCAACTTGTCGGCGTGCTCCATTTCCTCGATCGACTCCGCGCGCCATTTCTTGGCGAGATCCTTGATGCCCCAGTTATCCAGCAGCCGGTAATGCAACCAGTACTGGTTGACGGCCGTGAGTTCGTGGCGAAGCGCCTTGTTCAGGTAATCGATAACCTTCGGGTCGCCCTTCATGGCAGCAGCTCCTGTTCTGTTCTTTGATGGCTGATAGACGGGCCGTCGGGCCTGCCAAATCCAATTTAGAATGCTTCTAAATCAGATTTGGCGGCGCGACAACCCCCCAAGAAGGCAAGGCAGCTATCCGCCCTGACCCGAAACGAGGTGAGGAATCGCGAAAATCGTCAGACCCTGATTTCGGCCCGACTTTGCTTAACTTTTGAGTGTGTCGTGGAATGGGGACAACCGTCGCAACATTGTCGGGCACAGGCTCCGAGCGCTTCCTTGATGATGGTTTTGATGGTCCGGGCACACCGGCCACATTCCGCGCTGCACCCGAGACATCCGTAAACCTGCTTCGGCGAGCGCCGGAGGTCGTCCGCTGAGGTCACCGCGGAACGGACGTCGTGATCGGTCAACACGTTACAGGAACAAACGATCATGAAAACGAAACCCAATTACGATACCCGGACACGGCCGGAATATTGTTGGACCCGCTCATGAAAGGCAAAGGGAAAACCCGCTATTTCAACCAATTCCAAACTGCCTGAAACCCGCGGTGGGCGCCTGGTTGCGACATTGCCGTAACATTTTGATTTCAATTATTAATCTTCACGCTCAGGCCCGCATCGTGGCAGGATTCGGTCGGTTCGTTCATTGATCGTTCAAACCGGACGTGGGATTCTTCGTTCGACAGGCTGCTGTATCGATTGATGAGGAAAGGTGCATCATGAAGAGAACATTGATGGCATTGGCGACAATTGCAGCGGCCACGGCGGCGGCCACGCCTCAAGCGGCCGAAGCGCGCGGCGGCGGCATCGCGGCAGGGATCGCCGGCGGGCTGATCGGCGGCGCCATCATCGGCGGCGCGCTCGCAGGTCCGGGCTATTACGGGCCAGGATATTACGGCGGGGGATACGGACCCGGCTACGGCTATTACGGTCCGGGATACGTCGCAACCCCCGGCTGTTATTGGCAAAGGCAGCGCTTCTGGGACGGCTTCGGCTGGCGGTTCCGGAACGTCCGGGTATGCGGCTGATCCAGTCTGAGTAAGGGTTCCGGTTCATATGGTCGGTTTTCCGGAAGCCCGCGCGATGGCCTGAAAAAGCCGCTTTTTCAAGCGACCGACCTGCGAGCGTTTCCGTCGGGCTGACCGGTGAGACGGCCGGCCCGAACGACGGCATGGCGAGTAACCTTGAATCCGACGCTACCCTCAGGAGAGATTCCAAGATGAAGAAAACAGTTTTTGCCATCCTCGCGGCTGCGACGGTTGCGGCCGGTTCAGTAGCGGCGGCTCCGCAGGCCGAGGCTCGCGACGGAGGTGCGGTGGCAGCCGGCCTTCTCGGCGGTCTGGCGGCCGGCGCCATCATCGGCGGCGCGATCGCCAGCCCCCCTCCGGCCTACGCCGTACCGGCTCCGGTCTATGCCGCGCCTCCACCGGTCTATATGGACGGGCCGCCATGCTACATGGCGCGCGAGAGGTTCTGGGACGGATATGGCTGGCGTTTCCGCCGCGTCGAGGTATGCGACTGATCCGACCGCTCCCGATCATCCGAGCTATAGCGTTTTCGAGCGAAGCGTGTCCTCGGGCTTGACCCGGGGCCGCACCACGACTTCAGCGCGCCGCATTCATCGCGCGCAGCACCCCGTCACTGGGCCAGCAGTCCACCTTGAGGCCAGCCGACTTCTGATAGGCGCCGAGCGCCGCTCGGGTCAGCATCCCGGCCTTGCCGTCGATCTTGTCGTTGTACAAGCCGAGCCGCGTCAAATGGCGCTGCATCGCCTCGACGTCGCGGCTGCGTAGCTGCGTCGAGGCCGACCACGGCGTCGCGAAAGGCGCCGGACTGGTCATGCGGTCGGCGAGATGGCCGACGAACAGGACATAGAGATCGGAGAAATTGTATTCCTTGATGACGAAATAGTTCTTCGTGGTCAGGAACGACGGCCCATAGATGCCTTCCGGTTGCAGCAGCGACGCCAACTGTTCCCGCTCGGCCGCGGTCAGCTTCTGTCCGCGCACCGGCAGAAATCCTTCGCGCAGCCATTCCCCGATCGGCTTCCTCACCTCGGGCACGCCCTCCGTGCAGTCGGCGTGCGAGGGCGCGCGCACCTCATAGGCCCAGCGCAGTCCCGGCTGCCAGCCCTTGTTGACGAGCTGCTGCGCGGCCGACGCCAGCGCATCGGGCACCGAGGACCAGATATCGACGCGGCCGTCGCCGTCGAAATCGACGCTGTGCTTGGCGAGCTCGGAGGGCAGGAACTGCGTCAATCCGGTGGCCCCGCCCCACGACGCGCGAAAATTCTTGCGCGAGACGGCGCCGCGCTGCAGCAACAGCAGTCCTTCGATGAACTCCTGACGATACTGGTCCTTGCGGCGGCCGACATAAGCCTGGGTCGCCAGCACGCGCATCGCATCATAGGGCAGCGCATAGCGGCCGTAGTCGGTTTCCCGGCCCCAGATCGCAAGGATGATCGCGGCGGGAACGCCGAAGCGCTTCTCGATCGCTTTCAACGTCGATTCGTTTTTCCGCATCAGCCGCTGCCCTTCAGCCGCCAGCCGCGCGATACTGCTCTCCTTGAGATAATCCGCCGGCACCTGAACGAATTCCGCCTGCGACGGCGCACCGGTCGCGGGCCGGCCGGGCAGGATGAGGTCGGGCAGCTTGTAGTCAGGCTCGAGTCCGGCCGTGACGGTGTCGAACGTCGCGCGCGATACGCCTGCCCGCTGCGCCTCGGGCCAGACCGAGGCGATGAAACGCGTGAAGCCCTCGTCCGCCGCGTGCGCCGGCGGCACGGCGGCTCCGAGGGTGAGCGCCGACAGGATCACGATCGCGAGTCGCGACCGGCGCAGGATGTCCGCGGCGGACCCCGCCATGCTAATGCTTCCCCTCGCCGTTCGATCCGTTCCCCTCGCTCGCGATACGATCCGCAAGCGCAATGCCGATCGCCGAGAAGATGAACACGACATGGATGATGGTCTGCCACATCACGCCGGTTTGGGTATAATTCACGGCGCGCTCGGTCCCCAGGTTTCCAGCCTCGATGAAGGTCCGCAAGAGGTGGATCGACGAGATGCCGATGATCGCCATCGCGAGCTTGATCTTGAGAACGCTCGCGTTGACATGGCCGAGCCACTCCGGCTCGTCGGGATGGCCTTCGAGATTGAGCCGCGACACGAAGGTCTCGTAGCCGCCGACGATGACCATCACCAGAAGATTCGAGATCATCACCACGTCGATAAGGCCAAGCACCACCAACATGATCTGCTGTTCCGAAAAGTCGAAGGAGTGCCCGATGAGATGCCATAGCTCCTTCAGGAACAGGATCACATAAACGCCCTGGGCGACGATCAGGCCGATATAAAGCGGAAGCTGAAGCCAGCGCGAGGAAAAGATCAGCATCGGCAGCGGACGAAGGGCAGCCTTCGGGGCCGAAGATTCAGGCATCGGGGACATTTCGAGGTCTCGTCGTGACGGGAGAGCGTTTTATTCGATTCCCTGCGACGGAATCGAGACGGCCGGCCGCGACAAAATGCAACGCGAGAAACGACCTCGCAAAGCTCCGGTCTTTAATGGCCTCCGGCGCCGGAGCGCGCCGTCATCCGCAGGAGCCTGACCTGCTAAACGACGACTCATCTGACCGCAAGCACGAAAAAACGCGGAAAACGCAGCAGCACCTTGCCGTCCGCCTGTAGCGGATAAGCGGCAGCGATGCGCGCGGTATATTCGCGCAGGAACTCTTTCCTTTCCATCGGCTCCAGCAGATCGAGAAAAGGCCGCAATCCGGTGCCCTTGACCCATTCGACGATCGCCGCTGTGTCCTCAAGGACATGATTGTAAATCGTGTGCCAGATCTCGATGCGTTCGCACAGCGGACGCAATGCGTCGTAATAGACTCCCGGCCGCGCCAGCAGGTCTTTCGCCCGCGCGGCGTCCGCAAGTCTTTCTCGCCACGATCCTGAATGAGCCACCTCGCGCATCATCACATGACTCGGCTCATCGAGATTGTCGGGCATCTGCACCGCCAGCACGCCGCCTGACGGCAGCGCGCCGAGCAG
>CAZOOO010000225.1:0-4747 GCA_964581435.1 uncultured Hyphomicrobiales bacterium | reverse complement strand
CGTTCTTCAACAACTACCGGCCGCAGTTCTACTTCCGCACCACGGACGTGACCGGGGTGGTGCATCTTCCGGCCGGCACCGAGATGGTGATGCCGGGCGACAACGTCGCGATGGAGGTGCACCTGATCGTGCCGATCGCGATGGAGGAGAAGCTGCGCTTCGCCATCCGCGAGGGCGGACGGACCGTCGGAGCCGGCGTCGTCGCCAGCATCATCGAGTAAGGACAAGAGAATTGCGAATAGCGAGTGGCGAATAGAACATCTTCTATTTCGCTATTCGCTACTCACTACTCACTATTCGCTTTTCAAAGAGAGACACGGCAATGAACGGCCAGAATATCCGCATCCGTCTCAAGGCGTTCGACCATCGGATTCTCGATACGTCGACCCGCGAGATCGTGAACACCGCGAAACGCACCGGTGCGCAGGTCCGCGGACCGATTCCGCTGCCGACGCGAATCGAGAAGTTTACGGTCAACCGTTCGCCGCATGTCGACAAGAAGAGCCGCGAGCAGTTCGAGATGCGGACGCACAAGCGCCTTCTCGATATCGTCGATCCAACGCCTCAGACAGTCGATGCCTTGATGAAGCTTGATCTGGCTGCGGGCGTCGACGTGGAGATCAAGCTCTGACGCAGCAGCTCGCCGCCGTTTTCGGATCGGCGGCATGCGGAAAGTCAGAACGAAGTTTTGGAACAGTCCGATCGTTAGCGGACAGAAAGAACAGGAAGCACGACGATGCGCTCCGGAGTGATCGCACAAAAGGTCGGGATGACGCGGGTCTTTACAGAGGCCGGCGAGCACATCCCTGTGACCGTGCTGAAGCTGAGCAATTGTCAGGTGTTGGGACACCGGACCAGTGATAAGAACGGCTACGTCGCATTGCAGCTTGGCTCGGGCGCGCGCAAGACGGTCTATATGCCCAAGGCGGAGCGCGGACAGTTCGCGGTCGCCAAGGTCGAGCCGAAGCGCAAGGTCGCCGAATTCCGCGTGTCGGAGGATTCGCTGATTCCGGTCGGCGCGGAAATTCAGGCGGACCATTTCGTGGTCGGCCAGTTCGTCGATGTCACCGGAACCTCGGTGGGTAAGGGTTATGCCGGTGGCATGAAGCGCTGGAATTTCGGTGGTCTGCGCGCCACCCATGGCGTATCCATTTCGCATCGTTCGATCGGTTCGACCGGCGGCCGTCAGGATCCGGGCAAGACCTTCAAGAACAAGAAGATGCCGGGCCACATGGGTGTCGACCGCATCACGACGCTGAACCTGCGCGTGGTGAAGACCGACGTCGAGCGCGGCCTGATCCTGGTCGAAGGGGCTGTTCCGGGCTCCAAGGGCGGCTGGATCGCGGTGCGCGACGCAGTGAAGAAGCCGTTGCCCAAGGAAGCGCCGAAACCGGGCAAGTTCAAGGTTGCGGGCGACGTGCAGGCTGCGGACGAGGACAAGGTCACGGCGGATGCCCCGGCCGAGAAGGAGGGGGCATAACATGGAACTGAACGTCACCACCCTTGAAGGCAAGGCTGCGGGTTCGGTTCAGTTATCGGACGGGATCTTCGGGCTCGAGCCGCGCAAGGACCTGATTCAGCGCTGCGTGAACTGGCAGCTCGCCAAGCGCCAGGCGGGCACCCACAAGGCCAAGGGACGTGCGGAAATCTGGCGTACCGGCAAGAAGCTGTTCAAGCAGAAAGGCACCGGCAACGCCCGTCACGGTTCGGCTCGTGCGCCTCAGTTCCGCGGCGGCGGTCGCGCGTTCGGGCCGGTCGTTCGCAGCCATGCGTATGACCTGCCCAAGAAGGTGCGCGCGCTGGCGCTGCGCCATGCGCTTTCGGCGAAGGCCAAGGACGGCGGCTTGATCGTCATTGACAGCGTCGAATTGAAGGAAGCCAAGACCAAGGCTCTGATGGGTCACTTTTCCGGCCTTGGCCTGACCAGTGCGCTGATCGTCGACGGTGCGCAGGTTCACGCCGGGTTCGCGACCGCCGCGCGCAACATTCCGAACATCGACGTGCTGCCGATCCAGGGCCTCAACGTCTACGACATTCTGCGCCGCCAGAAGCTGGTGTTGACCAAGGCGGCGGTTGATGCGTTGGAGGCGCGTTTCAAATGACAATCGACGCGAACCATTACGACGTGATTGTCGCTCCGGTGATTACCGAAAAAGCGACGGTGGCCTCTGAGTACAACAAGGTTGTGTTCAAGGTGGCTCGCAAGGCGACCAAGCCGCAGATCAAGGAAGCGATCGAGAAACTGTTCGACGTCAAGGTCAAGAGCGTGAATACGCTGGTGCGCAAAGGCAAGACCAAGGTTTTCCGGGGCCGCCTGGGTTCACAGTCGGACGTCAAGCGCGCGGTTGTGACCCTCGAAGAGGGCCATCGCATCGACGTCACCACCGGTCTCTGAGGCGGAAACGGCTTTAAGGCGATAGATTATGGCACTGAAGACTTACAATCCCACGACGCCGGGCCAGCGCCAGTTGGTGATGGTCGATCGCTCGGCCCTTTACAAGGGCAAGCCGGTCAAGACGCTGACCGAGGGCAAGCGCGGCAAGGGCGGCCGCAACAATACTGGGCGCATCACCGTTCGGTTCCGCGGCGGCGGCCACAAGCAGGCCTATCGCAACGTCGATTTCAAGCGCGGCAAGACGGACGTGCCGGCGGTCGTTGAACGGCTCGAATATGATCCGAACCGCACCGCGTTCATCGCGCTGATCAAATATCAGGACGGCGAGCAGGCCTATATCCTTGCGCCGCAGCGTCTGGCCGTCGGCGACACCGTCGTCGCCGGGAATTATGTTGACGTCAAGCCGGGCAATGTCATGCCGCTCGGCAACATGCCCGTCGGCACGATCGTCCATAACGTCGAGATGAAGATCGGCAAGGGCGGTCAGCTTGCGCGCTCCGCCGGCACCTACGCCCAGATCGTCGGCCGCGATCAGGACTATGTCATCCTGCGTCTGAATTCGGGCGAGCAGCGCCTGGTGCACGGCCGCTGCCGCGGCGCCATCGGCGCGGTATCGAATCCGGATCACATGAATACCTCGATCGGCAAGGCGGGCCGCACCCGCTGGATGGGCCGCCGTCCGCACAACCGAGGCGTGGTCATGAACCCGATCGACCATCCGCATGGCGGCGGTGAAGGCCGCACCTCCGGTGGCCGTCACCCGGTGACGCCGTGGGGCAAGCCGACCAAGGGCAAGAAAACCCGCTCCAACAAGTCGACCAACAAGTTCATTCTCATCAGCCGCCACAAGCGGAAGAAGTAGTAAGGAAAGCCGGACATGGTTCGTTCAGTCTGGAAAGGCCCGTTCGTCGAAGGCTCTCTGCTCAAGAAGGCAGATGCCGCGCGGGCGAGCGGCCGTCATGACGTCATCAAGATCTGGAGCCGCCGTTCGACCATTCTGCCGCAGTTCGTCGGTCTGGTGTTCGGTGTCTACAATGGCCAGAAGCACGTGCCCGTGTCGGTCAACGAAGAGATGGTCGGTCACAAGTTCGGCGAGTTCTCGCCGACCCGCACGTTCCATGGCCACTCGGGCGACAAGAAAGCCAAGAGGTCTTGAGGTTCAAGTTATGAGCAAACCAAAGCGCGAACGGAGCCTCCCGGAAAATGAGGCCAAGGCGATTGCCCGGATGCTTCGGGTGAGCCCGCAGAAGCTCAACTTGGTTGCGCAACTGATCCGCGGCCGCAAGGCGTCGGCGGCGCTTGCCGATCTGCAATTCTCGCGCAAGCGGATCGCGGGCGACGTCAAGAAGTGCCTGGAATCGGCGATCGCCAACGCCGAGAACAACCATGACCTCGACGTCGACGAGTTGGTCGTATCGGAGGCGTTTGTCGGCAACGGCATGGTGATGAAGCGTTTCGCGCCGCGCGGCCGTGGCCGTTCGGGCCGTATCTATAAACCGTTCTCGCAACTGACGATCGTGGTGCGTCAGGTCGAGGCCGAGGCGAGCGCTTAAGAGGCGCGGGAGAAAACGATGGGTCAAAAGATCAATCCGATCGGGCTGCGTCTGGGTATCAACCGGACCTGGGATTCCCGTTGGTATGCCGGAAAGGGCGAGTACGGCAGGCTGCTGCATGAGGATGTCAAGATCCGCGAACTTCTGCACAAGGAACTCAAGCAGGCGGCCGTCGCCCGCATCGTGATCGAGCGTCCGCACAAGAAGTGCCGCGTGACGATCCATTCGGCGCGCCCCGGCGTCGTGATCGGCAAGAAGGGCGCCGATATCGACAAGCTGCGCAAGAGGGTTGCCGACATCACCTCGTCCGACGTGGTTCTCAACATCGTCGAGATCCGCAAGCCGGAGCTTGATGCCACGCTGGTCGCCGAATCGATCGCGCAGCAGCTCGAGCGCCGCGTCGCGTTCCGCCGCGCGATGAAACGTGCCGTGCAGTCGGCGATGCGTCTCGGCGCCGAGGGCATCCGGATCAACTGCTCGGGCCGTCTCGGCGGCGCCGAAATCGCCCGCATGGAATGGTATCGCGAAGGCCGCGTGCCACTGCACACGCTCCGCGCTGACGTGGACTACGGCGTCGCCACCGCGTTCACGACGTTCGGTACCTGCGGCGTCAAGGTCTGGATCTTCAAGGGCGAGATCCTCGAGCATGATCCGATGGCTCAGGACAAGCGCCTGGCCGGCGATGACAACAGCCGACCGCGCCGCGACGCGGCTTGAACGACAGCATGATCCCGAAAGGCGGTTACCGGTTTTCGGACCGGATCATGCGTAAAGAGAAGGTTTGAGGGCGTAAGCCATG
>CAZOOO010000224.1:0-4773 GCA_964581435.1 uncultured Hyphomicrobiales bacterium | reverse complement strand
CTTCTCGCGTTCGATGCAAACTGGGTAGCGAATGTCAAATCCACTCCACTAGCAATCCGCGACGGGAAAACAGATGGTCAGGAAAAGAACGCGATCTTTTCCGCTTGAGTCATGCGCCTGAACGGAGCCATCGGGTCGGAACGCGGCGTAGTGCGCGGGACGATACCGTTCGCCAGTAGCGAGACGCCGAGGGAAGGCGGCGCGGCAATCTCGGGTACCGACTCGGGCTCGCGATCTGGATGCGCGCTCGAGCTGTCCGCGATCGGTTCGTGAGTTGGCGCGGGCTCTTCCGGTCTGCCGATGGTGGCATGGTCCGTCTCGGGTTCTTCGAGATCAGGCGCTCCCATTTCGAGCGCGATGATGTCGAGCACGGCGTCGTCGTCCGCCATGTCCTGTTCGCTCACCCCGGCGGCGGGCGTGCCTCTGCTATGGTTTGTCGCCATCGTTTCGTCGGCTGCATTGCCCGGCAAGTCAGGAACGGTTGTGATCGCCGCTTCCGGTTCAACGACAACTACCTGCTCGGGAGACACCGTTTCTTCAGGCGAGACGATGGCTTTCTCGCCGGTTGCCGAAGGTGAGGACGTGGTTTTCGTTGGAGACGGGGAAGCCGTTGCGGCCGCGACCGGCGGGGCCCATAATTCGTCGAGCGTGGTCTCGATCAAGCCGAACGCCGCATGCAGCGCCGTGGTATCGTTTCTGGCGACAAGCTCCGCATGAACGTTCTCGATCGCGCCGACCTGCGAATCGAGGATATCGCAAATCCGGCTGTCCCCGCCGATCTCGCGCCAACGCCACGAGATTTCTCGAATGATGCGTACGCCCTTCTGGATCGGGGCGAGTGCATCGGCATCGTTCATGATCCGTTTATCGAACGCCGCGGTTGCGGCGGTTCTGGCTGCAACGAGACTTCTCCTGATCGCCGCGAGCGCCTTGGGCAATGCGTCGGCAGGCGTGGCCTGCTGTTGAGTCTCGATCGTTTGCTCGATGCGCGCCACGGCATCGAGCACCATCGCCGTGTCGGCGCTGCGGTTGCGCCTGGCGTACTCGGCGAGGAACCACCGGCCTCTCGATGTCTCCATAAAGGCGTCACGAATGGCGTCGAAGTCCGCCTCGCCAAGCGGTGCAGCGCTGGCGGAAATCGGCGACAGGGCGAAAGCTTCATCGGCCATGGCAAACTCGTCGCGTAAATTATTATTGTAACGATCACCATGATCCGGCCTGAATCGCAATTGAATTGACGCGATCCGAATCAGAAATCCCCATTCGCCGCCATGGCCGGCAGGCGGTTCGCTGTTTGTGGCCCCGTGCGCTTTGCGGGCGCGCTGTCCTCCGAACGCTCCGTGAGCGCCCGGCGAATCAGCCCCAGAGCGCCGCGTCGGGCGGATAGACCGTGCTGCCGTGGTAGCGAAGGCCGTTGTCACGATCGCAAGCCAACAGCAGTGGACCGTCGAGGTCGACGAAACGGGCGTGCTGCACGAGCAGCATGGCGGGCGCCATCGACAGCGAAGTCGCGACCATGCAGCCGATCATGATCTCGAAACGCAACGCCCGGGCCGCATCCGCCATCGCCAGCGCTTCGGTGAGGCCACCGGTCTTATCGAGCTTGATGTTGATGGCGTCGTAGCGTTCGCGAAGGCCGTCGAGCGATGCCCGGTTATGAACGCTTTCATCGGCGCAGACAGCGATGGGTCTGCGAATACGCGCCAGCGCATCGTCGTTGCCTGCGGGAAGGGGTTGTTCGACGAGCGTGACGCCGGCGGCCTCGCAAGCTGCCAGGTTCCGCTCCAGATTGTGGGCTGTCCATGATTCGTTGGCGTCGACGATCAGTTCCGATTCGCGAGCCTGTTTGCGAACAGCGGCTATGCGTTGAGGATCGCCGTCGCCGCCGAGCTTGATCTTGAGGAGAGGCCGATGCGCGGCTCTGGCCGTCGCCGCCGCCATCGCCTCGGGCGAGCCGAGCGAGATGGTGTAGGCCGTGGAGCGAGGAGAGGGCGCTGAACGATTCAGTAACGTCCAGATCCGCCGGCCGCTGCATTTGGCCTCGAGATCGCATAGCGCGCAGTCCAGTGCGTTGCGCGCCGCGCCGGCCGGCATGGCGGACGCGAGCGATTGGCGATCCAGACCGGCTGCGAGGGGCGTCTGCATCCCGAGGATGGCGGCGAGAACCCCTTCCGGCGTCTCCCCGTAACGACCGTATGGAACACATTCTCCGCGTCCGGTGTGGCCATTCCGGCCGATTTCGGCCACGACCACGACCGCTTCGGTCTTGATGCCCCGGCTGATCGTGAAACTTCCCGCGATCGGCCATCGTTCGATGCGGCACCGAAGCGTGGTTACGTCGTTCGACAATATTCCCAAACCGGCAGGTCCGAATGCATCGCAAGCCGGTCAGGTTTGATAAACCCAAGAGCCGGCGACCCGTGTTGATGTTCCGCTCGATGTCAGCAGAGATTCTGCGCGGAACCGATGTCGATTGACGATCCCACATTGGACCCGATTGCGCAAGGAGACAGTCTGGCGCTCTGCGTTGCCACACCTTTGACGACATCAACCTTAGCGTTTTCGAGCGGAGCATGTCCCCGGGGCTTGACCCGAGGATAGATGCCGGGTTCGTCGCCTCGCTCCCGAAAGGGAGCGAGATAGCCGAGGGTGATGCTATGCGAGCCGTCCCGCCGCATGTGCGAGCAAGGTATAGACCAGCCCGGTCTCCGATGTCAGATGGTCGCGTATTACCGAGGGTTCCCGCTCGTCGCGCGCGATTTCGTCCAGCAGCCGTTCGAATTCGGCAATGTAGCGATCCGCGGTCTGTTTGAAAGTTCGATCCGTACGGTATTTGCGGGCGACCTCGTCAAACGCCTTTTGACCGGCCGGCGTGTAGAGCCGCTTGGTGAAGGCCTTGCGTTCGCCACGCTGATAACGGTCCCACATCTCGCAGACGAGCTTGCGGTCCATCAGGCGGCCGATATCGAGCGACAGGGAATCCAGCGGATTTACCGCCGCAGCCGGCGATGCTGGCCGCCCGCGCGGGGTGTCGCGGTCTCCGGACTCGGCGCGGTTCAGCAAATCCGAAAGCCAGCCGTCGCCGTCATCGTCGGCGCTTGGTGGCTTGGCCGTCTGATCCGCGCGGCGGGTCGGCTGAATGCCAGCGTCCGGCGTCGGGGGAGGGGGGGATGCATTGCCGTTGTCACGCATACGCGCCGCGGGGCGTGTCGTTGCCGCGCCCCTGCCAGCGGCGGCGGCCGCCATCATCGGCTCTCCCTCGCGCTGCGAACCGGACCGCCCGCTGCTGACGACGTCAAACCCATGACCATGGCGTGCGACGATCCTGTTGAGTTCGGCAAGCGCTTCGATCTGATCGACGATTACCTTGCGCATCTGAGCGGTGCTCTCCGCCGCCTCCTGCGGCATTTCGAGCACGCCGCGACGAAGTTCGCCGCGCGTCGTCTCCAGCTCGGTATGCATTTCGGCCGTCATCTGCTTCATGCTCTGCACCAGCGCGGCGAACCTGTCGGCAGATTGCCGGAGCATCGATTCCGCTTCCTGACCGGCTTTCTTGCAGATCTCGCTCATCGACTCTGATGTCAGGCGGCGTTCGTTCTCGGCTGCCGCCCGGACGGCTTCGAACTGACTGTTGATCGCGGCCGATCCCGCGCCGGCGGTTTCGGCCACCACCCGCGCGATATCGCGGGCGCGCTCTTCGGCGGCGGCGAGCGATTCATCGAGCAAGCTCGTAAAACGCGTCAGTCGCTGGTCGAAGTCCGTCGTACGCGAGTCGATGGTTGTCACGAGCGATTCCAGCGCCGACTTACGCTCCTCGACGGACGACGTGGCGCTTCGGTTGCTCTGTTCGACTCGCGACGCAGCCTCGGCCAAAACCTTTCCATGGCTCTCGAACTGGGTGGACAGCGCGCCAAGATCGTCGAGAGCCTTCGAGGTCTTGGCGTTGAACACCGTCAAGTGATCCTCGAGTGTCTGAGTCGCGAGGCCGCTCTGCGAGGTGACCTCCCTCATCGCAGATACGAAGTCGGCGACGCGTGTGACGAGCGTGCGCTCCAGCGAATTGAGATTTTCGTGCGCTCCGGTGAGAACCTCCTGAAGAAGGATGTTGCCCTCGCGTAGCCGCTCAAACAACGCAACGGTATCCGTGCGCAGTATCTTGCTGGTTTCCTGCATCTCGGTGACGGCAGTGATGGATGCTTGCCGGGACTGATCGATGGCGGAGCGGGACGCCTCCTCGAGGTTCTTCAATGATCTGCCGATCGCGCCCGTCGCCAGTTCACCCGCGTTGGTGATGGTGCGGACTACGTCGGAGCTGTTCGCGGCGATCGATTGCGAAAATGCGTGGCCTTTGGCCTCGATCGACTTGAGGGCGTCGTCGGTCACGCGGTCGATATCGGAGTTGAGTTGGTCGGCCTTGCTCCCGAGAGCTTCGACCAGAGAGCCCCGTTTGCTGTCGAGAATATGTGAAAGGCGGTCCGTCTGCTGCTGAACATAATTGACGATTTCGTCCGTTTTGCCGGTGATCGTCGTACCGAAGCTTCCGCTTGCAGCAAAGATCAAGCGCTCGGCGTCGGTCGATACCGACTTGACCTTGATGCTGATTTCGTTCGACGCCGAGACAAGGGCGGTCTGCGCATTTTGCGCGCTCGCCTGAATTATCTCGGTGGTATTTGCTGCGGCTGCGTGGAGGGTGCGTTCGATGTCCGACGAGATCGCTTTCACCTGATTGGCAGAGTCGGCGGAAGCGGTGGTGAGCGTGCTCTGGGCCTCGCG
>CAZOOO010000223.1:0-4807 GCA_964581435.1 uncultured Hyphomicrobiales bacterium | reverse complement strand
AACATTTGCAGGAAACCCCTGCCGCAACGGGATGCAAATGTTAGAATCGGACCACGAGTGAGTGGTCCAGAAGTTCGCATCAGAGGTTGCGGCAAGGGCATGCGAACTTCGGAATCAAAGGGACACTCGCGAATTCCACACGCAAGCGTAAGATATTCCGTCCGACGGGCACAGGACAAGTTGTCCATCCGCTTCCACGCGAATGTGACCCCGATCCTGCCTCAAGCGCAATGGCAGCGCTCCTGCCGTTGAGTATCAAGCCACCCTTCGCTGCCGACGACCTTGATGGTCAAGCGTCACGCATGTCCGGAGGCGTACGTGCGGCCTTTTAGCTCTTCCGGGGAGCCGCGGAT
The DNA here is from genome assembly GCA_964581435.1 of uncultured Hyphomicrobiales bacterium. Taxonomy (GTDB): domain Bacteria; phylum Pseudomonadota; class Alphaproteobacteria; order Rhizobiales; family Xanthobacteraceae; genus Nitrobacter. The sequence goes on along the minus strand of CAZOOO010000223.1, from coordinate 4,454 downwards.
CGCGCGCTCTTTGTATCCAGACGTTGCTGCAATCGATGGCGATCGATGACGGTGCGTTCATGCGTGCCTTTTCCGATCTCCTCGATTTCGTCATGCGCGGCCACGTCGAAAACGATGCGCCGTCCGTCGACCCTGGTGACGACGGCGGTCGCGACCACGCGCAATCCAACCGGGGTTGCGGCAAGATGACGGACATCGACCGCAGTGCCGACCGACCGCTCGTCGGGTTTCAGGTAGCCGGAAACGGCGCTCAGCGCCGCATTCTCCATCGCCAGGATCATGACGGGCGTCGCCAGCACGTCCGGAAGCGTCGGATCCTTGACCTGGCTGGCCAGATGTTCCGGCTTCACGTCGAGCGTGAAGCTCCCCGTTGCTCCGAGCGGTATGACGGTCATCGCTTATGTCGCTTTCTCAAACAATGCCTCAACGTAATCCCGACTCACGAAATGATCGGGGAACGCCCTGATGCAATGGATGCACCGCGGTCCTCGCCCAGAAATACGGGCGCCAAATCCTCTTCGACCATGGTGCGAGCCGCTTGCGACGTCTGTTTACTGCCGACGATGTCGAGACGGGTCGCCGCATCGAAAAGAAGATCGCGTACATCGTCCGGCGATAAAACGTTTTTTGCAATGAGCTTGCGGATCAAAGCCTGCATAATGAGGCTGTCCATTTCCCCTCGACCCGGTCGCGCCAATCTTTCGATCATCTTCTTGATCTCCTGAGCCAGTAGAGTCTCGGTCACGGCGTGCATTTGCGCGCCGGTATCCGCCTAGGCCGATGTTCCGCGAATATCTTTGTGCAGTTGCGCAAACGCGCGACGCATCCCGTGAAGCTGGTCGACGAGGTGAAGGATTACGTCAATTCCCTCGTCGTTCACGCCGAATTCGCGTTTGAGATCCTGGATCAGACGCCCCCGTGCGATGTCCCTTTCGGAAAAGCTCATTCCAACGGCGGTCCCCTCCGGGATCAGCCACTGTTGCTCGAGCCAGAACTCCAGGGTCTGGATCTGGATGCCCGACGATGTCAGGAATTGCTCCTTGCTCATGATCATAACGAAGTTCCTCCGCGCGGATTGAATTCTTTGCCCTTCGTCCAGTTCGATACGAATGCCTCGAGCTCCGGATCCGGCGATTTCGGTAGAACAACCTTCAGCTTTACGAGCTCATCACCGTTCCCGCCACCGCGCCGCGGCGCGCCTTTTCCTTTCAAACGAAGGGCTGTTCCCGTGTTCGAACCCTTTGGCACCGACACGGTCACGTCGCCGGTCGGGGTCGGCACACGAACCTGGCTTCCAAGCACGGCTTCGGAAAGCGAGATCGGCAGCTCCAATGAGATATCGTCGCCGTCGCGCGTAAAGCGGCGGTCGGGCAAGACCTCTACTTCGATCAGGGCATCGCCAGGACCACCCGTACCCGCGCCGGGCGCCCCTTTGCCTTTCAGGCGCAGGATTTGTCCGTCGATCAGCCCAGGCGGAATCTTCACCTCCAGCGCGCCGCCGTTCGGCAGGGTGATGCGCTTGCTTGCGCCGGTGATCGAGTCGACGAGATCGATCGCCAGTCGGTAATGCAGATCCTCGCCGCGCCGGTTTTCGCGAGCCCGTTGTCCGCGCCTCAAGAGTTCGGCAAGGGCATCGTCCGAGTCCATGAAGTCGGCGAAGCCGGAGGTGCTGGCGTAAGGATGTCCGTCGTCGGAGTTCGCGAAGTCTCGATAGAACTGATGTTGCGGTCGCTCCGCGCCGGACGCGTCGATCTCGCCGTTGTCGAAACGCTTGCGCTTCTCGGCATCGCTAAGCAGATTGTAGGCGGCGGAGACTTCCTTGAATTTCTCTTCGGCGGTCTTATCACCTGGATTGAGATCTGGGTGCAGCTTCTTCGCCGACTTCCGATAGGCCTTTTGGATATCGGCGGCGGAAGCCGAAGGAGATACGCCGAGCATGTCGTAAGGATTGCTTGCCATCTCAAGGCTCCCGAGAACGGCAGAATGCGATCCCGCCCGGAAGTTGACATTCTTCGCAACGGGCGGCGCGGCCTGACGGCGGATTGATGCTATTCAACATGTCCGGGATCCACATATTTTGGATAATTCTTCGCTTGCTGAGGCGTCATTCGCGCAAGGTCCGGTCCTCCCGGAACGCCACGCGGCCCGAGCTGGGCGCGCGTTATGTCGTCCTCCGTCAGGCGTGGCTTGCCATCGTCGAGTTGTCCGTTGTCTCCCAATCCGGCAGACATTTTCAACTTCAGTCTCCCACCAGAAAATTTCGCAAGAAAGAAGCGCCTGGGAAACGATCTTCCGGAGCAACCGTTTTTCACGGCTGCTTCAGATATTCTACCACCTCTTTATCGGTCGAAGCGGCCGGTGTGTGTGGAACCTCAAGCACTGTTCGCACGCGCGGACGGCGTCAAAAGAACTCAGTTCCGGATGGGAACGGCTAAAAGAGCTTCAGATCAGGCTCGTTCAATAAGCAGCTCAGCACATACGGAAATCGCGGCCATCAGCGGCTAACAGGATGGTGATGTCCCGAAACGGTGGAAAGCATCCATCTGGCGGACTATAGCATTTTCGCTTCTGATTGAATCGGAGGCGATGCTCTGGATTGTTGTTTTGACGCGTTTTCTTCACGCGAACCGGTATCCACTTCGCTCGAAAACGCTATAGACTACGCGACCATGCTGGAACCGCTGGGATCGGACCTATGGTTTGCGGACGGCGGAGTCGTCTCGTTCAAAGGCTTCGCTTATCCGACACGCATGGCCATCGTTCGTCTTGCCGATGGAGGGCTGTGGTTATGGTCGCCCGTCGAAAAAACGGCGGCGCTTGAAGACGAGATTCGAGCGCTGGGTCCCGTTCGGCATATCGTCAGCCCCAACAGGCTGCACTATCTGTTTCTAGGCGAGTGGCAGACCGCATTTCCGGACGCCAGTTTGTGGGGGACGGCGACGACAATCGCCAAGTGCAGCGAACTCAGTTTTTCCGGGACACTGGCCGACGACCCGCCCGCCGAATGGAAAGGGCAGATCGACCAATTCTATTTCACCAATTCGCCTTTCGTGGATGAATTGATCTTTTTTCACCGCGCATCCCGCACCGCCATCATCGCCGACCTGTCCCAGGCCTTCAGCGATCGGTTCTTGAAACGCCATTGGCCTTGGTGGATACGACCGATCGCAAGGCTTTCGAGAATGGTCGAGGGATGGGGTTATCCGCCGATCGACTACCGGATCAGTTTCCGCAACCGCGCAAGCGCGCGCCCGAAGATTCGCAAGTTGATCGAAAAACATCCCGAACATGTCGTCGTGGCGCACGGTGAGATTATCAAGACTGGCGGCGAATCCTTTCTGCGGCGTGCCTTTTCCTGGCTGCTCCCAAAGCAATAACGTCGGCGATCGGGGAGAGACCAGATACTATTCTCAAGCGTTCGCCAGCCTTTAGCGGTCGCGAGACGTCGGCCACACCTCCACTATTCCGACGATCGAAGCGAGGCCCCACGCTCTTCGAGCCAGAGCCTTATTTCGGAGGCTGTTACGGATCCGACGCCGGGTTCGGACAACAGTTCGTCCCAGGTGTAGGTGGAGGCGATTTCGACCAGATGGCGGCTACGCTTGGAAACGGTCCGGCCCCCAACTGAGGCGTGGCGGCCATGGAGGAGCGCATCAAGAGCTCGCCGGCTGAGGTTGCGGCGCAAGACCTTCTCCTGCGGTTTCGGACAGAACGCCCGCACGTCATGTTCCTCGATATCGAGACGCACGGCGATCTCGCGAACGCCGAGCCCGACGGCGCGCAGCACCGCCACCTCGTCGCGCAGCCAGCCGAGGAAGCGGCGGCGGTTGTACTCGCGTGGCTGCGGCGCCTGGCGCGAGCGCGGCTTCGACGGCGGCGCAGCAGGCTGAATGGGAACAACGGGAACATCGGCATCCTTGACCAGCGTCAGCATGGGCGATCTCCTTGTGTGCCGGATAGAGCGGCTTTCGATTTCGACTGTCGCTACTTAACGAATCTCGCCATCCGCGCCCGCGCGGCGCTGACGCCGTTGAGCGAAGGTAACCGACTCGTTGCCAGGGAGGTCATTCGTGTAAAAACGGACATCATCGATTGAACCTAATTGGGACGGCGAGTGTGACGGAGCCGCCGCCGACATCGGGCGGCGGGGCGGGAACGGGGCTGGCGCGGCGCGGCAGCGACACCGCCTCGGCGTCGAGCGCGGAATCGCCGGACGAGCGCACCAGGCGCGCCGACAAGACGCGGCCCGAGCGGTCGATGGTGAACGCCACCGACGCCACGCCCATGCCCGCGCCCGGCGGGAAGCGCTTGTGGCGGTTGAGATGGGCCATCAGCGCCGCGCGCCAGGTCGCCGGCGACATCGACGACGCCATGCCCTCGGCCGGCGCGGCCGCGCGGGCGGCGCGCTGCGCCTGTGAACTCTGCGGCGCGGTGGTGCGCGGCGCCTTCTTCTG
>CAZOOO010000222.1:0-4840 GCA_964581435.1 uncultured Hyphomicrobiales bacterium | reverse complement strand
CCGCCGAACTCTCCACCAATCCGACGCTTCTCGTCGCCACCACACGCAAGCCCGTGAACGGTGCGCGCGCCAAGCCCTGGTACGGATCTGAGCGAGCCGCGCGACTGAATGTCGCGCGCGCCAAGCTCACACCGCCGAGCGAGGGGCGCTTCTCGCTCAACGCCATCGGGCTGGGTGATTGGCGCCTGGACGCAATCGAGCCGACCAGCCAGATCGGCGATCTCTACGCTGAACCGGGCGGTACCCGTGACGTGCTCATCTATGTGCACGGCTTCAACCAGACCTTTGAAAGCGCGGCGCTCGACGCCGCCCGGCTCTCCGAAGGCATCCGTTTTCGCGGCGAGACCATGGTGTTTTCATGGCCTTCGAAAGCAAGCCTGCTCGACTACGGCTACGACCGGGAGAGCGCGATGTGGTCGCGCGACGCGCTTGACCAGGTGTTGACCGGGCTGATGGCGAGCCCGGTCACCGGCCGCATCCACATCGTCGCGCATTCGGTCGGCACCATGCTGACGATGGAGGCGCTGCGCCAGATTTGCGCGCGACAACCGGCGGCAGGCGAGCGCATCGGGGCCGTTATCTTCGCCTCGCCCGACATCGATCTCGATGTCTTCTCCTCCTCTGTCGCGCGCGTCGGCCCGCTCGCCGGGAAGATCACGGTCGTCACCGCGACCAACGATCGCGCGTTGGCCCTCTCCGGCTTCCTGGCCGGAGGCATCACCCGCGTCGGTGCTGCCGAAAAAGCCAGACTTGAGCAACTTGGGCTGCGCGTCATCGACGCCTCCGCGCAGGGATGGGGCATTATCAACCACGACCTGTTCCTGTCCAACGCGAAGGTCCGCCAGGTGATCCGACGCTCCATCGACGGACAGCCGGTCGACGGAGTGTGAGGGCGCACGTCCTGTCACGTCAGGCCAAAAGCTTTATGAGCGCTGCCTCTGTCGTATCTACTATCTGGTAGAGCCGGCTACGGCTTTCACCGCGCTGTCTGGACGGCGAGATCACGACACGCGAAGTTTTGCGAACGAAGCGGCTGCCGGCGCGCGTAAAGAAACGCGTCCGATCAAGCGGGCTTGCCCGACCGCGATGTAGCAGTTGGAGGTCGGTCCGCCGGCGCCATTGCAGGATCACCATCCAGCGAAGCCATTTTGCGGCGGCATCCTTCGGGATGGCGCTGTCAGGCAACTGATCAGCCGAGAGCTTTTCAGCAACGCGTTCTCGTCCTCCCGCTCCTTCAGGCGATAGCGTCGGACACATCCATCCCGCCCGATGTCTCCGCGGTTTCAATATATGCTCTTGCGACTTAATTGCAATTAATCTAATGTAGTTGCGACTAATTCGCGATAAGGAGCCGATGTGAGACGCCCCGAGTGGTTTTTGCAGATTTGCGTGATGGCCTTCACGAGTGCTGCCGCCGCGCAGACACTCGATCTTCCGGAAATCGTCGTCACATCGCCAAGTCCGGTTGCGACGCAGCAAACGGCACCGGGCGACGGCGACAACGTCCCCGAACGGACGCCCTCTCAGTCCGTTGCAGCCGCACCGTCGTTCGCATCGGTATCCGTCGTGACACCCCAGCAAGCGTTGACCAGGGGCGCCGCCTCGCTCGGCGATACGTTGAGCACGACGCCGGGCGTCTCTTCCACCACCTTTTCCCCGGTTGCCAGCCGGCCCGTCATTCGCGGGCTGGGAGGCTTCCGCGTGCGAACACAGGAGAACGGGACAGGCTCGCATGACATGGGCAATCTCGGCGAGGATCACGCCGTCACCATCGATCCGCTTGTGGCGGGCCGCATCGAGGTTATCCGCGGTCCGGGCACATTACGGTATGGTTCGCAAGCGATCGGCGGCGTGGTCAGCGCAAATAATGGACGCATTCCAACGATCATTCCGCCGAACGGAGTTGCGTTCGAGGCGCGCGGCGGTTTGAACAGCGTCAGCCGCGGCAAAGACGGCGCGCTGCTTCTCGATGCCGGAGGCGGCAATTTCGCCCTCCATGTCGACACGGTCAAGCGAAGCGCCGGTGACTATCGTATTCCGGGCGGGATCCAGGAGAACTCGAGTTACACGTCGCATGGGCATAGCATCGGCGGCTCCCGTCTTTTCGAAGACGGCTTCGTCGGCGTGTCCTACCAAAGCACGGCCATGACCTACTTTATTCCGGGCACCGATTCCGCCCGCGAAAAAAATCATATCGACCTGCGTCAGTCGAAGTGGAGCAGTCGGGGAGAATGGCGGCTCGGCGAAGCCGGGGTCGATACGCTTCGTTACTGGTTCGGATTTACCGACTACAAGCATGAAGAGATCGATGGTCTGGGCGCTGCGGTCAATGTCGGCTCCACGTTCAAGAACAGGGAGATCGAATCGCGTGTCGAGATCTCGCATCTTCCGTTCAGCACGGCGTTCGGAGAACTGACAGGGGTGTCGGGCTTCCAATGGGGACGCCGTCAACTCTCGGTTCGGGGTGCGGAAGAAGAATTGCTGTCTCCGGCCCGCGCGGAGAACGTCGCGGCGTTCATCTTCGAAGAATTGCAGATGATGCCTGCCTTGCGCGCGCAAGGCGCCGTCCGAATGGAACGCACCGCCATTGCCGGCACCGGCGCGAGCTTTCCGCCGTCGTATCTTCCGCCACCCGACCAGCCGATCCTCTTCGGCGTCAACCGCAGCTTCCTGCCCGTCAGCGCAAGCGTCGGACTGCTGTACGACATGCCGTATGGAATGGTTGCGCGCGTTACCGCACAGCATGTCGAGCGTGCTCCGGACCCCATCGAACTTTTCTACAAGGGGCCCCATGACACGCCGCGAACGTTCGAAATCGGCGATCCGACCATGACGCTGGAAAAAGCCGACACGCTTGAGATCGGGTTGAAGCGTGGGCGCGGAGATACGCGCTTTGAAATTTCCGCCTACTACACAAAGTACGGAAATTTCATCTACAAGAATTTTACCGGGCTGAGATGCAACGACAGTTTTGCGACGTGTGGCGCGCCGGGCGCGAGCTTTGATCAGATCATTTATTCCCAGCGCGACGCAACCTTCATGGGAGGTGAATTCCAGCTCGAACATGACGTGGCAAGACTGTGGAATGGGGTATGGGGCGTGGAGGCTCAATACGATATCGTGCGCGCAACATTCGCCGATGGCAGCTACGTGCCCAAGATACCGCCCTATCGTCTGGGCGGCGGATTGTTCTACCGCGATCCGAACTGGAGCGCGCGCATCAACCTGCTGCATGCTTTTGCCCAAAACAACCTGGGCGCTTTCGAGACTCCTACTGCCGGTTACAATCTGCTCAACGCAGAACTGAGCTATACGACGAAACTACCTGCTCCGACATTCCCGATAGAAATGACGATCGGCCTGAAGGGAGAGAACCTCCTGAACGACAACATTCGTTTTCATCAATCGTACAAGAAGGACGAGGTTTTACAGCCGGGGCGCAACATTCGTTTGTTCGCGTCCATGAAATTCTAGATCACGATGATTTTGGATCGAATCGATCCAGAATCATCGTGATCTAGTGTGGTTTAATCAGAAGCGGAAAGGCTCGACGGATCCCCGATCCGTTTCAGTTCCGCCACCAGCCGGTCCAGCGCTTCGGCAAGCATCGGTCCGCCGCACACCGTCAGATCCTCAGGAACGATCATGCGCCGCGATGGCGGATACATCTTTTCCAGCGCCGGGTGCAGCAGCAGCGCGCTGCCTTGGTCTTCGGCGATGTTGCCGCCGTCCGATATCAGGATGAGATCCGGCCGGGCGGCGACGATGGTCTCGAGCTTGGCGAAGCCGCCATACTGAATGCCAAGGTTGGAGGCCGCGTTCGACAGCCCGGCGACCGAGAGCAGCGCGCTGGCGAGGCTGTCGGCGCCCGACACCCAGCCGCGTCGCGACAGCGCCAGCACCTGATAGCGCCCACGCGCCGCCGCCGCCCTCGCGCGGGCGATCGCGGCGTCGAGCCGCGCGATCTGCATTTCCGCGCGATCGGGATGCCGGACGAGATCGCCCATCCGGCGAATCTGGTCCTTCACGTCATTGATTGAATTCGTGACATCGAACTCTTCCACGCGCATCCCTTGCTGCTTCAAAAGCTCCCGCGTCGCGCGCTTGGTGTAAGGAGTGGCGACGACAATGTCGGGTCCGAGCATCAGCACATCCTCCGCCTCGCCGGAGAGCCGCCGGTACTTCTTCGCCTCGTCCGCGTCGTGGGAACGCGCGGCATCGCGCGAATAAGGGCTGAGGCCGACGATCTGTCCGGGGTCGGCAAGCGTCATCAGAAGCTGGTCGGTGCATAGATTGATCGAGGCAATGCGCGGCAGATCAGCGGCGGGCGCGGGCGCGACGATCCCGATCGTCAAAGCCATGGCGACGGCGGCAAGACCGCCGCGCCCTGCGGCGAAGCCCCCGCCGATCGCCTTGCGAAAGCGATGCAGCCGCGCAAGCCGCGACATCGCGATCACACCTCCGCCCACGGCACCAGAACGATTTCGCGTTCATGGTCGGCCCGATAGGTTCTGATGCGAAAGACCTCGGCCATGACCGCTTCCGACAGCGCGTCGGCAGGCGGTCCCTGCGCCACCAGGCGTCCATCCGACATCACCAGAACGATATCGGCGAAACGCGCGGCGAGTCCGAGATCATGCGTCACCACGACCACCAGCGTTCCGTTGTCTGCCGTTGTCCGCAGTTTGATCAGGATCTCGATCTGATAGCGCGGGTCAAGCGACGCGGTCGGCTCGTCGGCCAGCAGCACCGGCGCCTCCACCGCCAGCACCCGCGCCAGCGCGACCCGGCTGCGCTCGCCGCCCGACAATTCCGTCACCCGGCGATCGCTCAAATCCAT
>CAZOOO010000221.1:0-4856 GCA_964581435.1 uncultured Hyphomicrobiales bacterium | reverse complement strand
AGGTCGCGGCCATCAAGGCCTATTGCCGCCGCGCCAATGTCGAGAAGGTCGATGCCGGACCGAAGGGTGCGGTGATTTCCTTCCGCGACAACAAGTTCGCGCAGCCTGATCGGCTGGTGTATTTCATCCGCCGGCATGGACAGGCAGCAAGGGTCCGTCCCGACATGAAGGTGGTGTTCTTCCAGAGCTGGCAAACTCCGGAGGAGCGCCTGATGGGCACCACCGAAATCATGCGCCAGCTCGCCGATCTCGCGGAGGATCGCAAGGCGGCGTAGTGCGGTTGCCTCGCCAAAGCAGCCGATAGCGTTGGATAAGCGACGGCGCGCCCGATGAGGAACACGGTCGCGTGCAGCGTTCGCACGCGCGACACGCGCGCGATCCTGGTTTGCCGCCCTTAATGCCGTGTCAATGAATGACGCCGGATTCGATCAGCCCGTTGCCGAGCGATCGCGAAATGCTTCCACCATCAAGGGGTTAAGCCCCAGTTCCGTGAGCGCTTCGCGAGCGCGAGCATTGTCGCCGGATCGCCCGGCGAGGCGATGGCCGCTCAGGCGATCGGGAAGCGCCGTCAGCATGGCGTTCGGTCCGAGCCGTCGTGCCCATTCCTGAAGATCCTGTTCAGGAAACCGGTAGCCGCCGACGGCCATGACGCCGGCGGGCGGGGCTGTGATCGCGATGGCGCCGGTGGCGCGATCGATCCGTGCGGCATAACCTGTATCCACGAAGTCCGGTTGGGACAGCGAGCCAGGAGCATCGGATGGCCGTTCCGACGTGGTGTAAGCCGCGACCGGAACCATCGGCCCCCGCAGCCCCAGCGTGCCGTTCGGAGTCAAAACGATCTCGCCTGCCGTCGATGATACGGGAACGTGAGGCGGCGCTCGATAAGGACCGGGCATGATCGGGGCAGGGGAGCCGTCCTCCGCCCGTCGGGCCGCGAAAAGACCCGCTTCGCCGAACAGGTGGACGTCCGTCATCTGCCTCTCGGTGTCGGGCCAGAGCGCACTCGATCCCACCTGTTCCGGAACCCGCCAGAGACCCACGACATGACGCAGGCTCGGAACGGAAGACAGAGCGCCGGTTTCAGCCATCCGCAAGGCCAGCGAGGCCGGCGCGACCAGCGTGTCGCAATGTTCGGCCTCGATCTGCTGCACCAGAACATTCTCGTCGAAGGGATGATGCATCGCCAGCGTGCCGCCGCTGAGCAGCCACATCACGAACGATGAAGTCAGTCCTGCGAACGACGACGGCGCGAGAGCCGAAAGAATCGTCGCGCTCTGAGGCAGTCCGCTCTCGAGAAACATGGCGAGCCCGCCGGCGATCAGGTTGACATGGGTACGCGGCACGGCGAGAAAGCCCGAGCCTGAAGCCTCGAACGTCACCAGCGCGGCGCGGCGCGAATCCTGGACCGTGAGCCGCGAGTTGTCGATTCTCCTGTCGGCGGCAATATCCAGCTGAACCATTCCTTCCGGCAAATGACTGCCGAAGCCGCAGACATGACGGACGGAAAAGACTTCAGCGGCCGCGTTCATCGCGAGATCGGCATGATCGACACCGTCGATGCAGCCCATGGCGACGATCGCGCGCGCGCCGGTACGGTTGAGCGCAACAGTAAGTTCAGCCTGCCGCCAAAGCTGGGGCAGCAACGCGACAGTCAGGCCGGCGCGATAGGCGGCAAGCACCGTCAGCGTCAATTCGATTGTGTTAGGCAATTGTACGGCTATGACCGAATTGGCCGGCAGACCTGCGTCGATAAAGTGGGCCGCCAAAGCCGATACCGCCCGGTCGGCCTGGGCGTAGGTCAGGCGCCGCGGCGATTGTCCCGTCACCCGCAACTTGTCGGGTGGGTCGATCAGCGCCGGTCGATCCGGCTGCCGGACGAGGATACGGTCGAATAGTTCATCCAGCGTAGGCGATGGATTGTTCTGGAGCACGAAGTCACTTGCCCGGCTTCGGCGGCCTTCGCCACCATGTTTCAGGGAGGTATCCAGTCAACGCGGTCGCTGCCGGTCGTTCTATCCGATTCCAGCGCGCGATCCATTGTTCTCGAACGTTATAGACCGGAATTGCGTAAAATCCGGACATCAAGACCCGGTCGAGCGCGCGAACCGCGTCCACGAAGTCGGGCCGCCGTCGGGCCTTGAGCATGGCTGCGATCATGGCGTCTATCGCGGGGCTCTTCACGCCCATGTAATTTCGGGTGCCCGGAATGTCGGCGGCTTCGCTGCCCCAGTAGAAGGACTGTTCGTTGCCGGGCGACAGCGATTGATCCCAGCGGTTCTGGATCATGTCAAAATCAAACGCCAGCCGACGCTGATCGAACTGCACGCCATCGACCGAGCGCACGGACACCTCGATGCCGGCACGCTTGAGATCGCGCGCGAAAGTGAGCGCGATCCGCTCCTGATCGCGGGTTGTCACCAGCATTTCAAAGGCAAGGGGAGCCTTGGTCGAGCGATGGCGCAGGACCGTGCCGTCAAATTCGTAACCTGCCTGCGACAGAAGCGCGAGAGCGGCGCGCAAGGCCTCGCGATCCCGGCCTGAACCGTCGGTCACGGGAAGACGGTAACTGCCGTCGAGAATGTCGCTTCGTACGGCCGACGGAAACGGCTTCAGCAATGACCGCTCTCCGCCGTCAGCGGGGCGCGCGTAGGCGGACAGCTCCGATCCCGCGAAGAAGCCGCCGGCGCGGCTATAGAGTCCGAAAAAATAGTTTCGGTTGATCCACTCGAAATCGAACAGCAGCGTCAGCGCCTCGCGGACGCGAACATCCGAGAATATTGGCCGTCGCGTATTGAACACCAGATATTCCGAAGGCGCGGGAAGTCCGGTCTTGATGGCTTCGCGAACGAGCTGACCATTCCCCGCGGCCGGAAAGTTGTACCCTTCGTGCCAGCGCAGCGGTTCAGTCTCGACACGAAAATCATATAGACCGCGCTTGAAGGCCTCGAACTGACTGTTGGCTTCCCGATAGAAGTCGAACCTGATTTCGTCGAAATTCCACAGGCCGCGATTGACCGGCAGGTCGCGCCCCCAATAGTCCGGGTTGCGGGTCAGCGTAACGCTGGCTCCAGGCTCGACGGCGGTCACGCGATACGGCCCGGACCCCGACGGGGCGGTCATCGAGGTCTGCTCGAAAGTGGCGGCATCGACGGCATGTTTCGGCAAGATAGGCATCAAGCCGAGGATCAAGGGCAGCTCGCGATCCGCGGCTCCGCCGAAATCGAAACGCACCGTGCGCTCGTCGATCGCCTCTGCCGCTGCAACCTTCGAATAATATTGCCGGTGATTGGGACGGCCCTTGTCCCGGAGGAGCTGCCAGGAAAAAAGCACGTCTTCGGCACGGACGGGTCGTCCGTCGTAGAAACGCGCCAGCGGGTTGAGGTGGAAGGTGGCGTAGGTTCGGGCGTCGTCGGTTTCGATCCTGTGCGCCAGCAGACCATAGAGTGTGAAGGGTTCGTCGTTGCCTCGGGTCATCAGGCTCTCGACCACGAACCCCCGAATCTGCTGGAGAGCGACGCCTTTGACGATGAAGGGATTGAGACTGTCGAAGCTGCCGGGAACACTCTGAACCAGCCGGCCGCCCTTGGGAGCCTCCGGATTGGCATAGGGCATCTGGCTGAAATCAGGCGGCAAGACCGGGTCGCCATGCATTGCGATGGCGTAGCCGGGATTCGCCGAAACCCCTTGGGGGTCCGCAGAAAGCAGCCCGACCGCGAGCGCCAGGCACATTTTTGTCCGGCTGCATCCCCGCGGCATCAATCGAGAGCACCGGAATCGAGAATACCGGGTCCATTTTGATTCGAACTTGCTCACAAGAAATTTTATCACAACCGCGCGCAACTCGGTTTGAGGGGATGTCAAAAACGTATGTTGCCATTGATCTTTTTATGCACCCTAGTATTGAAGGCGGGCAATTGACCGTGATAGTTGCGAACCGTCACGCAACCGCCTCATTTCACTAAGAGACAGCCGCCAAACGGTCTGCGCCGACGTCTGCCCCTCGGGGAACGGCCCTTAGTGAAGTGAATTCGACATTCGCCCCGGCAATCGCGTTGGCAACGCGAAGGTCGAATTCGACGGTCCACCAGGACTTGGGTTTACAAGCGGTCCTTCAATTCCAGCATTCGGAGGGAGGGTCGCCGAAACGAAATGCGAATGTTAGATTAGAGTCGGACCACTGGCGTTCAGGAAAGGGTTTTCCGTAATGAATTTTCGTCTCTTGACCGCTTCCGCATTGCCTCGCGGACAGGCCTGTGCTCTGTTCGCCGCGGTGACGCTCGTGGCCGTTTCATTTGTGTCGGACGCTTTCGCCCAGCCGGCGCCCGCCTCATCCAAAGGCAAGGCGGAGGCTGCGAAGGGGGCCCAGGCGCCAGCGACTCAGGCAGCGCCGGCCGATCAGCAGGTGCAACTGATCTACGCTCCCTGGACCAAGTTCTGCCTGAAGGGCCAGGATGCGAAAGCCAAGCAGGTGTGCTTCACCGGCAAGGACGGACGGATCGAATCCGGCCAGCCTGTTATCGCGGCGGTCATCATCGAGCCCGAAGGGGAGCCGAAGAAGATTCTTCGCGTGACGCTGCCGCTCGGGATGCAGCTCGTCCACGGAACGCGCATCATCGTCGATAACAATCCGCCGCAGCAGAGTGCCTACGTGATCTGCTTCGCCAATGGCTGCATGTCGGATTATGAGTTGTCAGCGGATATGCTCGGTCACCTGAAGAAAGGCCAGAATCTCATCGTTCAGGCAATCAATTCCAACGGCGCGCCGCTGACGCTGCCGCTTCCGCTCGCTGAATTCGCGAAAGCCTATGACGGTCCGCCGACCGACCCCAAGGTGTTCGAGGAGACCCAGAAGAAGT
>CAZOOO010000220.1:0-4947 GCA_964581435.1 uncultured Hyphomicrobiales bacterium | reverse complement strand
CTGCTGCTCGATCCCGGCACCGCGTTTCTCGAACTGTCGCCGCTGGCGGCGAACGGCATGTACGGCGGCGACGTGCATTCGGCGAGCATCGTCACGGGCGTCGGGCGCGTCTCGGGCCGCGAGTGCGTGATCGTCGCCAATGACGCCACCATCAAGGGCGGCACCTATTATCCGATGACCGTGAAGAAGCATTTGCGGGCGCAGGATATCGCGCGGCAGAATAACCTGCCCTGCATCTACATGGTGGATTCCGGCGGCGCGTTCCTGCCGCAGCAGGATGAGATCTTTCCGGACGAGCGCCACTTCGGCCGCATCTTCTACAACCAGGCCGGCATGTCGGCGCTGGGTATTCCGCAGATCGCGATCGTGATGGGATCATGCACGGCGGGCGGAGCTTACGTGCCGGCGATGTCGGACGAGAGCATCATCGTCCGCGATCAGGGCACGATCTTTCTCGGCGGCCCGCCCTTGGTGAAGGCGGCCACCGGCGAGGTCGTCACATCAGAAGAACTCGGCGGCGCCGACGTGCATTCGCGCCAATCCGGCGTCACCGATCATTATGCACAGAACGACGCCGATGCGATCGGGATCGCGCGCCGCATCGTCTCGACCTTGAAGCCGCCGCGGCGCGCGTCGCTCAACATGCGTGAACCGCGCGAGCCGCTGTTCGCACGGGACGAAATTTACGGCGTGGTGCCGGCGAACGGCCGCAAGCCGTTCGATGTGCGCGACGTCATTGCCCGCATCGTTGACGGCTCGGAATTTGACGAATTCAAGAAGCTTTACGGCCAGACGCTGGTGTGCGGCTTCGCTCATGTCTGGGGTTACCCGGTCGGCATCGTCGCCAACAACGGCATCCTGTTCAGCGAAAGCGCGCTGAAGGGAACTCACTTCATCGAGCTGTGCTGCCAGCGCGGCATTCCGCTGGTGTTCCTGCAAAACATCACCGGCTTCATGGTCGGCAGGAAATACGAAGCGGGCGGCATCGCCCGCGACGGCGCCAAGCTTGTCACGGCGGTCGCGACCGCGGGCGTGCCGAAGTTCACGGTGGTGATCGGCGGCTCCTACGGCGCCGGCAATTACGGCATGTGCGGCCGCGCTTTTTCGCCGCGCTTTTTGTGGATGTGGCCGAACGCGCGCATCTCGGTGATGGGCGGCGAACAGGCTGCGATGGTGCTCAGTACGCTGCGGCGGGAGAGCATCGAAGCCAAGGGCGGCGCCTGGTCGGCGGCGGAGGAACGCGAATTCCAGGCGCCGATCCGCGCGCAATATGAGATCCAGGGCAATCCCTATTACGCCACCGCGCGGTTGTGGGACGATGGGGTGATCGATCCTGCCGATACGCGCCTCGTGCTGGGACTTGGATTGTCCGCGGCGGCGAATGCGCCGATCGAGCCGACGACCTTCGGCCTGTTCAGGATGTGACCATGGCCGGCGCTGTGAACTATCGCCCCTTCCATAAGCTCCTGATCGCCAATCGCGGCGAGATCGCGTGCCGCATCATCCGCACCGCCCGCGCCATGGGCCTGCGCACCGTCGCCGTCTATTCGGAGGCGGACCGCGACGCGCTGCATGTCGCCATGGCCGACGAGGCAGTGTGCCTTGGACTCGCGCCCGCCCGCGACAGCTATCTCAACATCGGCAAGGTGATCGACGCCGCGCGCAGGACAGGCGCGGAAGGCGTCCATCCGGGCTACGGTTTTTTGTCGGAGAATGCCGGTTTCGCGCAAGCCTGCGTCGATGCCGGCCTCGTGTTCGTCGGGCCGACAGCGGCGATGATGACCGCGATGGGCTCGAAGTCGGACGCCAGGGCGCTGATGGAAAAGGCTGATGTGCCGCTGGTGCCGGGCTATCACGGCGAGGCGCAGGACGAAGCCACGCTGCGGGGCGCCGCGGACCGGATCGGCTATCCGGTTCTCGTCAAGGCGTCTGCGGGCGGCGGCGGCCGCGGAATGCGGATCGTGCGGTCGGCCGCGGAACTGGCGCCGGCTATCGTCAGCGCCCGGCGGGAAGCAAAGGCTGCTTTCGGCGACGACCGGTTGCTGATCGAAAAATACGTCGAGAGTCCCCGGCATATCGAAGTGCAGGTAATCGGCGACAGCCACGGCAACCTGCTGTCGCTGTTCGAGCGTGAATGCACCTTGCAGCGCAGGCACCAGAAGGTGATCGAGGAAGCGCCGTCGCCGACACTCGACGCCGCGCAACGCGACAAGGTGTGCGAAGCCGGGCGCAGGGCGGCCGGCGCGGTCGGCTATGTCGGCGCGGGCACCGTCGAATTCGTGTCCGACGGCAGGGAGGTGTTCTTCATCGAAATGAACACCCGCCTCCAGGTCGAACATCCCGTGACCGAACTCGTCACCGGAATAGATCTCGTGGAATGGCAGCTTCGGGTCGCGTTCGGCGAGAAGCTGCCGCTGACGCAAGATCGGATCGCGCTGAACGGTCACGCCATAGAGGCGCGAGTCTATGCCGAGAACCCGAACAGGAATTTCATGCCGTCCGTCGGCCGCATCAAGACCTGGCGCACGCCGCCGGAGGCTGACGGCTTGCGCATCGATGCCGGCTACCGTGAAGGCGATGCGGTTCCGCCGAACTATGACGCCATGCTCGCCAAGGTGATCGCCTGGGCGCCGACCCGCGAAGCCGCGATCCGCCGCCTGGCGCGCGGGTTGGACGAAACCGACATCCGCGGCATCGTGACCAACATTCCGTTCCTGTGCGCGCTGATCACGCACGCGGATGTGCGTGCCAACGCGGTCGACACCGGCTTCATCGAGCGACATTTGCAAGACCTGACCCGGGCCTCGGTGGCGCCGGGCGAGACCGAGATTGCAGCCGCCGTCGCCGCCGTCCTGCTGGCGGAAAGCAAGGTGGCTCCAGCGGATTCGGCATCGCCCTGGCGAACGGCGGGCTGGATGATGGTCGGCCGACGCCGGCGGCGGTTCGTGTTCCGTCAGGGGCAGGCTGAGCACGAGGTCACGTTCATCTATGGCAATGGCCCGGACGAAATCCGGCTTGGAGACGAGAATCTTGCATTCGCGTTTGCAGCGGACGGCCCGGACGGCCTCATCCTCACGCTCGATGGACGACGAAGCCGCGTTGTCTTCGCCGTCGAGGGACGCGAACTATACGTGCGGACACGCAGCGGACGGTTCGAACTGCACTGGGTCGATCCATTTGGCGAAGACGATGATGAGCAGGCCGGCGAAGATCGCATCATCGCGCCGCTGCCGGGCACGGTGGTCGCGCTGCTGGCGGAGGAGGGGACGCTGCTGGAAAGGGGCGCACCCATCCTCGCGCTGGAGGTGATGAAGATGGAGCAGACGTTGCGCGCTCCGTTTGCCGGCAAACTGAAGAAGATCAAATGCAGGGTCGGCGATGTCGTGCGGGAAGGCGTCGAGCTTGCCGAGATCGAGGCGGTCCTCTGAGCGCACTCGCCTTGTATCGCCGGACGAGACAAAAAGAGCGATACGGCGGCCGGTCAGCGGTCTGCTGCGATCACAACGGCAGTCTCACCTGGATTGCGGTGAGACTGCCGATTCCCGGCGGTCAGAAGCAGCGATTGATGACGCGCCAGCGCGGTCCGAAGGACGTCGGCACCAGCCGCTGCACGTAGCAGCCGCCGGGAGCCCCGGCGTAGAAGCCGGGTCCCCAGGCGTAGTGACGCCAACCGTGATGGTGATAGCCGCCGTGGTGGTGCCAACCCCAGCCTGCGGATGCAGCAGTAGGTGCCAACGCTGCCGTGCCAAGCGACGCAGCCGCGATCGCGGCGAGTGCGATTTTGCGTAACATCGTGCTCTCTCCTCAAAGTGTGGACGCCGGAGGCGCCGCAGTGAATATGTCGTCCGCCTGGTTTGACGTTGCGCCAGGCGATCAGGTTCAGCGTGTCGAGGCTACGGCAGAGATTTGAGCCGCTCAGTGACGCAGGTTACAGAGTTCGCTGACGGGCATGACATCGCGGCAGGCTTGCCGGGTGTGGCGCGTCCGATGCGCTTGCCGTCGATGATGGGCGTCGATATAAGCGCGCAATTCCAGCGACTGCTAAATCAAGGACGACATCATGGCGATTGAACGCACCTTTTCGATTCTCAAGCCGGACGCGACCGCGCGAAACCTGACCGGCGCGATCAACGCCCTGATCGAAAAGGCCGGACTTCGGATCGTGGCCCAAAAGCGCATCCGCATGACCCGCGAGCAGGCCGAGACGTTCTACGCCGTGCACAAGGCGCGCCCGTTCTTCGGAGAGCTTGTCGATTTCATGATTTCCGCTCCCGTCGTCGTACAGGTGCTCGAGGGCGAGAACGCGATCCTCAAGTATCGCGAGATCATGGGGGCGACCGACCCGTCCAAGGCGGCCGACGGCACAATTCGCAAGCTTCATGCGAAATCGGTCGGTGAGAACTCCGTTCATGGATCGGACGCAGCCGAAACCGCGGCTATCGAGATCGCTCAGTTCTTCTCGGGCAACGAGATCGTCGGCTAGGCCGAATCCAGCGGCGTTCGATCGAAGGAACAGGCGTTGGATTTGCTACTGCATATCTTCGATCTGACGGCGATCGCATCGGCCTTCGACCAGTTTCGAAACGATGTGGACGATCCGGCATTCTGGCTCGCCGTCGGCAAGATCATCTGGATCGATGTCGTCTTGTCCGGCGACAACGCGCTGGTGATCGCGCTTGCCTGTCGCGGGCTGCCTCCCCAGTTGCGCTTTTGGGGAGTGGTGCTCGGCGCGGGCGCCGCGGTCGGCCTCCGCATCGTCTTCGCCGGGATCATCACGACCCTGATGGGACTGCCCTACCTCAAGCTGGCGGGAGGGCTCGCGCTGCTTGTGATTGCCGCCAAATTGCTGGTGCCGGAAAAGCAGGGCGAGGAGGGAATCCCGGCGGCCGGCCATCTCTGGGCCGCCGTTCGGGTCGTGGTGGTCGCCGACTTCGTCATGAGTCTCGA
>CAZOOO010000219.1:0-4960 GCA_964581435.1 uncultured Hyphomicrobiales bacterium | reverse complement strand
TGAAGTGGGACAACATCAAGCCGCAGGTGGACGAGATCACCTTCCCGGACGGCAAGCGCATGATCCTGTTGTCGGAGGGCCGGCTGGTGAATCTCGGTAATGCGATGGGGCATCCGTCGTTCGTGATGTCGGCGTCGTTCACCAACCAGACGCTGGCGCAGATCGAACTGTTCGCCAACAACAAGGACGGCAAGTACAAAAAAGAAGTCTACGTGTTGCCCAAGACGCTGGACGAGAAGGTGGCGCGGCTGCATCTCGCCAAGATCGGCGTCAGGCTCACCGAACTGCGCAAGGACCAGGCCGACTACATCGGCGTCAAGGTCGAGGGTCCGTTCAAGAGCGATCATTACCGCTATTGAGCGGCCACGCCGTCATCACCGGGCAAAAGCACGAAGCGCGTCTTTGCGCCGAGGTTCCTGCGATCGACGTCGTCTCTTGGCCGGACAGCGAAGACGTGGATGGCCGGGTTTATCCCGGCCATGACGACAGCACGCTGTGTGCCCCATGCCAAAAGCCCCGGAGCGATCCGGGGCTTTTTAGATTCTATTTAATCTTCCGCGCTGGTCCGACACGGCGCATTCAAGTGGTCCGGCCGTTGCTCCTTTGCGAGGCAAGGAAATCCGACAACTTGGCGGTTTGTTTGGGCGCTGCCTTCTTGGCTCGTGCCGGCGCTTTTACCGGCTTCGGCTGCGTCGCCTGTTCGGCTTCCTTCGCCAGTCGCAGCGCGCGCAGGCGCTCCATGTTCTTGCGAATGGCGATGTCGCGGGCCTCGATGTCGGCGCGGGCTTTGGCGCCCTCGACGGCTGCCGTGCGCATCCGTTCGTTGCGGGCCAGTTGTGCTGGACTCGGCGGAGACTTGGTCATGGAACTCATATAGGCATGATCCGCCGGAATGCCAGGGGTGGGGCGCGGATTTGCGATTTTCGCCGGGAAATGCTATATATAACAATATTCGATTGCCGGCATTGGTTTTGTTAGAGCGCCGCAAGTCTTCTTAGCTAAAGACCAAGGCTCCTTTCCAAAGACATCGCTGAGATTGGATGGTTCGCGCAATCGTGCGCGAAAAACGCGCATGTGCGCGCTTTGGAATAAGGATGACTCTGATGACGACAGGTACAGTGAAGTGGTTTAACGGCCAGAAGGGTTTTGGTTTCATTCAGCCGAACGACGGCGGTAACGACGTGTTCGTGCATATCAGCGCGGTGGAGCGAGCGGGTCTCACCGGGCTCAACGAAGGCCAGCAGGTCAATTTCGAGCTGAAAACCGACAAGATGCGCGGCAAGGTCAGCGCGGAAAACCTCTCGCTCGCATAGAGCGCGTGTGTAGCGGCATTCCGCTCGAAATATTGCCGATCACGTCGATGATTTCGGATTGATATAATTCGAAGTCATCTTTATCCGGGATTCAAGATTGCGGCGTTTGTCATCCCCTTGTGATGATGGCGGTGCATCATGCAAAGAGTTGGAAAGCGTCGTGACCCGCGGATGAACCGGGACGCGCTTTCTCCGCCTCGTTTCACCAGTAACTGGAACGGGCGTTCAGGGAGCCTCGTCAGCAATGACGGGGCTTTTTTGTTGTAGAGACGATCATGCCGCGCCCGCTGTCGTCCGGGACCCGTCGATTGTGCGGAAGTCTTCCGCGCAGGCGATCGTCAGACGTGCTTGGCTTGAGCCATGCCGTCGCCGGGCTCCGCCAGACGATATTGACTTTCGCTGAAGCTTCCAAACGCGGCGATGACGATTGATTTGATCGAAGCCTCGGCCTTCAAAAGCATTTCCTCAAATTCTCCCTCGGGCGTGGATTCCGCGACCACTCCGCCTCCCACACCGATGGAGAACCGTCCATCGGACAGCACGACGGATCGGATCACGATGCTCAGATCAGCAGCGCCATCGTCGCCCAGCCAGCCAAGCGAGCCGGAATAGATGCCTCGGGCACGCTGCTCCAACTGATCGATAAGCTCAAGAGTGCGGGATTTCGGCGTTCCGGTCATCGATCCGCCCGGAAACGCGCCGCTGCGCAGCAGGTCAATGAGCGTATGCTCCGGCTTCAAAACGCCGCGGATCGTGCTTACCAGTTGGTGGACGGTCTGGTATGTTTCGACGTCAAACGAACTCGGCACCGATACGGTCCCGGTCTCGCAACAGCGCGACAGATCGTGGCGCAAGAGATCGACGATCATTCCGTTCTCTGCCCGGTTCTTTCGACCAGCCCGCAGCATTTCGGCCAGTTTCTTGTCTTCAAGCGGATCGGTGGCGCGCCGGACCGTTCCTTTGATCGGCTTTGTTTGGATGCTTCCGTCCGCGCCGACTGCAAGAAACCGCTCAGGCGAGGCGCTGAGGACGGCGCCGCCGGGCCATTTGAGAAAAGCCGCAAACGGAGCGGGATTGACGCTTCGCATTGCGCGATAAACCCACAGCGGCTCAACGGTGGCGGGACAGGACAACTCGCTGGTCAAACAGACCTGATAAGTCTCCCCTTGCGCGATCAGGTCGAGACAGCGGGCGACCTTGGAGAGATAGCTCGCTCTTCCATCCTTCATGAGGAATGCGAGCGGACCCCGGTCGGTCGCGTCGGGACAATTCAGGGGCGGGCGGTTCGCCGATTCGATCCGCTTGAGTGTGGAGCGAATCCAATGCTGCGCGCGGTCGGCCTCCTCGGGGCTATCGATCGCACATACATAGGTCTTCCCATCGAGATGATTTACGGCGATGAACCGGTCTGGGCGAATCCACAAAGCGTCGGGTGTTGTAGCGCGCTGCGTGGTCGGCGAGCCGC
The DNA here is from genome assembly GCA_964581435.1 of uncultured Hyphomicrobiales bacterium. GTDB lineage: Bacteria > Pseudomonadota > Alphaproteobacteria > Rhizobiales > Xanthobacteraceae > Nitrobacter. The sequence goes on along the minus strand of CAZOOO010000219.1, from coordinate 2,182 downwards.
AATCATGTCGCAGTTCGTAACCAAACCACCCGACATGACCGCCGACGAAAGGACATGGCGGCGCCGATTGCGGTCGGCCCCGATGCTCCCTTTGAAGATACTCGAATATATCGACGTTCTCGGTCCGGCGACCGTGAGCGTCGTCGATCAGGATCTGTCGGTCGGTGCAGCGATACTGCGTCGTCGCCGCATGTGGCCCCGATGCATCTCCCATGTACGACCATTGCGACAGCGGCGCCCCCGCAAGATTGCTGTCGAGCCAAAAGGCGAAGGGCTGATCGGCAAAGAGCGAACAGAACACCGCCTCGGTGTCGACCGCGCGCGGGATTTCGAGCCAGAATGCTTTGCGGGTCGTCGCAGCAGGCGGCGTGGAACGCCGCTTGGCCGCCCGTACGGGTGGCGGCGCTGAGGTTCTTCCCGTGAAACGAAACGAAAGGTCACGAAAATTTCGCAGCAAGACCCGGCCGTCTTCCGTGAGAAACGATTCCGGGTGAAATTGAACGCCCCATTGCGGCCGGCCGCGCCGGGCGATGCCCATGACGAGGCCGTCTTCGGTCCGGGCAATTTCCTCAAGAGCGGGCGGGAGAGGACGCTGGACGACAAAAGAATGATAGCGGGCCGCATTGAACAATGGCGGCATGTCCGAGAAGAGGCCAAACCCCTGATGCACGATTCTGGATGTGCGTCCGTGGACGAGAGATGGCGCCTGCGCCAGCGACGCGCCTGCCGCGAGGGCAAGGCCTTGATGGCCCAGACATACGCCAAGCAAGGGAACAGCGGCCGCTTCGATCGCGGCCTTGGATAAGCCGAAATCCGCCGCCCGGTCGGGGCGTCCCGGCCCCGGCGAAATAATGATATTGTCGAATCGTCTTCGGGAGAGTTCGTCCCAGGTCACCGCATCGTTGCGGACGACCAATGGATCTTCCTGGTTTATATCTGCGATCAGATGCACCAGGTTGTAGGTAAACGAATCGTAGTTGTCGATTATTAGCGTCCTCACGACACGGCCTCGGCATGCACTGGCTCCCGCGCGGAGAAGCCGAAATGATCGCAGGAAGATTAAAAATGATATGTTTATCCGCGAAGCCTCGCATTCGCTACTGGCTGTGCGCCATACAGGCCTTTTATATTTTTACCTCCGTTCGGACGATGAACCATTTCCTCGTTTTGGGGAGATCGATTATGTTTTCGACAGGGCGTCAGGCATCGCGCAAAAACCTTCGAAGGCTTGAAGCTTTGAACTTGCTTTGATTTTCGATATCGTAGTTCTGTGGCGGGTGCTCGGATCAGGGAGCGAATCGTATGCTTAAAGATATTATCCTTCATCTGGAACGTGACCCCTCGCGAGATGGCGTCCGTGACTTTGCTGCTTCGATAGCCGAAATTTTTTCCGCTCATCTGACGGCAGTTATATTTAACTTTGAGGCGAGCATGCCCGCTGATGCTCTTGCCGATCTGTTTGCCGAGAGTGAAGCAGAGGCGCGCGGTGCAATTGAGCGTTTTGAACAGGCTATGAAGCGTTTCGATCTCTCGGCCGAACCGCGTCTTGTTTCAGGAATGCCCAAGACGTTTTCAGAAATGGCGCGGTGTTTCGATCTAAGCATCGTCATGCAATCGGATGATGACAAGGGCGTCAGCAACAGCATTCTAATTGAAACGACGCTCTTTGATTCCGGCCGGCCGCTCATTATCGTTCCCGGCACTCAGCGGGAGGCGTTGAAACTCGAGAAGGTCGTGTGCTGTTGGGATGGAAGCCGCACGGCGGCGCGTGCCATCAATGATGCGTTGCCGTTTTTGAAAAAGGCCAGCGCTGTTGAGATTCTTATCGTAGAAAATGAAAAGACCGCGAAAGAGCACGCCCTTCGCGGTAATGAAATCAGCCGGCATCTCGCTCGACACGATATCAAGGTTGGGGTGAAAACGATCTCGGCGGCCGATATGGACGTTGCGAATGCCATCTTGTCGCATGTTGCGGGCAGTCCGACCAGCCTGCTTGTGATGGGTGGCTACGGACACTCTCGCCTGCGTGAATTTGTGTTCGGCGGAGTGACGCGCGAGATGCTGTCGGCGATGACCGTTCCTGTTTTCATGTCGCACTAGATCACGATGATCCTGGATCGAATCGATGCAGGATCATGAACGTGATCGATTCCAATATTTTGAGACGCGGGATGCGGGCGGA
>CAZOOO010000218.1:0-5004 GCA_964581435.1 uncultured Hyphomicrobiales bacterium | reverse complement strand
TCGGATGGAAGAAAAGCACCGGCTTGCCGTGCGCACCAATCTTCGGCTCGCCGTCACCAAGAACGCGCGCGCCTTCCGCTATCAGAATATCACGAGTCGCGATGATGTCAGGGACTTCATAGCAGACATGGTGAATACCGCCGTCCGCATTGCGCTCGACAAATTTCGCAATCGGCGATGTCTCGCCGAGTGGCTGAATGAACTCGATCTTCGTATTTGGCAAGATCGCGAACACCGTGATCACCCCATGCTCAGGCAACGGCAGCGCGGCGGAAATCTCCGCGCCGAAAGCGACGCCGTAAATCTTCGCCGCCTTTTCGGCATCCCTGACGGCGATAGCCACATGATTGAGCCGACCCAGCATGTCATCCCGCAATGCGATGGTTGGATTCAGTTTCGCCGTATCTGCCCGCCTCCACGTTCACGTCCGGCAATCACCGCCAAGGAGGGGGTCAATCCGCTGCACTATAGCGTTTCCGAGCGAAGCGACCTTCGCTTCCGACTCATACAGAAGCGAAAATGCTCTAGATCACCAGAACGTGAACGTAACAGAGCGGCTTCTTGCCCCACTCTTCCGCGACCGCCGCCCGCACGGCGCGGCGCAAGGACTCGGCCATCGCATCCGGGTCACGCCGCAGCGTCCGCGAGAACCCTTTCACCGTCGAGACCACCGAGTCGAAAACGATGTCGTCGAGTATCTCGCCGGCCATGTTCTTTTCCGGGATGCCGACGAGATCAACCTCGGGATCCTCAACCAGTTCGCCTTTGTCGGTGACGGCAATCGCCACGAACACGCAGCCGGCGAATGCCATGCGCCGCCGCTCGACGACCGCGCGCGACTTCGAATCCTCGAGGATGGCGCCATCCTTGTAGAGTCGTCCTGACGGCAATTCATCGACGATGCCGGGGTCTCCGGGCCCGAGCCGGACCAGGTCGCCGTTCTTGCAGATCAGGACTTTCGGCACGCCGGAAGCCCGCGCCAGCCGCGCGTGTTCGGAAAGATGCGAAGCCTCGCCATGCACCGGGATCAGCAGACGTGGACGAACCCAGGAGATCATGTCCCGCAGTTCGTCGCAGCGTGGATGGCCGGACACGTGAACCAGTTGGGTGCGATCGGTGATGACCTCGATGCCCTGGGCCACAAGACCGTTGATGATCGCGCCGACGGCTTTCTCGTTGCCGGGAATGGTGCGTGAGGAAAAGATCACGGTGTCGCCACGGTTCAGCGTGACCTCCGGATGATCATCCCTCGCGATGCGGGCGAGCGCCGCCCTTGGCTCGCCCTGGCTGCCCGTGCACAGCGCCAGAACCTTGTCGGGTGGAAGATGGCCATAGACATCGGCGCTGCGAAAATCCTGCATCCCGTTCAGATGTCCGGTCTCGCGCGCGACCTGCACCACGCGCGCCATCGCGCGGCCGACCACCACGACCTCGCGCCCCGCTTCACGCGCGGCATCAGCCACGGCGCGCAGCCGCCCGACATTGGACGCGAACGTGGTCACCGCGACCCGGCCCTTCGCCGCCTTCACCAGATCCGCGATGGTTCTTGCAACTTCGGTTTCGGACGGCGAGCGCCCGTCCCGCACCGCATTGGTGGAATCGCCGATCAGCGCCAGCACGCCCTCGTCGCCGAGTTCACGCAAGCGCCGCTCGTCGGTCGGCGGCCCGATGATGGGCGTCGGATCGATCTTCCAGTCGCCGGTATGCACGACGATTCCGGCCTCGGTATGGATCGCAAGGGCATGGGATTCCGGAATCGAATGCGCCACCGGAATGAACTCGACGCCAAAGGGACCGACCTCGATGCGTCCCCCCGAGGGCACGACAGTCACCGGGATATCCGGCGCATTGCGTTCGGCCGCGCATTTGGCCTCGAATAAAGCCGCGCTGAACTTGGTGGCGAAGATCGGGCATTTCAGACGCGGCCACAAATCGATGATTGCGCCGAAGTGATCTTCATGCGCGTGCGTCAGCACGAGGCCGACGAGGTTTTTCCGTTCCTGTTCAAGAAACCGGATGTCCGGCATGATGAGATCGATGCCCGGCAGATGTTCCTCGTCGCCGAAGGAAACGCCGAGATCCACCGCCAGCCAGCTTCGCTGATGACGATTGCCGAGTCCGTAGATCGACAGGTTCATGCCGATCTCACCCACGCCGCCGAGCGGGGCAAACATCAACTCATCGGGCCGCGCTATCATGTTGCTCCGACCGAGGCAGCCGCGCCGAAATATACGTCGCCGGCGGAGACGGCCACCCGCCTGCCGCCGGAGGTCACGACGATCAAACAGCCGTCCTTGTCGATGGTATCGAACATGCCGGATATCGTGGATGGACCGGACTGGATCGAGACATGTTGGCCGACACCGGCCGCCCGCGCGAGCCACAGCCGCCTGATCTCGCCGAAGCCACGGCCTGCGTCCCAGATGGCCCGAAATTCGGCCCAGGTTTCGGTCAGCGCACAAAACAGATCCTCCGCGCCGACGTCAATCCCGAGATCCCGCAGCGAGACCGCCGGATACGGCATTCCCTCGGGCGCGGCGGCGACATTGGCGCCTATGCCGACGACAACGGCCAGACGATCATGTGCGACGGTCTCGGCCTCCAGCAGGATCCCTGCGAGTTTCCTGCCGCCTGCTAGCATGTCATTGGGCCATTTCAGGTGAAACGTCACGTTCTCCGACCCCGGGGATCTCATGCGCGCTTCAAGGCTGACGGCTTGCAGCGCGGCTTCGAGCGCCAACCCCGCCGCGAAGCTCAGGGTCGCCGCTACAGCGGGAGAGGTATCAATCACCTCAAGCACGCTGCATGCCAGATTGCCCCGAGGCGAGATCCAGTTCCGCTGCCGGCGGCCGCGGCCCGCGGTCTGCTCCGCCGCGACCAGCCAGATCGGGCCGGTCTCGCCCGTCCGCGCGCGTGTCAGCGCTTCGGTGTTGGTCGAGCCGATGCGATCGAAGACCGCGAGTCGGTAACCCGTCGATGCAGCTCGTGGGCCGAGCGAAAATGCCATTCGAGCAAAGCCGTCAGAACAATGACTTCGCAGCCGCCGTGGCGGCGCTGACCAGAGGCCCGGGATACGCGAAGAACAGCATGTTGAAAAGCGCGGTCGCAGCCACCACCGAACGCAATTCGATGTGCACGGTGTCTGTCGCCTCGGCCCGGTCGTCGAAATACATCACCTTGATCACGTTGAGATAGTAGAACGCGCCGACGACGCTGGTGATGACGCCGATCACGGACAGCGCGAACAATCCTGCCTTGATGGCGGCGCTGAAGACATAGAACTTGGCGAAGAACCCGGCCAGCGGCGGTATTCCGGCCAGTGAGAACAGCAGCATGGCGAAGCAAAACGCCAGCAGCGGATTGGTCCGCGACAATCCCGCGAAGTCGCTGATCTGCTCCAGGGGCTGACCCTTGCGGCTCATGGCGAGGATGACCGTGAAGGCCCCGAACGTCATCACGGTATAGATGACCAGATACAGCACCACGCCCTGCGCGCCCTCGACCGTGCCGGCGGCAAGGCCGACCAGCGCGAAGCCCATGTGGCCGATCGATGAATAAGCCATCAGGCGCTTGATGTTGCGTTGACCGATCGCGCCGAACGAGCCCAGCGCCATGGACGCGATCGCCACGAAAACCACGATCTGCTGCCACTCGGCGACGACCCCTGAGAATGCCGTCAGCACCACCCGGGTGAAAACCGCCATCGCCGCGATCTTCGGCGCCGAGGCGAAGAAAGCCGTGACCGGCGTCGGCGCTCCCTCGTAAACATCAGGCGTCCACATATGGAACGGCACCACCGACACCTTGAAACAAAGGCCGGCCAGCAGAAAGACGATACCGAAGACGACGCCGATGCTGCCGCTCTTCGCGGCGGCGGCAATGCCGGCGAAGCTGACGGTTCCCGTGAAGCCATAGAGCAGTGAAGCGCCGTAGAGCAACATCCCCGACGCCAGCGCGCCAAGAACGAAGTATTTCAAGCCCGCCTCGGTCGACTTCACATTGTCGCGGTTGCTCGCCGCCACCACGTAAAGCGCAAGGCTCATCAATTCGAGCCCGAGATACAGCATGATCAGGTCGGCCGCCGAAATCAGCACCATCATGCCGACCGTCGAAAGCATCACCAGGATCGCGAACTCGAACATCCGGCGCGACTGATCCTCAAGAAACTCCCGGGACAGAACCAGCGTCGCCGCGGAGCCGAGCAAGGCAAGTATCTTCAGAAACCGCGCGAAGTCATCGACGATGAAGCTGCCGCCAAAGGTGACCAGCCTGCCGCCCGGCAAAAGATACTCGATCACGCCGGCCCCGATCAGAAAACAGATCGCAAGGCCGGTCACGAGGCCGGCGGCGCGCTGGCCGCACCATGCCCCAATCAGCAGCAGCACCATCGCGCCGACCGCCAGAACAATCTCCGGCAAGACGGGAAGCAGTGAATATCCGGCGGCCTCAAACATCATAGCTGGCGTCCCTGACCTGCCGTGATCATGGCAGCGCCGCCGCCTTGATGGCGGCGGTCGCGCTTGCATAATTATTGACGAGATTTTGTACGGAAGCCGCCGAGAAATCGAGCACCGGCTTCGGATAAACGCCGAACAGGATCGTCAGCACCACAAGCGGCGCCAGCGTCAGGCCCTCGCGGAACGTCAGATCCTTGATGGTGGCGAGCGACGGCTTGACCAGCGCCCCGAACACAATCTTGCGATACAGCCACAAGGCGTAGGCGGCTGACAGGATCACGCCGAGCGTCGCCGCGACCGCCGTGGGAATGCTGACCTTGAAGGTCCCGATCAGCGCCAGGAACTCACCGATAAACCCGGACGTTCCGGGCAGTCCGACATTGGCCATCGTGAAGACGAGAAACACCAACGCATAAAGCGGCATCCGGTTGACGAGTCCGCCATAGGCCGCGATCTCGCGCGTGTGCATCCGGTCGTAAACGACACCGACGCAGAGAAACAGCGCGCCCGACACGATGCCGTGCGACACCATCTGGAATACGCCGCC
>CAZOOO010000217.1:0-5060 GCA_964581435.1 uncultured Hyphomicrobiales bacterium | reverse complement strand
TGCTGCCCGCGTGCTGTCGCCAGAATACGGCGCGTCAGGTCGTTTTGTGTCTCGATGCCCAGGATAACCGTCCGCATGCTTTATCTCCGCTTATTCACGTCGCGCCAAAAATCCGTCAGCAACCGCTCCAGCCCTCGAAACGCGTATGGGCTTTCCTTACCATCCAGGTGGCGGTGATCACCCTTGCCGCGCTCGTTGTCGTAACGTACGCGGCAGACGCCGTTCACCACATAGGCGAGCCGGTATTTGTAGTGGTGCGGGCTTCCTGCGACAGGGTCAGGAACTTCCCACACCACCAGTTCCGCAAAGCCGGGGCTGACGACATTCTGACATTCTGCCGGTTCACCGACCGTCGGTTCGCCCGCATCGTCTTGTAGGAATGGCAACGCCACATAATAGGTTACGTCAGCCACTGTCATCCCTCCATTGAAGCAACTAGAATCGATTGCGATTCACCCCGCGCAAGTACCCGCGCGAAACTTTGTCTTCCAGTTCGTGCTGCAAATACTGATTTGCCAAGATCAATGAGCGAATAGCTGATCGTAGATCGCCGCCACACGCTTCAATCGCCTGGTCGGTTGCAGCTTCGAGCCGCTGGTTTTCATCTTCTGGTTTTTGCTCGGATAGGGCCGACATCGGCGCGGTTCCCCGTTGGCTGCACTCGGCTCATGTTCCTATTTTGTTCTTCTGGAGTCAATGCCGTTAAAACACCGTCTCCGGTGCCGGAACCGGGATTCGCATTGGCCCGGAGGGCTTAGACGCCGTTGGCTGGTGTGTTCCTGTCATTGTGGACTGAGGATCGGCGCGAAGCCGGCGGTGATGGACGCCTCACCCGCCAATAACTTGACGAAAGGTGCCACCCTGGCATGACGTCCCTCTGTCCCAGACAGAGGACGCTTATGAAAGCGCCTGCTGCAGATCATCATGATCGAAGGCAGAGGCCATGCGATCGATCTCGGCTTTCCCGATGTTGGCAGCCTTGGCAGTGGCACGCCATGTGGCGACGGCGGTGCCGACCTCGGTGGCGACTTGCCGGGCTTCGGTTGCCTTTAGCCCGAATTCTCTCGCCACCGACAGGGCGAGATCGAGCGACGCCGTGCCGTCGTCCTCGCTAATCGCCGTCGTCAGGACACGTTCTTTGACTTCCACTGGCGTCGGGTTGACGTCGTAGACAGGCGAAAGGCGCCAGCCTTTCTGCCCCTCATAGAGAAAACCATGATTGCGCAAATGGTCGTCAGTGTTGGAGATCAGGATGCTGAACACGATACGGCGCCAGAGTTCAGGGCCGTCCGTGGCCGGCGCGGCACCGTATTGGCGCAGCGCGTCCATCAATTCAAGGTAGCTGTGAGATTCGTTGTCGCTGGCGCCGATCATGCTCATTGCGGAGAGAAACGGGACGCGCGTGCCGCTGGCGCGGTCGAAGCGATCAAGGATAAGGACGGCGCGCCCAGCGATCTTCTCCATCCTGAAAGCAGGAACATTGATGCCGGCGCGCTTTGCGATATCCAGCGCCACAACCTCCCATTCGACGACGGCGTAATCGTCGTCCTTCTTCGGAAACTTGGCGATCGCGAGTTGCCCGTCCCGGTCGCGGACTGAAGCCTTGGGGCGCGCACCACCGAGTGAGGAGCCAGGGGCCAGCAGCAGCTTCAATTCTGCCGCGGTTTCAGCGTCAGCCAGTAGTGCGTCAGTCGCGGAGAGGAGTTTAGGAAGGTTGATGAGCGGGGGGACCGGCGCGTCGTCATGCGCCAGGAACGGCTCGCCGGGTTTGTCCGCAAAGCGCAGTGCACCCTGGCGCGTCTCGTCGTTGACACGGAGTAGATAGTCGACCTCGTACAGCGCGCGGGGCTTCGTCTTTTCTGCTTCGGCCCTGCGCGCCTCGGCACGCTTCATCAGTGTTCGGCCCCAGCGGTCTGGCGCAGAATCGCCGATCGCGCCGAACAGGCTGCGGGGCGAGTAGTATTGTCCCGGGCCGAGACTGAGCGCTGGTTCGAGCGAGAAGCGCTGCGGGTTTTCGAGCCACGCGGCCTCGTATTCGAAGCTCGCCGTCTCCTTGCCCTTGTTGTGGTGCGCATAGAGCCGGCCGACGACATGCGTCGCACCGTTGAGATCGGCGTAGACATGGACTTGGCGGTCAGTCATGCTTGTCTCCGTCGGCTGGCTGGCCCGCAGTTTTACGGGCCGCGCTGCTACGCGGCAGGCGCACGCGTTTCGGCAAACTGCGTTCGTCAATCGCGCGGCCTATCGCATCCTCGGTTGCGTCGGCGAGCGCCGCCAGGCGGTCCACAAGGCCGAGGGCATGCAGCACCGCCGCGTAGATACCGAGAGCTACGGATTCGTCGCCCTTTTCGACCTTCGTCAGGGTCGTGCGGCTGATGCGGGCACGCTCTGCCAGCAGCGCCATAGGTATTCTCCGCCGGCGACGGGCGTCGCGCAGGTCCTGCCCCAGCTTGCGCAGGGCCCGGCGGGCAGGAATCGGCAGAGGTGAAACTGGCTGCATGGGCCACCATAACGTTCACATATGCATACTTTAAGCTAATTAATGTACGGAGAAATGAACCTTATGGCAAGGGTGGCGACTTGCTTGGAAGGTATAATGTTCATATACGCTAACCAAATATCTTATAATGATCGCATATGTGAACATTAATCAATGCTTATCAGTCGACATGGCCCGCCGCGACGCGCTAGGGGCGTGTCGTCATTAATATAGTGAGATAAGAGGTTATATAGATCAAAATTCAGCATCAAAATTAGTACTTAACGTGGTGCTAATCTCTGAGGAGTTCCCATGCAGCGCGTTGAAGCCGAGATCGCCATCAGCGTTTCCGACCTGAAAAAGAACCCCACTGCCATTGTCGAAGGTGCGCGGGGCAGCGCAGTCGCGATCCTGAACCATAATCGCGTCATGGCTTACCTGGTGCCGGCCGACACCTATGAGGCAATGATGGACGCGCTCGACGATCAGGCGCTCGTCGACATCGCAAAGTCGCGCGCAGCCGAAAAGGGAGTGCCGGTCAGTCTCGATGACCTATAGGCTGGAATTCCTGCCATCGGCGCGCAAGGAGTGGGACAAACTCGGTGCGACGCTGCGTGGGCAATTCAAGAAGAAGCTCGCGGAACGGTTGAGGCGGCCGCGCGTGCAGGCTGACGCGCTGCGCGGTATGCCCGACCATTACAAGATCAAGCTGCGTGCCGCCGGCTACCGGCTGGTTTGTCGCGTCGAGGATGAGCGAATCACGGTCGTCGTCGTCGCCGTTGGCAAGCGTGAGCGTTCAGAGGTCTATGAGGCAGCGAAGAAGCGCTGAACCGAGAGGCAAGGCTTCGCCGTAGGGTTCGAGAACGCGCGGAATTTGGTTGGGGTGGTGGTCTTGAAAAAACCCAACGGATGGGTTATCTTGAAGCATGGTTGTCGCTCATCGTGCGCACGGTTTCCGGTTCGTCATCTACACGGCGGATCACGAACCAGCACACGTTCACATCACTGGTGCGGGGCAGGCGAAGATCAACTTGCTGGGGCCTGACGACGAACCCGAGATCGTGTCTAGCGTCGGCATCAAGCGTTCCGACCTTCGGCGGCTCATCGCCGAGGTGAAGGAGCATCGCAACCACTTTCTTCAGGAATGGGAGCGCATTCATGGCAAACTTGACTGATGCGGAATTTAAGGCGGCCGAGGCTCGCGGCCGCAAGATGCTCGAAACCGAACCTCGGGCAATATCGGCGCACTATGATCGCAAAACCGGGCGTGTCATCATCGATCTGGTCAACGGCTGTACCTACGCCTTTCCCGCGCAACTTGTGCAGGATCTACAAGGGGCTAGTCACTATGATCTCGCCAACGTGCAGGTTGACGGCCTTGGTTTTGATTTGCATTGGCCGGCGCTGGACGCTGACCTCTACGTCCCGGCCCTGGTCGCAGGCATCTTTGGAACACGCGACTGGATGACGAAGGAACTAGCTCGAAGAGCGGGGCAGGCGAAGTCGCCGGCCAAAGCCGCGGCAGCACGAGCAAACGGATCGAAGGGTGGCCGTCCGCGGAAAGCGGCGAATAGCTAATCAGCGGCGGTTTCGGCTGATTGGAAGTTTATAGCGCTGACTTGATTGCGGTGCTGGTGGTCATGTCGATCGGCAAAGTGTCAACGCCGGAGAGATTTTGCAGCGGCCGGCCGGAGTAAAAGTGCAGCACGGACGCAAGCAAGAAGGCCCCCGATATCGGGGGCCTTCTTGCTTGTCGGGTTTCATTCCTGAGGGGCCTCGTCCGACGGCGGGTCTAACCTGGCGCGGCGTGACCGGCGCTTGGATTGAGCGAGCCTGAAGCTGTCGCCGTTCATCTCGAGGATATGGACGTGATGCGTGAGGCGGTCGAGCAGCGCGCCGGTGAAACTCACCAACGCCTGGCCCGGTCCGACGCCACGGACGAGAGTCCACAAGCTCTCGTCGGAATTGGGAATGTAGCTCTTGAGTCGTCGGATGGTCGCTTCGTCAATCTTGTAGATCACCCAGTTGTTTACCAGCGCGAGCACATCATCCGGAAGATCGTTCGGCGACTGCGTGACGAACGTCAGTCCGAGATAACGCTTGCGACCGCGCTTCGCGATTTTCATCAACTGCTCCCGAAGCGTCGGCATTTTTTGAATTCGGCGTGCAGACAGAAATTCGTGAGCTTCCTCGATAATCACATTCGTCATAAGCGGATTGATCTCGGCATCTTCGGGCTTGTCTTCCTTATCCGGGCAGTCTTTCCGCAGGGGAGGCGGCGGTTTCCGAAGAACGGCCTTGCGGTTCAGCGGACGACTCCATCGCGAGCAAATCAAGCGCTATCGCGTCGATGACGCTTGCTTGCGACAAGTGCGATGACAACTTCCTCGCTACGATCAAGCTCGCATCAATCGCGGTCTGGTTGTGGTGCAATGCGTCGGTGACCTGAGGGGACGTTGCCGGCGTCACGTCAATCGGCTAGACAGAATGCCACGCACCCGTAGCTCAGCTGGATAGAGCGTTGCCCTCCGAAGGCAGAGGTCAGAGGTTCGAATCCTCTCGGGTGCGCCAATAAAATCAA
>CAZOOO010000216.1:0-5072 GCA_964581435.1 uncultured Hyphomicrobiales bacterium | reverse complement strand
ACCCCGCCCGAGGACGACTATGTTGCCGGGGCAGGTCTCCTGGCTCGCGGGTCTCGGCTTTGGCCCGGCCTTCCCAGGATAACCCAGTGGCATGGTGGACCTTTGCTCGCCGCTTACAGTTGCGGGGGCAGCGCCGGCTTTATCCGAAGATACACCGGCTTCCCTCTTAGCTCCGGGCTCGAATTGCCCGGAGAACCTCGACCCCCCATCCTATGGGCCAGCGTCCACGGGCCGTCAACCGGCACGGCCGAATCTTATGTCGCGTCCGGTTCCTCGCCCTGCCGGTAGAATTGCGTCCCGATCACGATCGGCGCTCGGCCATGGTTCCGGCGGTGCTGATTGGTATCGCGCAGCGAATAGACGCAGCCGCAATATTCCTGCTGGTAGAATTGCTCGCGCTTGCTGATCTCGATCATCCGCTGCGCGCCGCCGCCCTTGCGCCAGTTGAAGTCCCAATATGATACATCGGGGTAGCGTCCAGCGGCGCGATGGCCGCAGTCGTTGATCTGCGCCATGTTCTTCCAGCGCGAGATGCCGAGGCAGGACGTCATCACCGGGAAGCTGTGCTCATGCGCATAAAGCGCGGTGCGCTCGAAGCGCATGTCGAAGCACATGGTGCATCGCGCCCCGCGCTCGGGCTCCCACTCCATCCCCCTGGCGCGGGCGAACCAGTCGTCCTTGTCGTAATCGGCATCGACGAACGGCACGCCATGCTTTTCCGCGAAACGGACGTTCTCGTCCTTGCGCAGCAGATACTCTTTCAGGGGATGGATGTTCGGATTGTAGAAGAAGATCGTGTAATCGATCCCCGAGGCCAGCATCGCCTCCATCACCTCGCCTGAACAAGGCGCGCAACAGGAGTGCAGCAGCACCTTCTTCTGCCCGTTCGGGGGCGTCAGGTTCGGTCGGGCGAATTCGGTCACGGTCAGGCTCAATGGTTTGAGGCGCGGGAACAACGCCGCAGCCTATCTGCCAAGATAATGGTCTGAACGGCCGGAGCGTCAAGGGCCGGGCAGAGCAATGATTGCACAGTGTTTTTCGTTAGACTGTGAATTACGAGAATTGTGAAGCCGGAATCAAAACGATCTGTTGACTCGGAAATCCGTCCGTCTACTAGATATAGTGGCCAAGGTCTCTCGAGTCGCAATGCCGAGAGCTAAGAGGGAAGCCGGTGCGCCTCGGTCTATGATCCGAGGCAAGGCCGGCGCTGCCCCCGCAACTGTAAGCGGCGAGCCGAGTCCAATCGAGTGTCACTGGAACCGCAGGGTTCCGGGAAGGCCGGACGGACGCTGAGACCCGCAAGTCAGTAGACCTGCCCTGGCAAAAAGAACGTCCCTGGGCGGGGTGTCCCGGCGGGCCGCACGGCAGGAATCGCGGTGTTCGCCGTGGGGTTTCCTGCGCGCGTCCCCGCACGACCCCGGCTCACAACCAGACCGGGGTTTGAGCGATGTCTGCCGCAACCGAAACTGCATCTGCTGCGCGTATCGTGCGTCCGTCCTTGTCCGCAGCGGCCGCGATGCCGCCCAGCGAACCCGCCTATCAGGTTATCCGGCGCAACGGTTCGGTCTCGCCGTTCGACTCCGCCAAGATCGCGGTGGCGCTGACCAAGGCGTTTCTCGCGGTCGAGGGCAACAGCGCCGCCGCCTCGCGCCGGGTCCACGACATCGTCGCTGAATTGACCGGCCAGATCGTCGCCAGCCTGACGCGGCGCTCCGACGCCGGCCGCACCTTCCATATCGAGGACATTCAGGATCAGGTCGAACTCGCGCTGATGCGGAGCGAGCATCACAAGGTCGCGCGCGCCTATGTGCTCTATCGCGAGGAGCGCGCCCGCGAACGGGCGAAGGCGCAGGAGTCGAAGGCGAAGAAGGGCAGCGCGGCGGCGGCGAAAGCGGCGCTGCGGATGAAGTCGGCCGACGGAGCGCTGATCGCTCTCGACACCCATCGTCTCACTGCCGTGGTGGAGGAGGCCTGCGCGGGGCTTGGGGACGTCTCCGCTTCCTCCATTCTGACGGAAACCCATCGTAACCTCTATGACGGCATCAGCGTGGATGAACTGGCGCTGGCGCCGATCCTAGCCGCCCGCACGCTGGTCGAGACCGATCCTGATTACGCCAAGGTCAGCGCCCGGCTGCTGCTCGACAAGATGCGCCGCGAGGCCTTGAGTTTCGTCGCGAGGCGGCCTGAGCAGGCCACGCAAGCCGAGATGGCGGAGCGCTATGCGGACTATTTCCGAGCCTATGTGCGAACCGGTATCGACAATGAACTGCTCGATCCGGAGATCGGCCGTTTCGACCTCGACCGGCTTGCGGCGGCGCTGAAGCCCGAACGCGATCTGCGATTCGACTATCTCGGGCTCCAGACCCTTTATGACCGCTACTTCCTGCACGTCCGAAGCGTGCGTTTCGAGCTGCCGCAGGCGTTCTTCATGCGCGTCGCCTGTGGCCTGGCGCTGCGCGAGATCGACCGCGAGGAGAAGGCGATCGCGTTCTACGACCTGCTCTCGTCGTTCGACTTCATGGCTTCGACGCCGACGCTGTTCAACGCCGGCACGCTGCGCCCGCAACTCTCGTCCTGCTTCCTCACCACCGTCGCCGACGACCTCGACGGCATCTTCAAGGCGATCAAGGACAATGCGTTGCTTTCCAAATATGCCGGCGGGCTCGGCAACGACTGGACGCGCGTGCGCGGGCTCGGCGCCCACATCAAGGGCACCAACGGCGAAAGCCAGGGCGTGGTGCCGTTCCTGAAGGTCGCGAACGACACCGCGATCGCCGTCAACCAGGGCGGCAAGCGCAAGGGCGCGGTGTGCGCCTATCTCGAAACCTGGCACATCGACATCGAGGAATTTCTCGACCTGCGAAAGAACACCGGCGACGACCGCCGCCGCACCCATGACATGAACACGGCGAACTGGGTGCCTGACCTCTTCATGCAGCGCGTCGAGGAGGATGGCGTGTGGACGCTGTTCTCCCCCGACGAGACGCCGGACCTGCACGACCTCACCGGCAAGGCCTTCGCCGAGCGCTACGCTCACTATGAGGAGAAGGCCGCGCGCGGCGAACTGCGGGTGACGAAGCAGGTTCGCGCCGTCGACCTGTGGCGGCGCATGCTGACCATGCTGTTCGAGACCGGGCATCCCTGGATCACCTTCAAGGATCCCTGCAACCTGCGCTCGCCGCAGCAGCATTGCGGCGTGGTGCATTCCTCGAACCTCTGCACCGAGATCACGCTCAACACCTCGAGCACGGAGGTCGCGGTCTGCAATCTCGGCTCCGTCAACCTGACCAACCACCTCAAGGACGGAAAGCTCGACCACGAGCACCTCGCGCGCACGGTCGGAATCGCGATGCGCATGCTCGACAACGTGCTGGACGTGAATTTCTACACCATTCCGGAGGCGCGGACCTCGAACCTGCGGCACCGGCCGGTCGGGCTCGGCCTCATGGGCTTTCAGGACGCGCTCAACATCCTGCGCCTGCCCTATGCCTCGGATGAAGCCGTTTCCTTCGCCGACGAGAGCATGGAGGCGATCGCCTATTACGCGATCTCCGGCTCGGTCGATCTCGCCGCCGAGCGCGGCCGCTATCCATCCTATCAGGACTCGCTGTGGTCGAAGGGCGTGCTGCCGCTCGATTCGCTTGCGCTCGTCGATGAGGCGCGCGGCGCGGCGGTTGACATCGATCGTTCCAGCCGTCTCGACTGGGACTCGCTGCGCCGGCGCGTCATGACCGTCGGGATGCGCAATTCGAACTGCATGGCGATCGCGCCGACCGCGACGATCTCCAACATCTGCGGCGTGTCGCAGTCGATCGAGCCCGCCTATCAGAACCTCTACGTCAAATCCAACATGTCCGGCGATTTCACGGTGGTGAACGCGCACCTCGTGCGCGATCTCAAGGCGCGCGGCCTGTGGGACGAGGTGATGATCTCCGACCTCAAATATTTCGACGGCAGCGTCGGCGAGATCGACCGCGTTCCAGACGATCTCAAGGCGCTCTACGCCACGGCCTTCGAGATCGACTCGGCCTGGCTGATCGATGCCGCGGCGCGGCGGCAGAAGTGGATCGACCAGGCGCAGTCGCTCAATCTCTACATCGCCGATCCAAGCGGCAGGAAGCTCGACGCGCTCTATCGCCACGCCTGGAAGCGCGGCCTGAAAACGACCTATTACCTGCGCTCGCGTTCGGCGACGCATGTCGAGAAATCAACTCTCAAGGGTACGGACGGCAAGCTCAACGCGGTCTCCGCTTCCGTACCGGCCGTCTCAGTCAACAGCCATGCAAACGTCAGCAGCCATGCGAACGGCAATGCCTGGGGCCAAGCCTGCTCGATCGACGACCCGACCTGCGAAGCCTGCCAGTGAGCAGAGAACAAGGAGAAACGGCCATGCTCGACTGGTGCGACACGGAAGCGAAGCCCGCTATCGCCGTCCATTCCGCCTTCGCGGCGAAAGACGCTCCGTTACCCGCCGCGGCGGTTGGAGACGCCACCGGCCTCGGCAACATCGATCGCGGCGCGGCGCGGGTGCGCGTCGACGACAAGCGGATGATCAACGCCCGCGCCGACGTCAACCAGCTCCTGCCGCTCAAGTACCGCTGGGCCTGGGAGAAGTATCTCTCCGGCTGCAACAACCACTGGATGCCGACCGAGGTATCGATGCAGGCCGACATCGCGCTGTGGAAGTCGAAGGACGGCCTGACCGATGACGAGCGGCGCATGGTCAAGCGCAACCTCGGCTTCTTCGCGGCGTCGGAGTCGCTGGTCGCCAATAACATCGTGCTGGCGATCTACCGCCACCTCACCAACCCCGAATGCCGGCAGTATCTGCTTCGCCAGGCTTTCGAGGAGGCCGTCCACACCCACACCTTCCAGTACATCGTCGAAAGCCTCGGTCTCGACGATGGCGAGTTGTTCAACATGTATCGCGAGGTGCCTTCCATCACCGACAAGGCGGCCTGGGCGCTCAAGCACACCCGGCATCTCGACGACCCCGGCTTCAAGACCGGCACGCCGGAAGCGGATCAGGCGTTTCTGCGCGACCTCGTCGCGTTCTACGTCGTGTTCGAAGG
>CAZOOO010000215.1:0-5101 GCA_964581435.1 uncultured Hyphomicrobiales bacterium | reverse complement strand
TGAGCTGGTCGAAGGTGACGAAGCCGCGCTTCTTCGCCTGCTTGATCATCTTCTTCACGGCGGCGTCGCTGAGGTCGAGCAACGGCGACGGCGCGTCCGCCACATCCTTTTCGGGAGCGTCCGCGGCCTTATCGTCCTTTTCCTTCTCCCTGACCTGCAGCGTCTTTACCTTGCTCGCCATTCACAGCTCCTGAAACGCACTCATGCGGAAACGCGCCCGTTTCCCCCGTGAAATCCCGCACCGCACCCGGCGCCCGTGATGTACGCCATTCATGACGCACAAAGGGCGGCGTAAATCTCTCGCCACCCCGTCAACCCTCTTTCCCAATGATCGTACCGCGTTGGACTACGCGTCGGATGACCTAGCCTGCCAGCCCTTGACTTTCAATTAACCCTGTTTCTGCCGCCAAACCCGGGATTTGGCGAGTCATTTCACGGTTCCGAGCACCACCGTTCATTATTATTCGGTTTCGGACGATCCGAACTGCCGACGACGAATCCCCATCCGCGCAGGCGGCATTTATCCCCGACCCACCGGTCCGGCGCCGTTCCGGCTCCCTAAAAGTATCCCCTAAGTAAGAAGCACTGCCAATGATACAAGCCGATTCGCCGTTATCCGCGACCAAAACGGCGCAGGAGATCCGTCTTTTGTTCCCCACCGGCCGCGAGCCTACGGCAAACTTCTGAATTAACTCATTATTTCCGTCCTTTTCCGGGTCAATGACCGCGGTCTTCCGTGCGCCGGGGTCGCCGATCGGGACACGCCGACACTGCTGCGAGCCGGACACGATACCCCCATAGTTTCTCATGAACTGCTCACGCGGCAAGATGCATCGTTCCCCCCTGGGGGGCCCAGACGCGGATGATGTCTTCCGCCCACTCCGACAACGCCACGCCCTCGGCGCTGATGCCCTCCTGTTCGGCGTGGCCTTCCCGGACCAGGTTCAGCAGGCGCGCGACGGCGGATTCGTCTCCCTCTCCGGCATCGAGCCTGGCTCGCTGGATGTCATCATCCAGCTCATGCCAGTGCAGGATTTTTATGAAGTGATCCAGACACCCCGACACGAAATCGGACGGCGGATCGCGGTTTAGAATCGGAAAGCGCTCGAACAGCCGATATCCGCGTGGCTTTCCGTTGCCCGCCTCGCCGTGGACGGCTTGCAGCGTGTCATAGAATTTGTCGCCAAGCTTGTCCCAAATCACCGAGACCGACAGCTTCGCTTCCGTCACCAGCAACTGAAACAGATGCGACAGGAATTGATCGAAGACATCGGGAAATTGCAGGCGCAGGACAGCGTCCCGCTTGTCCTCAAGCAATTCAGGGTATTCGACGAGCATTCCGAGAAGCACACTTTGCAAACCCGAGCGCTGATCCTCGCCGCGAATCCTGAGTTCGTTCCGAACGAATGTGGAGCCTGCTTCCTTGTGATTGCGGGACGGCCCGCGATTGACCTGCCAGAACAGGTTGGCGAGTTGCATCCGTGACGTTCTGAAGAACGCCGTATTGACGGCCGGGTCCTGGATCGTCCGCACCAGCGCATACAGCTTCTGCTCCAACGCGGCCTGCTTGTCGGGCGTCCGGACGTCCTGGCCATCGGTCTCGCGCTGCCAGAGCACATCCCACAGCGGCAACGAGCCTGACAGAACGCTGCGGAACGCCTCGACGCCCTTTTCCCGGATAAGGTCGTCGGGGTCTTTTTGTTCGTCCATGAAAACGAAGCGGAAGGTCTTGCCGACGCGAAGCAAGGGCAGGATGCGGTCGATGGAGCGATAGGCGGCGGCGACGCCCGCGCGGTCGGAATCGAAGCAGACCACCGGCTCGGGAGACAGCCGCCACAGCGTGGCGATCTGCTCTTCCGTGAACGCGGTGCCCATGGTGGCGACCACCGCCTTGATCCCCGCCTGATAGACCGCGATCGCGTCCATGTAGCCTTCGACGGCGACCACCGAATTGGCCTCGTGCGCCGGCTGGCGCGCGCGGTGAAAGTTGAAAACCACCGAGCCCTTGTGAAAGATCGCCGTCTCGGGTGAATTCAGGTATTTGGGCTGGGCGTCCTTCCTGAGCGCCCGGCCGCCGAACCCGACGAGACGGCCGCGCTGGTCATGGATCGGAATCATGATCCGGTCGCGGAAGCGATCGTAGGGAACGGGGATGTCATCACCGGCGATCAAGAGTCCGGCTTCGATCATGTCCGCGACCGGGACGCCTTTCGAGCCCAGATATTCCTTCAAGGCGAAGCGATCGGCGGTCGCGTAGCCGATCCGGAACTCGACGATGCTGGACGGCGCGATGGCGCGGTCCGACAGGTAGCCGCGCGCCTGCGCTCCGACGCGCGAGGCGAGGTTCTGCTCGAAATATCTGGCGGCAAGCTCCATCACCTCGAACAGGGATTTCTGCCGCTGCTCGCGCTGCTCGTCCTCCCGCGAGTTGCGCGGAAGCGGCAGCCCCGCCATCGCCGCCAGCCGCTCGACCGCTTCGGGAAAGGAGACGCCCTCGGTCTCCATCACGAAATCGAAGATGTTGCCGTGCTTGCCGGTGGAGAAGTCGTGGTAGAATTGCTTCTGGTCGTTCACCGTGAACGACGGCGTCTTTTCCTGCTGGAACGGCGACAGCCCCTTGAATTCGCGCCCCGCCCGCTTCAGCTTCACGCGCCGGCCGACGACTTCCGAAACCGGAAGCCGCGCCTTGACCTCGTCAATGAAGCTGGGCGGAAATCGCATACGCCGTCTCACTCAATCTCGGCGGCGGGTATAACTGCCTGCCGACGGGCGAATCAACCATGCGCTTCTTAAGTATGTACCATATTTGTTCTTAGAATATCCCCGCTGCTCCATCTTTCCACAGGCACCAGAAGTGAAATGACGTTCACAGTCTTCACCGGCGGCGACAACGGCGCCTGGAACATCCTGTCCATTGCACCTGTCATCGGGGAAAGCCTCGTACCGGCGTCTTGTCTGGCGATCGCGCCGAGCGCCTCGCTGGGCGACGCAACGCCGTGGCAGCTTCGCGGCGTCACCAGCCATGTGCGCTATGTCGAACGCGCCGAGAAAATTGCGCTGACATCAGTGCAGGCCGGGCTGGGACGCGCCGAGGCGGCCCGCGCGGCGCTGATTCCCATCAAGAAGTCGTCCGCATGGTGGGAGCTGACGCAGGAGGAACGCCGGACAATCTTCGAGGACAAGTCCCACCACATCGCCGCCAGCCTCAAATACCTGCCCGCCATCGCGCGACAGCTTTATCATTGCCGCGATCTGGGCGAACCCTTCGATTTCCTGACCTGGTTCGAATACGCGCCTGAACACGCGACGATGTTCGAAGATCTCGTCGGCGTCCTGCGCGCGACCGAAGAATGGACTTATGTGGAGCGCGAGGTCGACATTCGATTGGCGCGGGTAACATGACAGCCCTTGACGCGCCGCCAGCCATCATCACCCTGCATAAACTGCCCGTGCTCGAACGCAACGCATCCGGCGCTTCGCCCTTCCTGCTCACCTGCGACCACTATGGACGCTTGATTCCGGACGCGCTCGGCGATCTCGGCTTGCCGGAGAACGAGCGGCGGCGGCACATCGCCTGGGATATCGGAATTGCCGGCGTTGCCGAACGGCTTTCCACGGCGCTGGATGCGCATCTGATCGCGCAACGCTATTCGCGGCTGGTGATCGACTGCAATCGGCCGCCGCATGTCGCAAGTTCGATTCCGGCGCTCAGCGAAGCCACAGTTATTCCGGGCAACGATGGTATTTCGCCGACCGACGCCGCCGCGCGGCGGCGCGCGATCTTCGAGCCCTACCATCGCCGGATCGGTGAAGCGATCGACGCGCGGCTGGCGCAAGGCCGGCCCACCATGCTGATTTCGCTGCACAGCTTCACGCCGGTTTACGCCGGGGTGGCGCGGCCATGGCATGTCGGCACGCTTCACCACCGCAGTCCTATCCTGCCGCACTTTCTACTGAAGCTGCTGCGCGCCGAAGGCGACCTCGTTGTCGGCGACAACGAGCCTTATGCCGTGAGCGACCTCACCGACTACACCATTCCGGTGCATGGCGAGGCGCGCGGGCTGATGAATACCGGCGTCGAGATCCGGCAGGACCTGATTGCCGACGAGGCCGGGCAGGCGCGCTGGGCGGAGCGGCTGGCGCGGCTGCTCGGCGAGATCGGGGCGACGCTGACCGCGCCGCAATCGCTCGCGATCCCATGATGACACGCTCCCGTCGAAACGGGTATTGCCTTGCGTCAGATATCAGATGCGTCCCATCAGGATCAGGATAAGCAGGATGATAATCACCAGCCCGAGGCCGCCGCCGCCGTAATAGCCGGTGCCGTAGAACGGCCCGCCGCCGATGCCGCTGAAGCCGCCCAGCAACGCGATAATGAGAATGATCAGAATGATCGTGCCGATGCCCATGTTGTTCCTCGCTCAAGCCTCAGCGATGCATGAAAAATGCGATGAGAATGATCAGCGGAATCGGAATCCCGATCAGCCAGAGAAGTAGTCCGCGTCCGAAGCCCATATGTTCGTCTCCTGTTTGATGAGACGACAACACGATGCGCGGCGCGTCGTTCCTGTGCAGGAACTGAACTAATTTCTCGCTGCGAGCGGAACCAAAGTCAGCCAGAAGCGCGTTGGGACGGCACCAACCCCGAACGCGGCGTGAAGGTTGGCTACAATCGAGATGCAGCGCGAGTTACCGCCGAGGTGGACAAGCTTGTCGGCGGCGACGGATCGCGCCCGCGCAGGACGACTTGAAATATGACAACTTGAGGCATGGCGGCCTGGAAATCGTCACCCCGTCAGCGCGGCCTTCACCGCGCCGCTGGCCTTGCCGAAATCCATCTGCCCGGCATACTTCGCCTTCAACGCGCCGATCACCTTGCCCATGTCCTTGATGCCGCTCGCGCCGGTCTCGGCAATGGCGGCGGCGACCGCCGCTTTTACATCGTCGTCGGACATTTGCTGCGGCAGATAGGCGGAGATGACAGCGATCTCGGCGCGCTCCTGCGCCGCCAGATCCTCGCGGCCGCCCTTTTCATAGAGAACGACCGACTCCTGCCGCTGCTTGATCATCTTCTGCAACAGGCCGAGCAGGTCGCCGTCCG
>CAZOOO010000214.1:0-5107 GCA_964581435.1 uncultured Hyphomicrobiales bacterium | reverse complement strand
ATGTCGACATGGTCGCCAAGGGCATCATCGACCCGGCCAAGGTCGTGCGCACCGCCTTGCAGGACGCCTCATCGGTCGCGGGGCTGCTCGTGACCACCGAAGCGATGGTCGCCGAACTGCCGAAGGAAGAGCCTCCGGCTATGCCGGGCGGCGGCGGCATGGGAGGAATGGGGGGTATGGGCTTTTGAACCCCTTCACCGCACGACTTCGCCAAAGGGCCGCCTCCGGGCGGCCTTCTTTTTTTCGCAAATCGGGTTTTATAGCGTTTTCGAGCGAAGCATGTCCTCGGGCTTGACCCGGGGATGGATACCCGGTTCGCGTGAAGAAAACGCATTGGATCAAAATCTGAGGGCCTCGCTTCCGATTCCATCAGAAGCGGAAAGACCTTAGTGTAAGGCCGATTCGACAAGCGGGGAGTTTCCATGCGCGCGCTGCGGCTGTGCCTGATCGGTCTGATAATCGCTGTGCCGGAAACCCTGCGGGCGCAGGACAGGCCGCTTCCAAAGGCCACGCCCGGCGCGGAGGTGAGATATTTCACCTCCATCGACGGACTGATGGAAGGCAACGCGGATGTCATCCTCAAGGAAACCCGTCAGGGCAAGACCGTCACGAGCGCCGTCCTCGACGTGTGTTACCCCGCAGAAAAAGGCTCCGGCCGCAAGGATCGCTTTGTCGCCAACCTCGCGGTGAACGGTTCGACCCTGACCGGCAGCACCCAAAGCATCGGCGACAAGCTGCCGGTCACCGTGAAGCTCACGCGCAAGCCCACAGGCGACACCTTCGAGTTCGCCGGCAGGGTCAGCGTCGGCCAGAGGGTGACCAACGTGACTTCGACGGACAATTCCGACCTCAGCGAAGCCGAGTTCAACGATGCCCGGATGACCGATGACGGTATCGTCGTATCGCCGAAGGATTTCACCGAGGTATCTCCGGAAGCCATCGCCGTGAAAGTGAAGATCGACGCCGCGACCGATCTGCTCAAGGAGTTGAGGGGACAAAATGTCGAGGTGCTGCTCAACAGCCTCGAGGTGACCTGCGAGGCGCTGCGGGCCGGAGCGCAGGTCATCGACATCAACGTCGATCCGGAGCGCGCTCCCTCCCTCGTCGCCCGGTTGAAGGCGACGCCCGGCGTGATCGCCGCGGGCTGGAGCACCGGGATGTTCGACATGGAGCGCACCATCCGGTTTCCGGCCGCGGAATGGCGTGACAACGGCAGGCTCAATCGTGACAAGCTCGCGACCGCTATCTCCGGTGTGCTGGAAAAGGCCCTGAGCGCAAAGCCGGTGGCGGCAAAATGGAATGACGGCACCGGCAAACTGACGCTGACCTTCAAACGCCCGAGCGAGTTGGCTCCCGCGCTCGGGTTGACCGACACCATCGAAGTAACGGCATTACCAGGCCCTGACAGGCCCGATGGATCCGATCACATCATGCTCTGGGTCGGCGTTCCGTCGACCACAACGGCGGACGAAACCGAAGGGCCGAGGCTCGGTCTCGCCGACGATCTGTCGGGCGGCGAGGGCGAGAGTAGCGAGACCGACGACAGCGGCGCGATGGAAGCGCTGGCGAAGCAGTTCAAGGCCCAGCGCTGGAACGCGGACAAATCGGCCTGGAAATAGCGGCGTCCGGTTCTCCACGACCACAGGATTTGCGATCCGTGCGAGTGGAGCCGCGCATATCGGTCATGCCGCGTGTCGCGGGCATCCACGTCTTGGCATCGGATCTACGAGAAAGACGTCGATGGCCGGCATAGGCGTTCGACAGAATGCCGTTCTTCGAACGGCCGAACACTGTTTACGCGCGTCTTCGACGCGCTATGGCCCGACCATGACGGAAAATCGATAAGCCTCGACGATTCTAGATCACGATGATCCTGGATCGAATCGATCCAGGATCATGAACGTGATCGATTCCAATATTTTGAGACGCGGGATGCGGGCGGAAAACCGCTGCACACTTTTCCTCATCCCGCTCTAATGCGTATCGATCTAATTTGTATTGAGATGGAAGCGCAGCGTGGTCGGTCCGACGAACGAGATCTCGTCGCCCCGTCGCTCCCAGGTGGCTACGGCGGAGAGCGCCGCAACCAGATCGTCATCGGCCTTGGCCTTCTCCGCCGGGCAGGCGCGATCCTCCAGCGGACCGGCCGCGAAGATCACGGTGTCGCCGGCAACCGAAAACTGGCCCTTCCCGCCCTTGCACCACAATTCGAGATGGACTCCGCCGCTGCCGCCGATTTCCAGCGACGGCACCCGCCTTGATCCCGGCTGCGGCGGCGCATCCAGCGTCATCTCGAAACCAAACGGAAATCCATCCTGCGCCGACGCCGGCCACGAGCCGGCCGCTCCGAGCGCGACCGCGACCACACCCGACAGGAACCCAAACCTTGCAGCCATCTGCCCTCATTAGAACGATCATAGAGCCAAGCGAGGCTCTATGATCGTGATTTGACGCCGTTTTCTTCACGCGAAAAGGTCATCCATCCCCGGGGTCAAGCCCGAGGACATGCTTCGCTCGAAAACGCTATAGCTACCTATGATTCTAGCATGGCTCAGGTTCAGAAGTTCGCTTGAAGGACTCGCTGGTAAATGAAGCGAACTTCTGAGCCACCACACTGGCCTCATGTCGTTCTAATTGCCGTCCTCCCCCGACCCGGTCTGATCCGCATGGCCATCGGACGGAGCCTCAGGCTCCGCCATCGCCCAACTCGCGGCCGGCACAGGGGTGGCCACGGGCTTTGGCGCGGCGCGCTTGGCCACCGCCTTTTTGGTCGAGGCCCTGCGCTTGGCCGCCGCCTTTTTTACGGATTTCCCGGCTGACTTCTTAGCCGATTTTTTGGCGGATTTCCCCGGAGACCTTCTGGCGGATTTTTTGGCGGATTTCTTCACAGCCTTCTTCTTCACCGCCTTCTTTTTCGAGGCCGTCTTCACCGACTTCTTGCCGGACTTTTTCGTGGACTTCCTGTTCGCCGCTACAGCCTTCTTCTTACCCTTCTTGGCTTTAACGCCCTTCGCCTTGCTGGATTTCTTAGCCATCGTGATCCTCCTGTGGCCGCTGATCATTCGGCCGATCAATTCAGCCCTGGCCGGGGGCCGCCCGTCGCCCAATCGAGAAGTTCAATCGTGTGAACAACAGGGACCGACGTTCCGCCGGCAATCTGAATCATGCACCCGATGTTTCCGGCGGCAATCATGTCCGGCTTGACGCTTGCGATGTTGGCGACCTTCCGGTCGCGCAGTCGATCCGCAATGTCAGGCTGGAGAATGTTGTATGTCCCCGCCGAACCACAACACAAATGACTCTCGGGTATATCTTTCACCACGAATCCATTCTTGAAAAGCAAATCTTTCGGAAGCTGCGTGATTTTCTGGCCGTGCTGAAGCGAACAGGCGGAATGGTAGGCGATGACGAGTTCGCTGCGGGTCCGCGGCGCCGGCAGATCGAGGCTCGCGACGTACTCGGTAATGTCCTTGGCCAGGCTTGAGACCTTCGCGGCCGGTCCGGCGAAGTCGCGGTCCTCCCGCAACAGGTATCCGTAATCCTTGATGACGGTGCCGCAGCCGGAGGCCGTGACCAGGATCGCATCGAGACCGCCCCGTTCCGCTTCGCGGGTCCAGGCCTTGATGTTGGCCCGCGCACGCGCCAGGGCATCGCGGTCGTCGCCCATGTGATGCGTCAGCGCGCCGCAGCACTGCTCGTCCGCCACCAGCACCACCTCGACGCCGTGACGGGTCAGCAGGCGGATCGCGGCCTCGTTGATGCGCGGCGCCAGCACCTGCTGGGCGCAGCCTTGCAGCAGCGCGACGCGGCCGCGCCTCATGCCCGTCGCCGGAAACACGCTTCCAGCAGCCGCTCCGGGAGAGGGCAGCGACGCAGGCGCGAGCGCCAGCATCGCCTTGATCCGGCGCAGCAACGTCGGCGCCGGCGCGCCGGCTTTCGAGCCCGGCAGCAGCGCCGCGAACGGCCGGCCGAAGCGCGCCAGGATCATGCTTGCACGAAACAGTTTCGGCCGCGGCAGCACATAGGCCAGAACCATTCGAAGCAGCCGTTCTGAAGGCGGGCGCGCATACTCCTTCTCGATTCTAACCCGCGCCTGATCGACCAGATGCATGTAGTTGACGCCCGAGGGACAGGTCGTCATGCAGGCGAGGCACGACAGGCAACGGTCGATGTGCTTCACGACCTCGGCGGTCGGCGGCTCGTTCTTTTCGAGCATCTGCTTGATCAGGTAAATCCGGCCGCGCGGGCTGTCGAGTTCGTCGCCGAGCAGCACATAGGTCGGACACGTCGCCGTGCAGAACCCGCAATGCACGCACTTGCGCAGGATGTTGTCGGCCTCGGCGATATCCGGGTCGGCCAGTTGGGCGGGCGTGAATTCGGTTCTCATGAGATCGGCGTCCGCGTCAGCCTGCCACGATTGAGAATGCTTTTGGGATCGAAGCTCCGCCGCACCCGCTCGGCCAGCGCGGCAACGCTCTTCGCCTGCGGAGGAAACACATCGACAGTTTGACGCAATCTTTCGTCGGCCCGCAGCAGGGTCGCATGACCGCCGAGCGGCGCGAGCCGACGACGCAGCGATGCGGCATGGGCATCGACTGAGGGCGGCAGCGCCGCCCAGAGCAATCCGCCAGCCCAGTCGTAAATCACCTCGCCGCCGGTCTCACGCGCCAACGCCTGTCCGAAGGCTCCTCCCGATGCCGGAGGGCAGACGATCCGCCATACCGGCCACGCGCCCAGCGGGCCGTCGGCGGCGAAGGGCGCAACGTCCCGAACATCGCGCCACAGCGCCGCCGATTCGGCATTCTCAATAAATTCGGCCGCCCCGAAGGACGCAAGATGCGCCGCGAGCGCCTCACCGCGATGAGCGACGGAGGCTTTGATGCCTTCCAGCCGCAACAACGTCGCAGCCTGTCCCATCGATGCGGGACCGGCCAGCGCGCCCCGCGCCGCCTTGAGAGCCGAATGCGGCGTGTGCGCCGCCCCCGAAACATCATACGGCGAGCCCAGCGCCGCCGTCATCGCCCGGTTGGCGGCGACGTCATCGAGCCCGCGCAGCACCAGCGTGCGCTCGGTCTCCGCCTTCGGCATCACCTTGAGCGTCACCTCG
>CAZOOO010000213.1:0-5156 GCA_964581435.1 uncultured Hyphomicrobiales bacterium | reverse complement strand
GTGCCGAAGCCGAAGCAGGGCCGCATCTCGACCTATCTCGCCAAGGAGGAGAACGAGGAAGACTCGATCATGCGGATCGCCGCGCATGGCGACGAGGGCGCGAGCCACGCCGTGACCTACTATGCGGTGGTGGAAGCCTCCGCCCAGAAGCTGGCGTGGGTATCGCTGAAGCCGGTGACGGGCCGGACCCATCAATTGCGCGCGCACATGGCGCATATCAACCATGCCATCGTTGGCGATCCAAAGTATTTCAACAAGGAAAACTGGCAGTTGCCTGGAGGTCTTCAGAAGCGGCTTCACCTTTTGGCGCGCCGCATCGTGATCCCGCATCCGCGCGGCGGAATCATCGACGTCACCGCGCCGCTGCCGCCGCATATGTTGCAGTCCTGGAATTTGCTCGGCCTTGAAGCGGACCGTTTCGACCCCATCGAAAACGCGCCGGAGGAATAGGTTGGCGCCGTGACATCAGAAATTGCTGCAAGGATTCGGCCGCCATCGGCAAGAGTGCGCCATGCCTGAATTAGATGAAGGCTCCGCACGAGCCGGACAGCGCAAGCGCTTCTATGCCTGCGCAAGCGTAACCGCGACGCCGGAAGGATTCGCTGTCCTGCTCGACGATAAGCCGGTTCGCACGCCGTCGCGCAACCTGCTGGCGGCGCCTGTACGCGGGATTGCCGAGGCTATTGCCGCGGAATGGCAAGCGCAACGGGACGTCATCGACCCCATGACCATGCCGCTGACGCGGCTCGCCAACAGCATCGTCGATGGCGTGACCGTTCGCGTCGACGCTGTCGTCGAGGACATTGCCAGGTATCTCGAAACGGATCTCTTGTTCTATCGCGCCGGCCATCCCGATGCGCTGGTCGCCCGCGAAGCCGCACATTGGGACCCCGTGCTGTTATGGACAGCCGAAGCGCTGGGCGCGCGTTTCATCCTGGCCGAGGGCATCGGGCATGTCCGTCAGCCGGATCAGGCCGTCGCAGCCGCCCGTAACGCGCTGCCGTCAGATCCCTGGGTGGTTGGAGCGCTGCATGTCGTGACGACGTTGACCGGCTCTGCGCTGCTTGCGATTGCCTTGATGCGGGGACGGCTGGATGCGGACGAGGTCTGGGCCGCCGCCCACGTCGATGAGGACTGGAACAGCGAGCAATGGGGAGTCGATGAGGAGGCGGCTGTCCGGAGGGTATCGCGTCTGGCCGATTTCCGCGCCGCCGCCGCCGTCCTCCGGGCACCGGCCGAACCGATCGGTTAAGGAGAGGTTTAGACACCGAAGTTAGCCTGACGGGTGAAACGAGGCTTCATGGCGATCTCGATCAACCCGATTTTCCCGGTCATCGCAGCGCAAGGCGCTGCGTCCGAAGCCGTGCTGCAGCCCGGCAGGGTGGTCGATGCGAAGGTTCAGGCAATCCTCGCCGATAACCTCGTTCGTATCGCCATCGCCAATCTGACGATCGAGGCGTTGTCGGAAATTCCGGTTCAGGTCGGCCAGAGCCTGCGGCTTGCGGTCTCGCAGACCGCGCAAGGGCTTCGGCTCGCGATCGTGGGGCAGGGCTCGTCGGGTGCGCCTGCCGCCGGACCGGCGGATATGTTGACGCCGACGCCGGACGTGGCGGCTGCCACGATGGGCGCCAAGACTACTCCGGCTTCCAAGGCTGCTTCGGCTCCCGTCCTGACGGCGTTGGAAGCTCTCTCGGTATCGGCCGCGGCGCAAGCGGCGGCGACGCGGCAAGGCAGCCTGTCGCCGCTCTACGCCAATCTGCTGGTCGCCGCAGGGTCCGGCAATCTACCCCCTGACGTACGACAGATCCTGGACCGGCTGCTCGCCTTGCGGCCCGGTCTCGATTCGGGTCTTACGGGACGCGATATCAAGACCGCGTTCCGGAACTCCGGCCTTTTTCTCGAAGCCTCGCTGGCGGCCGGCTTGAAGACGGGACAGCCTGCGGTCTCGGCCAATACGCAATTTCCCGACATGAAGGCCGCGTTGCTCGTGCTTCGCGAGGCGCTTTCGATCTCGGTCTGGGACGCGTCTCGCGGCGCGCCGCACGTACCGGGCGCAGGATCGCAGCAAGTCCGGCAGACAGCTTCGCCGATGACGGCGGGCGCGCCGCCGTTGTCGCCGGATATCGACGCACAGGATGCGCATTTGCCGGGGCGCGTGGCCGTGACCGGTGATCCTGACACTCCCGCGAACCGGACATTGCCTTCCCGAGCACCAGATGCAGGACTTCGCGCCGCCGCCGGCGCAGCCTTGAACGTTTTGCAGGAGGTGCTTCAAAATCGAGAGAACGGCAACGGCCCCGGCGCGGAACTCGGACGCGACGGCGATCCGGCGGCCGCTCCGCCGCTGCTCAGGATGAGGTCGGCGAACGGGCCCATTGAGAACAGTGTTTTTATCGTGCGCACCAGCACGCCGTCGCCGCCCTTTGGCGGCGCGTTGCCAACCGCGCAGCCCGTCGCATTGCCGGGGCTGTCATCGGCTGCGTCTCCGGAAGAGATGGTGCGACGGCTGCTCGATGATACGGATGCGGCGATTTCCCGTCAGGTGTTGCTGCAGGTCGCCTCGCTTCCGGACCGCGTCGATACAGCGGGAGCGCGGCTCGATCAGATCATGCCACGCTGGAATTTCGAGATTCCATTTGCCGTCGCGACCGGCACGGCCATTGCGCAGTTCGAGATTTCGCGCGACGCCGCCGGTCACAATACGGAAACAGCGGCGCAGGTCTGGCGCGCACGATTTTCAGTCGACGTCGAACCCGCAGGGCCGGTTCACGCGCTGGTGTCGCTGGCCGGCGGTGCCACGACGGTGCGGCTCTGGGCCGAGCGTGCTTCCACCGTAAGCCGGTTGCGCGCCGGCGCCTCGCAGCTCACCCAGGCGTTGAGCCGCGCCGAATTGCAGCCGGGAGACATCATCATCGGCGAGGGTGCGCCGCCGCAGCCGAATCCCGCGCCTGCCGGCCACTTTCTGGATCGCGCCTTATGAGTGCGGAGACCAGGGATCAAGTCGCCGTCGCCCTCCACTATGACAAGGGCAGCGGCGCGCCGCGTGTGATCGCCAAGGGCAAGGGATCGCTCGGCGCGAAGATCATCGAGGTGGCCAAGGAGAACGACATTCCGATCGAGGAGAACGAGGTGCTGGCCGGCGCGCTGTCGCATGTCGAACTCGGCGACGAGATTCCGGCCGAACTGTACAAGGCCGTCGCCGAGGTCCTGGTGTTCGTGCTGCGGATGTCGGGACGAATGCCGTAAGCGCATCGCCAGACCGTCCCCGCTAATGACAGCCTCAGAAACGGCATGGTAGATTTAGTTTATGATGCAGCGGACCTCGCGTATTCCTCAGGCTGTCCGGAGCCGTTTCGCCGCAGGCCGAATCCCGGACCGCGGATCATGAAAGACATTCGCGAAGCGCTCGACGCCCGGCGGGCGGCCGCAAAGCTCGGCGGCGGTGAGAAGCGCATCGAGGCCCAGCACAGGCGCGGCAAGCTGACGGCCCGCGAACGCATCGAGATCCTGCTCGACAAGGATTCGTTCGAGGAGTTCGACATGTTCGTCGAACATCGTTCGATCGAATTCGGCATGGACAAGTCGAAGGTGCCGGGCGACGGCGTGGTGACCGGATGGGGCACCGTGAATGGCCGCAGGATTTTCCTGTTCGCGAAGGACTTCACCGTGTTCGGCGGCTCGCTGTCCGAGACTCACGCGTTGAAGATCACGAAAATCCAGGACATGGCGCTGAAGGCGAGGGCGCCGGTCATCGGTCTCTATGATGCAGGCGGGGCGCGCATTCAGGAAGGCGTGGCGGCGCTGGCGGGCTACTCCTATGTCTTCCGCCGCAACGTGCAGGCCTCCGGCGTGATCCCGCAGATCAGCGTCATCATGGGGCCGTGCGCGGGTGGCGATGTCTATTCGCCCGCCATGACCGACTTCATCTTCATGGTGAAGAACACGAGCTATATGTTCGCCACCGGCCCCGACGTGGTGAAGACCGTCACCAATGAGGTGGTGACCGCGGAAGAACTCGGCGGCGCCAGCGTACACGCGACAAAGTCTTCGATTGCCGACGGCGCGTTCGAAAACGATGTCGAGGCGCTGTTGCAGATGCGGCGGCTGATCGACTTCCTGCCGAGCAACAATGTGGATGGCGTGCCGGAATGGCCGAGTTTCGATGACATCGAGCGCACCGACCGCTCGCTGGACACGCTGGTGCCGGACAATCCCAACAAGCCCTACGACATCAAGGAACTGATCCTGAAGGTCGCGGACGAAGGCGATTTCTTCGAGATCGCGGCGACGTTCGCAAAGAACATCGTCACCGGTTTCGGCCGCATCGCCGGACGCACCGTCGGTTTCGTCGCCAACCAGCCGATCGTGCTGGCGGGCGTTCTCGACTCCGATGCGTCACGCAAGGCCGCGCGCTTCGTTCGCTTTTGCGATGCCTTCAATATTCCGATCGTGACCTTCGTGGACGTGCCGGGCTTTTTGCCGGGCACGGCGCAGGAATATGGCGGGCTGATCAAGCACGGCGCGAAGCTCCTATTCGCCTATTCGCAATGCACGGTGCCGCTCGTGACCGTCATCACGCGAAAGGCCTATGGCGGCGCGTTCGACGTGATGGCGTCGAAAGAGATCGGCGCCGACGTGAACTACGCCTGGCCGACCGCGCAGATCGCGGTGATGGGCGCGAAGGGCGCGGTGGAGATCATCTTCCGCTCCGACATCGGCGACGCGGAGAAGATCGCCGCACGCACGAAAGAATACGAGGACCGTTTCCTATCGCCGTTCGTCGCCGCTGAGCGAGGCTACATCGACGACGTCATCATGCCGCACTCGACGCGCAAGCGCATCGCCCGCGCGCTGGCGATGCTGAGGGAGAAGCATGTCGACGCGCCGATGAAGAAGCACGACAACATTCCGTTGTGAAGAATATATGGATTTCGAAAATCCCCGACAGCGGGAGCTTCGTCGCATTAACGGCGGCGGCGGGTTTGCGTTGACGGAGGTATCTCAAGCGCGCACGCGGACGTAGCTCCCCGGCGCGTCTTCGATCGGCGGCAGCGCGGCGCTGGCGCCCTAGCGCGCCGCGACCTACATGCCGAAGATGTTTAGCAGCCATGCGCGCCAGTACGGCCCCCACGAGCCCATGTGTTACTACGCGCCCT
>CAZOOO010000212.1:0-5232 GCA_964581435.1 uncultured Hyphomicrobiales bacterium | reverse complement strand
GCGAGAAGCGAATGTCAAATCCAAAACTCCACTAGAAACCCATATTTGCTAGTGGCCCTTTGATTCTAACATTTGCAGGAAACCCCTGTCGCAACGGGATGCAAATGTTAGAATCAAAGGACCACTAGCTACTTCATATGCCGGCAACCCTCGCGCAAGCCTGCGCGGCAAAACCTTAACATCGACGACTGCAGAAGGCACTAGAGACAACGCGCACATCCGCAAAATTGGAGAACAGATCATAAAAAATCGTAGAACGTTCGTGCACAGAAACCGCACACGAAGGCCTTCAACCATCTCGTTTCAAATAACTTTCTGCACAATCCATCAAAAGAGGGTAAGCTGCCGGTCGGCGTGGTCGTTGATACCATAGACATGGCGAACCCTTCCCGGGCATATTGCCGTCATCACCCGGTCACCAGCGCGATTTCGATTATTGTGAGGAATTAACTGGATTCGACTGCGAGCATCGTGTAGCTGCCATCATGGCGGAACAGAGAATCGAAGACTCCTAGTGGAGGCCACATTATGCATTTCGGCGGGATTAGCTTCGGCACTTTCATTGTTGACCTGTTCGTCATTGCCATGTTCGTTTTGTGGTTTTGGCTGCTGATCTCCGTGTTCAGCGACCTCTTTCGTCGGAGCGACATTTCGGGCGGCGGCAAAGTTGTCTGGGTCATCGTTCTGTTTGTTCTTCCATACATCGGCGTATTTGCGTATCTGCTGACGCAGGGCAGCGGGATGGCCGACCGGCTGCAGGCCCAGGCGAGTAAGGCCCGCGAAGAACTGCGCAACATCGTCGGCTTCAGCGCGGCTGACGAGATCAGGAAGCTGGATGAACTGAAGGCTAGCGGATCGATCACCGATGCGGAGTACGCTAAGCTCCGTGACCGTCTGGTCTGACGAACGGGCTTCCGGCTATAAATACGAGGTCTCCTCGACAATCCTTGGTAAAGTCCGCAGCCTCAAACTGTGGCGACTGAAGCATCTACGCCGCTTCTTCTGGACAGGTCCTGTTGTGGATGATGTGACAAAGGAGCGTTGGTGGGTCAAAGGCCCGAACGACCTCATTGACTGCCTCGATGCCCGCGAATGCGGCATCTGTGGCGACACGAGCGGGCCGTTTGTGATGTAGCATCGCCAAGGTGACCGGCAGTGGCAGAACGCACCCATCGGTCGATCTGGGGGATATTGATGCCGACGACGGTCGTCGTCGATACGGGCGGATTTCACCTTGACTTGATGGAGCGCCGATGATCCGTTTCGCTGTCATTTTATCGCTTTTTCCCCTGCACGCTGTCACCGCCGTGGCATCGGCGCAGACCGCCGCGGAGAAACATCATTCCGATTGCGCGCGTGACGTGGCCCGATATTGCCGAGCCCACATGAACGACGGCGATATGGTCGTTCTGGCATGTCTGAAGCAACACCGCGCCAAGCTCAGCAAGAGGTGCGCCAGGACACTGGCCGAACACGGCCAATGAGCGCGCCGTTCCGTGGCCTGCGTCTTGCCGAAGCGTAATCCGGCTGCGAGGAACACTGGCGGATGGCGCATGTTTCGCTTTCCGCGCACGTATCGAATGCGCTCGTGCGATATTCCTGAACATTACGGCAGGCGGACCGATGCTTGATAGATTGCGCCATTTCATCATCGACGTCATATCCCCCGAAGCGACGGAAACCCAGTCATTCGACGAGACAGGGTGCAAACTTGCGGCGACGGCGCTGTTCATCCATATCATCTCGCTCGACGGCGCGCCTTCCGACGTGGAAATCCGCACGCTGCACGAACTGGTGGAAACCCGCTTCGGATTGGATCCCGGCACCGCCAACAAGCTGATTACGTCGGCGACCCTGGCGGAAGGCGAGGCGGTCGATCTCTACCAATTCACCAGCGTGCTGATGCGTTCGCTGAATGACGAGGATCGCTTGCGCATCGTCGAAATGATGTGGGAGTTGGTGTATGCGGACGGCCGCGTCAGCGAATTCGAGGAGAATGTCGTGTGGCGCGCCGCTGATCTGCTGGCTATTTCCTCACGCGATCGCATCAAGCTCAAGCATCGCGTCGGCAGCAGGCGGTCAGCGCCCGATCCCGGGAACTGACCGGAAACCTGCGAAGCAAGACCGAGGGGAGCGCTTGTAAGCTGGCCCAAGCTCCTCGATGCGTCGAACGTTGATCGTGTCATCCTCCAACCATTTCAAGAGCGCAGATCGTGACCCATCCGGTGACGCTGATAACGGGTGCTTCCTCGGGAATCGGCGCCGAGTTCGCGCGAGTATTCGCCGCGCGCGGTCACAGGGTGGCTCTGGTCGCCCGGCGCGCCGATCGCCTCCACGCCCTCGCTGCTGAAATCGTCGCATCGGGTCGCATGTCTCCGATCGTCATCTCCTGCGATCTCGGGAAGGCGGGCGCGGCAGACCGGATCGCGGCGGCGCTCACGGCCGAAAGGGTCGAGGTCAAGTATCTGGTGAACAATGCCGGCTACGGGCTGTTCGGTCACGCTGTCGAACTGGATCGCGCCGACCAACTCGCGATGATCGACCTCAACGTCCGGGCGCTGACGGACTTGTCGCTGCGGTTTTCCGAAAGCCTGATCCGGTTGCGCGGAGGCATTCTCAACGTCGGGTCGATCGCCGGATTTCTGCCGGGCCCAAGCATGGCCGTCTATTATGCGTCGAAAGCCTATGTCCTGTCATTCAGCGAGGCGCTGCGGGGCGAACTCGGTCCCCGCGGCGTCCGTGTCACCGTGATCTGCCCCGGCCCGCTCCCTTCCGAATTTCAGGCGCGCGCGGGTGTGAAACCCGGTTTCCACTCTTCGATCCTGAAGGTGTCCGCAAAGGATGTCGCTTTGGAAGGCTATCGGGGGCTGATGGCCAACAAGAGGGCGGTGCTGCCCGGCTTGGGGAGCAAGGTGCTGCCGCTCCTGCTCCGGCTGTTTCCGCGCGACGTTGTCCTGTGGGCTGTCGCAGAATTTCAGGCGCGAAGACGATCGTGAGGCTTCGTATAGCGTTTTCGAGCGAAGCATGTCCGCGGGCTCGACCCGGGGACGGATGACCTGCTCGCGTGAAGAAAACCCGTCAAAACAACAATCCGGAGCTTCGCTTCTGATTCAATCGGAAGCGAAAACGCTCTACGCCTGCGCGCCGAAAGGCCTGCGTGAATACCGACGTCGCGGTTGCGCTGATGAAGCCCAGGGGAAGCGGCCCCAGGGAAGAAGCCCCAAGGAAGAAACCCGAGGGAACTGGTGGAGCCAGGCGGGATCGAACCGCCGACCTCGTCATTGCGAACGACGCGCTCTCCCAGCTGAGCTATGGCCCCGTCTGCGGTCGGCGGCGAAAAAACGGTGCTGCGACCGAAAACGCCGCCATTTACAATCCTCGCCAACGGCAAGTCAAGAACGGTCGAAAATAGCGCCGCATGGCTCTTCAAATGGCTCTTCAAGCCTCATTTGCCTTGCCTTCCCTTGTTTAGCGGGAACCGAAACGGTATTTAGCAGGCTCGTGTGCTCCGAATTCGAAGCTGGTTGCCGTGGCGGCGCAACAAAGCGGCGTATCTTCGGATTATAGGAGGACATGAGCGATCGATACCCGCAGAGCCTTTCCGTTTTTGACGGAATCCGAGGCGGGGCCCTACGATCTTGATTTGACGCGTTTTCTCACGCGAACCGGTATCCACTTCGCTCGAAAACGCTATAGTGCGGCTGCAATTCGGAGGTTCTCTTGACGGACGTTTGGCAAGGTGAAGGAATATCCGAACCGCCACACCACATGCCGGTGGTCAGATTCTGACATTCGCATCCGGTTTCACCGAGCCTTCCTGCGAATGCCAGAATTGAACACCACTGGCAAATAAGCCGCGAAGGTCAAATTCACTCCACTGGTCCTATTCACGATCAAACCCGCGAGCCGATCCGCCATGCGCGCCATACTGGATATCGTCCTTATCATCCTCGACCTCTATGTCTGGCTGCTGATCGCCTCGGCGATCCTGTCATGGCTGATTGCGTTCAATGTGGTGAATACCCGCAATCAGTTCGTCGCCGCGGTGGCTGAGTTTCTGGAGCGGATCACCGAACCGCTGCTGGCGCCGATCCGCCGGCTGTTGCCCAATCTCGGCGGGCTCGACATTTCTCCGATCATTCTGATTCTGATCATCCTGTTCATGCAGCGAGTCATTACCTATTACATCTATCCCGCCGTGTTCTGATCGGCGGCCTGATGGAGCCGTGGCGGTATTCTTCGCACGGCCTCAGCATCGCCTTGCGGGTGACGCCGCGCGGCGGCCGCGACGGGATCGACGGCATTGAAACATTGGCGGATGGCCGGCCGGTGGTGAAGGTTCGCGTACGTGCCGTTGCCGACGGCGGCGAGGCCAACCGCGCCGTCATGGCGGTGCTGGCGAAGGCGCTGGGCGTGCGGAAAATCGATGTCCGGTTACTTGCGGGAGCGACGTCGCGGCTGAAGCAGGTCGCCGTCGACGGCGATCCCGTCCAGCTCGGCGACGCCCTGCGCGCGTTGACGGCGGCTCAATCGAAATAGCCCGAACTGAGGATCAGCATGGCGGCCAGCATCATCGATGGAAAAGTCATCGCCGCCGATTTGCGTGCGCGGGTGGCCGGTGAGGTGACGCGGATGAAGCGCGATCACGGGCTGACGCCGGGCCTTGCCGTGGTGCTGGTCGGCAGCGATCCGGCGAGCGAAGTCTACGTCCGCAGCAAGCACAAGCAGACCCAGGCCGCCGGCATGGCCTCGTTCGAGCATGTCCTGCCGGCCGATGTAGCGCAGGCGGATCTGCTGGCGCTGGTCGCGAAACTGAACGCCGATCCCGCCGTTCACGGCATTCTGGTTCAACTGCCGCTGCCGAGGGGGTTCGATACCGAAGCGATCATCGCCGCCATCGATCCGGCGAAGGATGTCGATGGGCTGCATCCCCACAATGCCGGCCGCCTCGCCGGCGGCTTGCCGGCGCCGTCGCCGTGCACGCCGCTCGGCTGCATCATCCTGACCAAAAGCGTGCACGCCTCGCTCGAAGGCCTGGACGCCATCGTGATCGGCCGCTCCAATCTCGTGGGACGGCCGCTGGTGCAGTTGCTGCTCAATGAAAACGCCACGGTGACGATCGCGCATTCGCGCTCCCGCAACCTGCCCGAACTGTGTCGCCGCGCCGATCTGGTCTATGCGGCGGTCGGCAAGGCTGAAATGGTGCGCGGCGACTGGCTCAAGCCGGGCGCG
>CAZOOO010000211.1:0-5304 GCA_964581435.1 uncultured Hyphomicrobiales bacterium | reverse complement strand
CGGCGCATTCCCATCGGGGACCGACGCCGCGGAACATGGTGATGTTCGGCCCGCCCGGATTCGCCTATGTCTATCGCTCTTACGGCATCCACTGGTGCGTGAACTTCGTCTGTGAAACGGATGGCTCCGCCGCCGCGGTTCTGATCCGCGCGCTCCAGCCAACCCACGGCATTCCGGCGATGCGGCGGCGGCGCGGACTGCATGACGAGCGTCTCTTGTGTTCGGGGCCGGGCAAATTATGCCAGGCGCTCGGCGTATCGATCGCGCATAACTCGCTGCCGCTCGATGCGCCGCCGATCGCGGTGTTTCAGCGGACAGACAGGGTTGACGTCGTCGCCGGCGTGCGCATCGGCATCACCAAGGCCGCCGACTTGCCATGGCGGTACGGACTGAAAGGATCGAGGTTTCTCAGCAAGCCGTTCAGGAGCGTTGAGTCCTGAAATCGATCGCCGGCGGGATCACGATCATCGGCACCAGCGCCAGCCCGATCGGCGCGAATGCGAAGGCCGCATTCCCGGTGATGTCCCAGACCATCCCGCTCGCAACCGAGATCAGCATCGCGATGCCGTAACCGATGGTGAAGATGCCGGCCGACATGCGCGGCACGTCGTCGGGAGCCACCAGCAGGGCCGGCAGCGTCAATACCAGCGTGAGGCCCACGGCGCTGGTGAACCCCACCAGCGCCGCCGAGCAGACGACTGCCCACAGACTTGCGGCCGTCGCGATGCCGACGACGGCAAGCAGGCCGAGCGCGCCGCAAAGAACCAGCGGCCACCTCCTCCGCTCCAGGCGACTCGCCATCAACATAAGGAGGATCGATCCCGGCAGCTGCCCGAGGTTGAGCGCCGATAGCGCCGGCCCGATCAGTTCAGTATGGCCGGTTTGCAGCAGCAGGCCGGGCAGGAATGCGTTGGTGCAGAAATAGAGCTGGTTGTTCGCGCTGGCGACGAGGCCGACCTTCCAGAGCAGCGGATCGCGCCAGTCCGGCATCCAGCGACTGTGCTGACCGGATGTATGTTCCCCGCCCGGCCGCGCAACGAAGATGATCAGTGCGATCGCTGCCGCCGCGATCGACCAGAGTTCGAGAGTCCCGCGCCACCCGCCTCCCAGCAAGGGCACGGTCATTGCGACGAGCACGACCGGAAAGATTTCGCCGCACAGCAAGCCGTTGGTGTAGACGGCCGTGGCAAAACCGATCCGGCGAGGGACCCATTGCCGCACCAGCGGCGGCAATGCCGGCTGCATCACCGCGACGCCCGCCGCCATCAGCGCGGTCGCGGCGAACAGCGTCATCGCGCCGATGGCGAAACCGCGCAGCGCCGATCCGATTGCTGCGATCAGGAGACCGGCTACGAGCGCCCTGACGGCGCCGACGCGCGCGATCAGCAGCGATCCGGGCACCGCGACAAGCGCGAACAGGCTCACCGGAATGGCATTGAGGATCCCGACCTCGGTTCCCGACAGCGCAAGCTCGGAAATGATAAGCGCCAGTACCGGTGGCACCGCGAGGATCGTGAGCCGCAGCCCTACGCCCCCGAGCCAAAGCAGACTTAAGGGGCGCAGTGATGACGACCGCGCATCACTCACTCAGTGGCCTTCAAACGCTCCAGCGCCTCGACGAATTTCGTCTTGCGCGCGACTGCGGCTTCCCGCTTTTCTTTTTCATCCTCGACGATTTCGTCGGGCGCGTTGGCAACGAAATTCTGATCTGCGAGCTTGAAATCGACGCGATCGATGTCGGCGTCGGCCTTGGCGATCTCCTTCCCCAGCCGGGTGCGCTGAGCGGCGACATCGACGATGCCTTTCAACGGCAGTGCGGCAACTTCACCGCGAATCAGCAATTGCACCGCGCCTGCCGGCGCCTGGTCTGCGAACGAGATATCCGCAAGCCGGGACATCCGCTTGATGACGTCGCTCCAGCGTTGTGCCCGCGCCTTGGTCTCGGCGGATGCGCCTGCGAGCACCAGCGGCGCCAGAGTTGCGGGTGGAATATTCATCTCCGCGCGGACGGAGCGGATGGCAGTGACGAGATCGACCACCCAGCCGATCTCGGCTTCGGCGGCATCGTCGCGGAAGTAGGGTTCCAGCAGATCGGTTACCGGTTCTGCTCCCGCAAAGGGATCAGCGGCCGCGATCAGCGTTCGCCGCTTGCGGGTGAGATCGGCCTTGCTGGGCCACTCCGTCAGGGTCAGCAGTTGTGTCCGTTCCGATGTCACCGCCCATAATTCCTCCGTGATGAACGGCATGAACGGATGTAGAAGCTTCAGGATTTCATCGCGTGCCCAGGCGACCATGGCGCGGGTCTCCGACTTGGCGGGACCGTCCTCGCCCAAAATCACGGGCTTTGCGAGTTCAAGATACCAGTCGCAATAGACGTTCCAGACAAATCGGTAGAGCGCGCCGGCGGCGTCATTGAAACGAGAGGATTCGATGGCCTCGGTGACTTCGCACGCCGCACGCGCGGTCTCATGGACGATCCACCGGTTGAGCGTTTCCGTCGCGACGGTCGGGTCGAACCGCACGGGAACGACACAATCGTTCATCTCCGCGAAGCGGCACGCGTTCCAAAGCTTGGTCGCGAAATTGCGATAGCCTTCGACCCTCTGCGCAGACAGCTTGATGTCGCGGCCCTGCACCGCCATCGCGGCGAGCGTGAAGCGCAGCGCATCCGCGCCGTACTTGTCGACCAGATTCAGGGGATCGATGACGTTGCCCTTCGACTTCGACATCTTGGCGCCCTTCTCGTCGCGGACGAGCGCGTGGATGTAGACCGTCGAGAACGGGGCTTCCTTCATGAAATGGATGCCCATCATCATCATCCGGGCAACCCAGAAGAAGATGATGTCGAAACCGGTGACCAGCACGTTGGTCGGATAGTAGCGTTTCAGCTCCGGCGTCTGGTCGGGCCAGCCGAGCGTCGAGAACGGCCACAGCGCCGATGAAAACCAGGTATCGAGCACGTCCTCGTCCCGCGTGATGAAACCGTCACGCTTCGCCGGATCGCTCGCCATTTCGGCGCCCTGCTCCGCTGTAATCACGCCCTGCTCGACGTAATAGCCGAGCGCATGGCCGATCGCCTCATCCTCCGTCTCCGCGACGAACACCTTTCCATCCGGACCGTACCAGGCCGGAATCTGATGCCCCCACCAGAGCTGCCGCGAGATACACCAGGGCTGGATGTTCTCCATCCACTCGAAATAGGTCTTCTCCCAGTTCTTCGGCACGAATGCCGTTTCGCCGGAACGCACGGCAGCCATCGCCGGCCGCGCCATTTTTTTGGCGTCGACGTACCATTGGTCGGTCAGGTAAGGCTCGATGACGGCGTTGGAGCGGTCGCCGTGCGGCACCATGTGCGCATGCGGCTCGATCTTGTCGAGAAAACCGAACTCTTCGAGACGCGCCACGATCGCCTTGCGCGCGGCGAAGCGGTCCATGCCGTCGAACTCGTCGGCCAGCATCAACGCGCCCTCCGGAAGGCCGCGCAGAAAATCCTCGTTGCCGGACAGCGTCAGCCGTCCTTCACGATCGAGCACGCTGATCTGCGGCAGGCGATGGCGCTTTCCGACCTCGAAGTCGTTGAAATCGTGAGCCGGGGTAATTTTGACCGCGCCGGTACCCTTCTCCGGATCGGCATAGTCGTCGCCGATAATCGGAATGATCCTGCCGGCCAAAGGCAGCACGACATTGCTGCCGATCAGGTATTCGAGCTTCTCGTTGTCCGGATGAACGGCGACGGCGGTATCGCCCAGCATCGTCTCCGGCCGCGTGGTGGCGACAACGATATAGGTCGAGGAATCGCCCGGGTCGAAAGCCTTGCCTTCGATCGGATAGCGCAGATGCCACAGGCTGCCCTTGACCTCGACCTGTTTCACTTCGAGATCGGAGATCGCGGTGAGCAGTTTCGGATCCCAATTGACCAGCCGCTTGTCCTTGTAGATCAGGCCGGCACGATGCAGCTCGACAAAAACCTTGGCGACCGCGCGTGACAGGCCTTCATCCATGGTGAAGCGCTCGCGCGACCAGTCGCAGGACGCACCGAGCCGCTTCAACTGGTTGACGATGACGCCGCCGCTCTCGGCCTTCCACTGCCAGACCCGTTCGAGAAACCTGGCGCGGCCCATCTCGCGGCGGCCGGGTTCCTGCCGTTCCGCCAATTGCCGCTCGACCACCATCTGGGTCGCGATGCCGGCGTGATCGGTGCCAGGCTGCCACAGCACGTCGCGGCCGCGCATCCGCTCGAAGCGGCATAGTACGTCCTGCAAAGTGTTGTTCAGCGCGTGCCCCATGTGCAACGAGCCGGTGACGTTCGGCGGCGGAATGACGATCGTGAACGGCTCAGCGTCGCGGCGTTCGGGGCGGCCGGCCTTGAACGCACCGGCCTGTTCCCAAACGCGGGACATGCGGCTTTCAATATCGGATGGCTGATAAGTTTTCTCGATCATGGCAATGCAATCACAGTCGGGGCGTTTCAGGTCAATTCACGGAATAAATCCCCTGACCGCTAAAAGCCTTCCAGGGCGCATCAAGTCAACAAGACCGCTGAATAAACCGGCCGCGCAGCGCAGACTATGAGTTCTTTCATGGCGTCAGGAGGGCGGTCCGGCGGTCCGCCCCCGATGACCGCGGCATTCCCGTCTCCGGGAACGGATCAGGGGCGACCGCGCGAGACCCGCTCGATTTCAGCCTTGACGATGCGCTCCACCAGCCCCGGCAGGTTGTCATCGAGCCAGGACTTCAGCATCGGGCGCAGCATCTCCTTGACGAGATCCTCAAGGGTGCGGGCGTTGTTGGTCAGCACCGTGCTGGCTAGGGTATTGAAGGCTGTTTCGACTGCCGAAACGGTCGAATGCGACAGAATTCGCGCAGCCGGCGCGCCATTTGGATTGAGCGGCCGGGCGACGGCGGCGGAATCGGGTGGGACAGCCTGGGCCTGTGCAGTGTCGGCGAATTCCAGGTCGTCCTGAGGTTCGATTTTCTGAAAGGCGGCCTGCGCCGCATTCGACACGGCCATCTCATCCGTCAGTTCAAATACCTCCTCAGCCTGGGGGGGGCGGGATTCATCCTCGGTGGTTGCGGTGTCAAAGTTCGCAAGCATCGCGTCAATATCGTCCTGGTTGTTGGCGGCGTCGGCATTCGCGGGCGTTGCCGGCTTTGAGACAGAACCGGCCGATCGGGGGTGAGCCACAACAGCGTCAGCGACGACTGACTTTCCGGCCGCTACGGGCTTTTCATCGTCCGCTATGATGCGACGGATCGACGCCAGAATCTCCTCCATGGAGGGCTCTTGGACCTTTGCAGGCTGCG
>CAZOOO010000210.1:0-5321 GCA_964581435.1 uncultured Hyphomicrobiales bacterium | reverse complement strand
AATGTCAAATCCACTCCACTAGTGGTCCGATTCTAACATTTGCATCCCGTTGCGGCAGGGGTTTCCTGCAAATGTTAGAATCAAAGGACCACTAGCAAATATGGGTTTCTAGTGGAGTTTTGGATTTGACATTCGCTTCTCGCGTTCGCTGCAAACTGGGTAGCGAATGTCAAATCCACTCCACTAGCGTGGTTCAGGTTCAGTCTTGTCGCCCGAGCGATGAACTTATATCTGTGAGCCGTACTTGCCGAGTCCTGCATCACGGACATTCATCCGCACCGGAAGAAAACTCCCGGTTTCGTCCCGGATGTTCGTCGCCGCCAACCGCTGACACAAACTTTTAGGTGATCAATGCGCGATCCAGTGGAAACCTACATGAACCTCGTGCCGATGGTGGTCGAGCAGACCAATCGCGGCGAGAGGGCCTACGACATCTTCTCCCGGCTGCTGAAGGAGCGCATCATCTTCGTGACCGGCGGGGTCGAGGACAATATGTCGATGCTGGTCGTCGCGCAGCTCCTGTTCCTGGAGGCGGAGAATCCCAAAAAGGAAATCTCGATGTACATCAATTCGCCGGGTGGCGTGGTGACTTCGGGTCTCGCGATCTACGACACGATGCAGTTCATTCGTCCGCCGGTCGCAACGCTGTGCACGGGACAAGCAGCGTCGATGGGCTCGTTGCTGCTGGCGGCGGGCGAAAAGGATATGCGGCATGCACTGCCGAACGCGCGCATCATGGTTCACCAGCCCTCCGGCGGTTTCCAGGGGCAGGCGACGGATATCATGCTGCACGCGCAGGAAATCCTGAGCCTCAAGAAGCGACTCAACGAAATCTACGTCAAGCATACGGGACAGACCTACCAGGCGATCGAGGATGCGCTGGAGCGCGACAAGTTCCTCACTGCCGACATGGCCCGCGACTTCGGTATCGTCGATAAAGTGATAGACAAGCGCGCGGAGGATCCGGCCGCGCCGAAGGCGTCGTCGTAGCGTATCAAGGCGAGAGTCCGGCGACGAACGGAAAGGCCGGCTGATTCGATCCGGGTCGAATCGCCGCGATTGCACGGCGATGGTTCCTGAAGGGTTTCTTTATCCTCCCGCGAAGCATCGGCTTGACCGGCACAATCGCTTGACCGGCACAATAATGGCGCAACGCTGGACTGAATTCGGCAATAGGGAGTAGCCTCCCCGAGCCGGATCGGGCTAGAGTCATTGCTTCACGGAAGCGGTGGAAGACTCTAGCTTTTTGATTTGGCGCGTTTTCTTGACGCGAACCGGATTCCATCCCCGGGTCAAGC
This sequence comes from uncultured Hyphomicrobiales bacterium, assembly GCA_964581435.1. Classification (GTDB taxonomy): domain Bacteria; phylum Pseudomonadota; class Alphaproteobacteria; order Rhizobiales; family Xanthobacteraceae; genus Nitrobacter. The sequence continues at coordinate 4,023 of CAZOOO010000210.1, read as the reverse complement.
CCGAGGACATGCTTCGCCCGAAAACGCTGTAGCGTCGCCTTGCGGACGGCTGGCCGATTAGCGAATTCTTGAGAGTCAGGGCACCATGGTGCGGTTGCCGCGTTTCAACTGGCGGTATGCGCGGGAGAATCGGATGGGACCCGCGGTTCGCGCGGGGTTGAGGGCGCGGGGTCTTTTCTGATACGGACTTTGCTCATATGTAATCTCATTGCGCCGGATGTGCCGGATCGGAGCGGGTGAGCAGGCGGAATCGAACGTCGGACGGAGACAGGAATGAGTAAGGTCGGTACGGGCGACTCCAAGAATACGCTGTATTGTTCGTTTTGCGGCAAGAGTCAGCACGAGGTGCGCAAACTGATCGCGGGCCCGACCGTATTCATTTGTGACGAATGCGTCGAACTCTGCATGGACATCATTCGCGAGGAGAACAAGTCCTCGCTGGTGAAGTCGCGCGACGGCATTCCGACCCCGAAGGAAATCTGCAAGGTCCTGGATGACTACGTCATCGGGCAGGGCCACGCCAAGAAGGTGCTTTCGGTCGCGGTCCACAATCACTACAAGCGGCTCAATCATCAGACCAAGCACAACGACGTCGAACTCGCGAAGTCGAACATCCTGCTGATCGGCCCGACCGGATCGGGAAAGACGCTGCTTGCGCAGACGCTGGCGCGCATCCTCGACGTTCCCTTTACCATGGCGGACGCGACGACGCTGACCGAGGCCGGCTATGTCGGCGAGGATGTGGAGAACATCATCCTGAAGCTGTTGCAGTCTGCCGACTACAATGTCGAGCGTGCGCAGCGCGGTATCGTCTACATCGACGAGATCGACAAGATTTCGCGCAAGTCCGACAACCCCTCGATCACGCGCGACGTATCGGGCGAGGGTGTGCAGCAGGCCTTGTTGAAGATCATGGAAGGCACGGTAGCCTCGGTTCCGCCGCAGGGTGGCCGGAAGCATCCGCAGCAGGAGTTCCTGCAGGTCGATACGACGAATATCCTGTTCATCTGCGGCGGCGCGTTCTCCGGCCTTGAGAAGATCATCTCGGCGCGCGGACGCACCACGTCGATCGGTTTCGCCGCGCAGGTGCTTGCACCGGAAGATCGCCGCACCGGCGAAATCTTCAGGCATGTCGAGCCGGAGGATTTGCTCAAGTACGGCCTGATCCCGGAATTCGTCGGGCGTCTGCCCGTCGTGGCTACGCTTGAGGACCTTGACGAAGCGTCGCTGAAAAAGATCCTGACCGACCCCAAGAATGCGCTGGTGAAACAGTATCAGCGGCTGTTCGAGATGGAGAACATCGAGCTGACGTTCGCCGACGAGGCGCTCGGCGCGGTGGCGCGCAAGGCGATCGAGCGCAAGACCGGCGCGCGCGGACTGCGCTCGATTCTCGAAAGCATCCTGCTCGAGACCATGTTCGACCTTCCGGGCCTGGAAGGGGTCGAGGAGGTTGTGATCTCTCGCGAAGTGGTTGAGGGAACCGCGCGGCCGCTGTACATTTATGCGGATCGCTCGGATCGCGCGAGTGAAAATAGCGCCAGTGCCTGATCGGGATATTCTGGCGCGTTTTCTGCCGTTTGTTGCCTTGCCGGCGGTGGGCCGCGAGGGACTATACTTTTACGAGCGAACGGTCTCCTTAGGTTGCAAGCTGCTGATTTCCTTCACTTGACACGCTGGCGGTAGATGGCCACCTAATGCTGTCAGCGGCGGCGAATATGCGTTGGCTGCTCACGACCTCGGGCAGGTGAGGCCTCGGTTCCCCAGGGCCCAATCTTCTCCAGGAAAATCGGCACCTTGTGGCGGTTGCGCATGATATGCGGCTGCGAACAAGGGGGCGCAACAAAAGGAACAAGGCTATGACCGCCTCAAAACCCCGGCCAGCTATCGTTCACGGCGAAATCCATGCCTATCCGGTGCTTCCGCTTCGCGACATCGTTGTTTTCCCGCACATGATCGTGCCGCTGTTCGTAGGCCGCGAGAAATCGATCAAGGCGCTGGAAGAGGTGATGAAGAACGATGGGCTCATCATGCTCGCGACGCAGAAGAACGCGTCGGACGATGATCCTGCGCCCGATTCAATCTATAAAATCGGAACGCTTGCCAGCGTGCTTCAACTGCTGAAGCTGCCCGACGGCACGGTGAAGGTGCTGGTGGAAGGTCTTGAGCGGGCGCGCGTGGAGGCCTATTCGGATCGCTCCGACTATTATGAGGCGACCGCGGTCGCGCTGGCTGATAGCGATACCAGCAGCGTCGAAGCCGAGGCGTTGTCGCGTTCGGTCGTGTCGGATTTCGAAAGCTACGTGAAGCTGAACAAGAAGATCTCTCCCGAGGTGGTGGGCGTCGTTCAGGCGATCACGGATTTCGCTAAGCTTGGTGATACCGTCGCGTCGCATCTCGCCGCCAAGATCGCCGACCGCCAGGGCATTCTTGAGACGCTGTCGGTCACCGCGCGCCTGGAAAAGGTGCTCGGCCTGATGGAGAGCGAGATCTCCGTCCTCCAGGTCGAGAAACGCATCCGTTCGCGGGTCAAGCGCCAGATGGAGAAGACCCAGCGCGAGTACTATCTCAACGAGCAGATGAAGGCGATTCAGAAGGAACTCGGCGACGACGAGGGCCGCGACGAACTCGCCGATCTCGAAGAGAAGATCGCCAAGACCAAGCTCTCGAAGGAGGCGCGCGAGAAGGCCCAGCACGAACTGAAGAAGCTGCGGCAGATGTCTCCGATGTCCGCCGAAGCCACCGTGGTGCGCAACTATCTCGATTGGCTGCTGTCGATTCCCTGGGCCAAGAAGTCCAAGGTGAAGAAGGACCTCAACGCCGCCCAGGAGGTGCTGGACGCCGATCATTACGGGCTTGAGAAGGTCAAGGATCGTATCGTCGAATATCTCGCGGTACAGTCGCGCGCCAACAAGTTGACCGGACCGATCCTTTGCCTCGTCGGTCCGCCCGGCGTCGGCAAGACCTCGCTCGGCAAGTCGATCGCACGGGCGACCGGCCGCGAATTCGTGCGCGTGTCGCTCGGCGGCGTGCGGGATGAAGCGGAGATCCGCGGTCACCGCCGGACCTATATCGGCTCGATGCCCGGCAAGATCATTCAGTCGATGCGCAAGGCCAAGACCTCGAACCCGCTGTTCCTGCTGGACGAGATCGACAAGATGGGCGCGGATTTCCGCGGCGATCCGTCGTCCGCCCTGCTTGAGGTCCTTGATCCCGAGCAGAACTCGACGTTCAACGACCACTATCTGGAGGTCGACTACGATCTCTCCAACGTGATGTTCCTCACCACCGCGAATACGCTGAATATTCCCGGGCCTTTGATGGATCGCATGGAGATCATCCGGATCGCCGGCTACACGGAGAACGAGAAGGTCGAGATAGCCCGCAAGCATCTCATTCCGAACGCGCTCAGCAAGCACGGTCTGGATTCGAAGGAGTGGTCGATCGACGACGAGGCGCTTCTTCTGATCATTCGCCGCTACACCCGCGAGGCGGGCGTCCGCAACCTGGAGCGTGAGCTTTCCACACTCGCCCGCAAGGCGGTGAAGGAGCTGATGCTCTCGAAAAAGAAGTCGGTCCAGGTCACCGAGAAAGTTGTCGGGGACTTCCTCGGAGTGCCGAAGTATCGCTTCGGCGAGATTGAAACCGACGATCAGGTCGGCGTCGTGACCGGCCTGGCATGGACTGACGTCGGCGGCGAATTGCTGACGATCGAAAGCGTGATGATGCCCGGCAAGGGACGCATGACGGTGACCGGCAACCTGCGTGACGTGATGAAGGAATCGATCTCGGCGGCGGCGTCCTACGTCCGCTCGCGCGCGATCACCTTCGGAATCGAGCCGCCGCTGTTCGAGCGCCGCGATATCCACGTTCACGTCCCCGAGGGGGCTACTCCGAAGGATGGCCCCTCGGCCGGTGTTGCGATGGCGACGACGATCGTTTCCGTGCTGACCGGGATCCCGATCCGGCGTGACATCGCGATGACGGGCGAGATCACGCTGCGGGGCAGGGTGTTGCCGATCGGCG
>CAZOOO010000209.1:0-5339 GCA_964581435.1 uncultured Hyphomicrobiales bacterium | reverse complement strand
GGCGGCCAAACTGGCCCATCGACATCTTCATGCCGCTCGCGCTCCTTGTCATAAACCCGCACCAGCACCTGACGGCCCTCGATACGGACCCAACAAGCGCGTGACGTACCGGCCGTTTTCTTAAAGGAGTATATTTTAAGATGCAAGCGCCGTTCATGCTGCTATGCGGCAATAACGAAAGCGGCTCGGTCGCAAGAACCGATTGCGTCTTTGCGCAACATCAAACATCCTCGTCGGGGCTTTTTAGATCGAGACGTCATCTCGACCGTGCGATCAGCGACCGCAATCTTCTTACTCTTTCTTGACCATGTACCGAGTTCCGATCATCAACGACGCACTTTGGGTTTTAGAGACGAGTTGCAACATTCCGATGCGAGGCTTCGATCGCGCCTAACTCGACGCCGCATACTCGCGCGAGCGAGCGGACCGGCATTAGCTGAGTTCGGAATGACAAGCGCTAAAACCAGAGATTTATGTTTCGTTTCGGAAGGCTTCGACGAACCGCGAAGATGCGGATGCCGAATGGCCCACTAGCAAATATACGTTTCTAGTGGAGTTTTGGATCTGACATTCGCTTCTCGCGTTCGAGGCAAACTGGGTAGCGAATGTCAAATCCACTCCACTAGCAACTTTATGATTCTGGTTTGATTTAGGTTCAGAAGCTCGCTTGACGGACTCGGGTGGGGCAATGAAGCGAACTTCTGAACCGCCACACAAGTCCTGTTTTGTCTCTTGTCGCAACGCTCGATTCTGGAGCAATGTTGATGGCACGGCGGGCCGCGAACCGCACACACCTCTCGCCGGACAACAGATCCGGCTCGATCATTCCGCACCGGTAACCACACATGACGATTTGCATGCGATCCATAGCAACCGTGCGCAGCCGGTTCACAAACGAGGTGCGAATATCCCGCCGCGACATCGTCGCGGAAATCGTCGTGCGCGAGGATCTGACGGCGGCCCTCACCGGCCTTGAGGAATGGTCGCACCTGATCATCCTGTTCTGGATGGATCAACTCGCGGGCAAGCCCGTCCCTTTGACCACGCATCCCCGGCATCGCACCGACCTGCCGGAAGTGGGCGTATTCTCCGCCCGCGGACCGGAACGACCCAATCCGATCGGGCTGGCCGTCGTCGAGTTGCTGAAGCGGGACAAGAACATTCTGACCGTCAAGGCTCTGGACGCCTATGACGGCACGCCGGTGCTCGATATCAAACCCTATGACGCATTCGACGCCGTCACCGAACTTAAGGCGCCGCAATGGTGGACGGTCGCAACGAACCGATCAACGCCGTGAACAGCGCCGGCTGGCCATGAGAACATCGCTCGGCATCCGCCGGCGAACTCCCGCCTCATATACATGATCCATGAGCGATCAACGCGACCGCTGGCGCGTCGGAGCCGACTGGCGCCATTGTCGCGACAGGCTGATGAGCCGGTCCCGGGAAATCGTCCCGCCGTGATAGACGGCGCGTGACACCGCGTTCGCACCGAGCACGGCATCTCCGAATTCGTGCCTTCGCAGGAAGGGGTGATGCGGCAGATAGGTTTGAACCATCGCCCTGTATTTCCCCATGTCAGAGACCGAGAGCCTGACACGGCCGGCGCCCTCGAGCGGCCTCGATTGGATGTATTGCGCAAGGAGCGTCAGTTGCTCCTCTATATCGTAAACGGAGTTCGGCACCGCGGATTCGCATTGATCGCTTAACCTGTCCCGCAACTTGTCCTGTTCGCGGCACAATATCTCGTACAGGACCGCCTCGACGACTCCCCATGCCTCGCGGCCCCGGTTCGCCCTGAGGTTTTTGGCAACGTTGCCGAAATCATCGATCACAGCCAGGATAGACCCTACCGCTGCAAGCAGCGGCGCGTAGCCCGCGAAGACCTTGCCTCGTCCGTCGCGCCACAACTCGCCCGCCGACAAGCCGAGCGCGGCTTCGATGGCGTCAAAGAATGTCGTTATGAAATCCTCGGCGAGGTCCGGGTGGCTCAGATAGTGCGAGCCGGGCCGGGCGGCCGCCCTGGCATAAGCGTGGATCAGTTGCCGGGCGCCCTCTTTATCGTAGAACTCGACGTTGGCCGTGACGTGCTTCACTTCAGGCGCGGCGCGTTCAAATTGCTGTCGCGCCAGTTCGATCGACTCGAACCTTCCCAGCATGACCAGTTTGGGCCTTGAGGTCACACGCCGGTCGCTCTGCAATAATTCGGCGCTCGATCCGAGAAACTGCTCGATCCCGGCCTCGTTCGACAGCAGTCTCCCTTCGTCAAGCGCGTCGACAATGACAGGAATCCGTCCCTCGTGAAACGCCGCTACCGGGTCGCTATTATCGGCGGCCTCCAGAACGGCCAGCAGGGTGTTGAGCGATCCGGCGGCAACGGGCACCTTGGCCAAATCGAGAACCGGGATCTTGAGCGTGGCCGACAATTGCCTTGCCAACGTGCTCTTGCCGGCCGCTGCAGACGCCTCGATGAAAATGATCTCCTTCTCCAGGCTGCCCCCATCGCCGTCTTCCGTCTCGAATCTCGGCGCCACGAACGGGGTCGGCGGCTCCGCGATGAGGAGAGGTCCGGTCCGGTCAGGCTTCGGGACATGGACGGGCCGGCTCAATACATCAATGAGTACGCTCAGCGCGGTTTCCGGCATCAGATGACCTCTTGAATGAAGGCTGCACGTTTACATTCGCAAAACGTCGGGTTCAATGACGTTTTCAAGTGAAGCAGGTTCGCTTCAAGCGAAGCAGGTTCAAGCGATGCAAGTCCTCGCGAGGAACAGGTCCTCGTAAGGAAGATGTGGAGCGAACCCCGACGGGATATGTACGCGGGCACAAATCCATGTCATATTGAGCTATGATCAAAGGTTGGAAAATCAGCACCGTGAGGCCCGGCAGAGGCGCCAGCGGAGCGCCACGCCGGGAATTCATCCTTGTCGCCATCGCCGACCAGGACGCGGCTATCCGCGCGGTCAAGGAAACCCTCCCTGACGCGGAGGTCAAGGTCGATTCGGAAGCCACTCCGGAGCTTATTGCCGAATATCAGGTCATCGACGGCGAAATGGTCGTCCTCGCCGACTGAGTTGACCCGGAAAAGCAGCCCATCCTAATCCGGGAAGCGTACGCCTGCATCCCGGCTTGTGATCGGCGACAGCGGAATTGCAGAAGCCTGAAAATGCAACGCGAGGGATAGACCCTCGTCCCGCTCAGCGCCGCGCGCGGCGGGACGGCTCTGCCTGGATTGGCAACGATGAGAGCCGGCGCTATTCAAGACACGCCTCCCGCGTCAGGGTGCCGATCATGCCCGTCGATCTCGCCCCCGTCGATCGTCCTCATGGACAAGCTGTGCTCGCCTGTGATTAAGGCTGATATCGGAGCCGCAGAAACACCTTCTCAAGGAGAGAATACCGATGCGATACCGCACCAGCCAGGGGCTGCTGATCGAAGCCGAAACGTCATTCGATGCAATCCGCCGCCTGCGCGAGTCAAGCTGGAATGAACAAAACCTCAGCGATCGGGAATATATGGAAGCGGTTGCAGATCGCATGTTCCAGGAGGGTATTCACGTTTCAACGGTCAGCCCGGATATCTTTATTGCCGGTCTGTTGGGCGCCGGACTCCTCACGCGCGAACCTGATGATGCGCAGCCGGATGCCGAAAAGCCGACGAATCAGGAGGCCGATCGCAAGTAGGACCAAAACGAGCCGGCATGCATCCATTGGCTTCGGAACCAGCCTGGCGGATTCACGAGGAAAGCTGTTACGCCCTGACGGACATCCGCAGAGCAAGCACACGCAAAGTCCGCCCCCCCGATCCGGTGCCCTCTGCTCGCAAACCACGCAAGCCCGAACCTGGAGCACGTTCGCTTCTGATTGAATCAGAAGCGAGTCTCTAGATTATTGAGATTATTGTTTTGACGCGTTTTCTTCACGCGAACCGGTGCCCACTTCGCTCGAAAACGCTATAGCAACGCGGGGAGACGATCCCTCGCGATGATTGATGCAGAGAGGCTGGGTGCCTATATAGGCGAACCAGCGGAGGAACAAAATGACTGACAAAATCCCGGTCACCGTGCTGACCGGCTATCTTGGCGCCGGCAAGACCACACTGCTCAACCGAATCCTTTCGGAGGAGCACGGACGAAAATACGCCGTCATCGTCAACGAATTCGGGGAAATCGGCATCGACAATGACCTCGTCGTCGGCGCTGACGAGGAAGTGTTCGAGATGAACAACGGCTGCATCTGCTGCACCGTGCGCGGCGATCTCATGCGCATCCTGGCCGACCTGATGAAGCGCAACGGCAAGTTCGACGCCATTATCGTCGAGACCACCGGCCTCGCCGATCCGGCGCCGGTGGCGCAAACCTTTTTTGTCGATGAGAATGTCGGGAAGAAGACCAAGCTCGACGCGGTCGTCACCGTCACCGACGCCAAGTGGCTCAATGACCGGCTCAAGGATGCCCCGGAAGCCAAGAACCAGATCGCCTTCGCCGACGTGATCCTGATCAACAAGACCGATCTGGTCTCACCCGACGAGCTCAGCGAAATCGAGGCGCGCATCCGCGGCATCAATCCTTACGCGAAGTTGCACAGAACCCAACGGGCGCAGATCGCACTCAACGAAATTCTGGAACGCAACGCCTTCGATCTCGAGCGCATTCTTGATATCGAACCGGCCTTCCTTGAAAGCAAGGACCACGATCATCATCACGATCACGGCCATCATCATGATGATGGTCATGATCACCATCACGACCACGACCACAAGCACGCCGACCATCATGGCGGGCTCAAGCACTACCACGACGAGGAAATGCAATCGATTTCGCTCAAGACCGACAAACCGCTCGACGCAGATAAATTCTTCCCGTGGGTCGAGGATCTGGTGCAGAAGGAAGGTCCGAACATCTTGCGCAGCAAGGGCATTCTTTCCTTCAAGGATGAGGATCGGCGTTTCGTGTTCCAGGGCGTGCACATGATTCTCGACGGTGATCATCAGCGGCCCTGGAAGGAGGATGAAAAGCGTCAAAGCCGTATCGTTTTCATCGGCCGCAATCTGCCGGAACAGGTGATTACCGAAGGGTTCGAGAGCTGCATCGCTTGATGCGTGCCCAACCCGGAGGACGCGCGGGCACAAGTCCAATGATTCTGGGATCATCGATCCAGGATCATCAACGCGGTCGGTCCCTATTCTTTTAGTCTGGTGTCATTGACCGTTTCATGGAAACGATCAATGACACCAGAGCGGGATGAGGAAAAGTGTGCAGCGGTTTTCCGCCCGCATCCCGCGGCTCAAAATATTGGAATCGATCACGTTCATGATCTAGGTTCTTGATTTAGCGTGTT
>CAZOOO010000208.1:0-5355 GCA_964581435.1 uncultured Hyphomicrobiales bacterium | reverse complement strand
TTTTGGACGCCGATCCCCCGGCTTAGAGGGTCAATATTGCAGGCCGAATGACATGAGAGGGGCACCCCGTAGCGGCCAACGATAACGGCGGCGTGGACGGCCCCGATCCCGAGGCGCTGCGCAAGGTCGATGATGTCGCCCTCAAGCTGGCGCGCATCATCGGTCGTCGCATGGCGCGAGAGGACTTTGCCGCGCGTGTTGCTAAAGCCGCCAACGACAATGCGCCGAAATCCGATAATGAGCCGGACGAGGAATCCGGGAAAAAATGATGGAGTCATTGACAACAATAATATTTGTTGTCATATAGACCAACATGAAGGCGAAGCCGCTGCTCAACGAACGTCATCAGCTTGGCCCGGAGGCGTTCGTCGAGCTTCGGGTCTGGCGGGTGCCAAAATCCGTGCGGGGCTCGGTACACGATCTTAAATACGCCTTGGCCTATGTCGTCGGCGGCGTCTGCGTGCTGCGTTATGATAACGAGGCCGGCAAGGGCGATCACCGGCATCTCGGCACAACCGAGACAGCTTACGCCTTCACGACGCCGGAAAAGCTTCTGGCGGATTTCTGGAAAGACGTGGACAAATGGAGGCCCAAATGAACACCATGACGCTCTCTGTCGCCAGCCGTGACGACGTGAGCCGCCGCGCGCTTGCAGCCTTCAAGGGCAAGGTGCAGGGCTCGCACTTCAGTTTCGCCACTCCCGATCTCCTGTGGCAGACGCTGACCCGCAAACGCTGGGACTTGATCCAGGCCATGACGGGGCAAGGCCCCATGACCATCCGCGAGGCTGCGCGTCGTGTGGAGCGCGATGTAAAAGCCGTCCACAGCGATGTGCAGGCGCTGCTCAAAGCTGGCGTTCTCCACCGTGACGGGCGCAATATCGTCTTTCCCTATGATGCCGTGCATGTGGACTTCATGCTGATCAAAGCCGCCTGACAGCGGGACTGTTACACAATAGTCCGAGAGAGGTTTCCCATGACTGGCCGCGTTGCGCTCTACGCTCGCTATTCCTCCGACAACCAGCGTGACGCTTCCATCGAGGATCAATTGCGCCAGTGCCGCGAGCGCGCGGCGCGCGAGGACTGGATCATCGTGGATAGCTATTCCGACCGGGCCGTCTCCGGCGCATCACTGATCCGCTCCGGCATCCAGTCGTTGCTGGCCGACGCGCAGGCCGGCCGCTTCGACATGGTGCTGTCCGAGGCGCTGGACCGCATCAGCCGCGATCAGGAGGACGTGGCAGGCGTCTTCAAGCGCCTGCGCTTCGCGGGCGTGACGATCTTCACCCTCTCCGAAGGCGAGATCAACGAGCTTCATGTCGGCCTCAAGGGCACCATGAACGCGCTGTTCCTGAAAGACCTCGCCATCAAGACTCATCGCGGCATCCGGGGGCGCATCGAGGCGGGCAAGATCAGCGGCGGCAACGCCTATGGCTACCGTGTTGTTCACCAGCTCGACGCCAACGGCGAGCCGCTCCGGGGCGAACGCGAGATTGTCGAGGAACATGCCGAAATCATCCGGCGCATCTTCCGCGAATATATCGCCGGCAAGGGGCCGCAGAAGATCGCCGCCGACCTCAACCGCGACGGCATTCCAGGCCCCACCGGCAAACGCTGGAACGACTCGACCATCCGGGGCAACCGCACCGTCAGCTCCGGTATCCTCAATTGCGAGCTTTATATCGGTGTCATTCGCCGGAACCGACAGAAGAAGCTCAAGAACCCCGACACGGGACGTTTCACCTACCGCCTCAACCCCGAATGTGAATGGATACGCGCGGAAGCTCCCGAGCTTCGTATCGTGCCGCAGGAACTATGGGACGCCGCCAAGGCGCGGCAGGATGAACTGACCGCCCTCTACAAGAAGCAGACCGACGCATCACGCACCGCCACGCGGACGATGATGGCGAAGAATGGCGGCCTCAACGCCACCCACCGCCCGCGCACGCTGCTGTCCGGCCTGTTGTTCTGCGGCTGCTGTGGCGGCACCTATGCCCGGCGCGGACAGGACCGCTTCGCCTGTATCAACCATGTGCTCGGCAACGGCTGCGACAATGCCCGCACCATCGCCCGCGAGGCCCTGGAAACCCGCGTGCTGACGGGACTCCGCGAGCGCATGATGACCCCGGACATGGCGGCGGAGGCGATGCGCGCCTATGCGCAGGAAACCAACCGGCTCAACCATGAGCGCCGGCTGTTCGCTGACACCATTCGTCGTGAGCTTGCCGAGACGAGCAAGGCCATTGCCGAGATCGTGCGCGTCATCGAGCAAGGCGGCTGGCACCGTGCCCTGTCCGATCGTCTGACCGAGCTTGAGGCCAAGCAGGACAATCTCACCGATAGGCTGTCGGACACGCCGCAGGACGTTCCCGACATCCACCCCGGCATCGCGGAAGCCTTCCGGCGCAGGATAGAACGCCTGACTGCCGCTCTGTCCCACCCCGACGACGCTCTTGAGGCAGCCGAGGCCATCCGCGAGATCATCGACCGTATCGTCATCAGCCCCGGCGAGAAGCGTGGCGACCTCTCCATCACCCTGCAAGGGGAGCTTGGCACCATCCTCGACTGGATCGACCGCACCGACAAACCCGGCTACAGGCCGACGATTGACACGCGCCAAACCCGTTTGTCAGTCTCGGTTAAGGCTCGGGCTTGACCCGCGTATCCATCTCTTGATGGATTGCCGGATCAAGTCCGGCAATGACGCCTGTGTCAAATCTTCTGATTGTACTCGCCGACCTCGGGATGGGTGCGCAGCACGCCGTCCATCGCCTCGAACATGTCGCGCATCCGCCGCTCGGACACCGGGCTTTCCACCACCACAACGAGTTCGGGCTTGTTCGACGACGCCCGCACCAGGCCCCAGCTTCCATCCTCCGCCGTCACCCTGACGCCGTTGACGGTGACGAGATCGCGGATCGGCTGTCCCGCCACCTTGTCGCCGTTGGCCCTGGCAGTCTCGAAATGCTTCACCACGCTGTCAACGATGCCGTACTTGGTTTCATCGGCGCAATGCGGCGACATGGTCGGCGACGACCACGTCTTGGGCAGGTCGTTCTTCAGGTCGGCCAGCGATTTGCCGGCAGCGCGATCCAGCATCTCGCAAATCGCGATCGCCGAGATCAGACCGTCGTCGTAACCGCGGCCCATCGGCGCGTTGAAGAAGAAGTGGCCGGACTTCTCGAAACCGGCGAGCGCGCCGAGCTCGTTGGTGCGGCGCTTCATGTAGGAATGACCGGTCTTCCAATAGGTCACCTTGGCGCCCTGCCGCTGCAACACCGGATCGGTGACGAACAGGCCGGTCGACTTCACATCGACCACGAAATGCGCGTCCTTGTGGATCGCCGACATGTCGCGCGCCAGCATCACGCCGACCTTGTCGGCGAAGATTTCCTCGCCGGTATCGTCGACCACGCCGCAGCGATCGCCGTCGCCGTCGAAGCCGAGGCCGACATCGGCCTTGTGTTCAAGCACCGCATCGCGGATGGCGTGCAGCATCTTCATGTCTTCCGGATTGGGATTGTACTTGGGAAAGCTGTAGTCGAGTTCGGTGTCGAGCGGGATCACCTCGCAGCCGATCGCTTCCATCACCCTGGGCGCGAAGGCGCCGGCGGTGCCGTTGCCGCAGGCCACCACGGCTTTCAACTTGCGCTTCAGCTTCGGCCGTCCGGTCAGGTCGGCGATGTAGCGCTCCGGAAAGTTCTCGTGAAACCGATAGGAGCCGCCGGCCCTGTCGGCGAAGGCGGCGCCGAGCACGATCTCCTTCAGCCGGTTCATTTCGTCGGGCCCGAATGTCAGCGGCCGGTTGGCGCCCATCTTGACGCCGGTCCAGCCGTTGTCGTTGTGCGAGGCCGTCACCATGGCGACGCAGGGGACGTCGAGTTCGAACTGCGCGAAATATGCCATCGGCGTCATGCACAGTCCGATGTCGTGAACCTTGCAGCCCGACGCCAGCAGGCCGGAGATCAGCGCGTACTTGATGGACGACGAATAGCTGCGGAAATCATGACCGGTGACGATCTCCTTCTTCTGGCCGAGTTCGCCGATCAGCGTGCCAAGGCCCATGCCCAACGCCTGGATGCCCATCAGGTTGATTTCCTTGCCGAACAGCCAGCGCGCGTCATATTCGCGAAAGCCGGTCGCCTTCACCATCGGCTCGGATTCATAGGCATAGGTGTTCGGCGCCAGAAAGGGCTTCGGCTTGGGAAACATGCGGATGGGCCTCGTTAGGATAACAGCATGAACGTCGATGGAACGCAGCCTTATAGGCAAAGTGCGGCCTTGGCGAGTGCATGGCCGCTTAAAGGCAGATGTTCCCGTGAACGGCAATTACGGCATAATTCGCAACAGAAAGTCCTCGCAACCGCGATTAACGGCGGCGTCGGATTGGATCACTCGGATTGGATCACGGTGATTTTTGATCATGAACGTGTGATCGATTCCAATATTTTTGAGAACCGGGATGCGGGCGGAAAACCGCTGCACGCTTTTTCTCATCCCGCTCTATTGCTCCAGCACCATCCGGCCGTTGGCGAATTCGAAGCGCTTGAGTTTGGATAAGAAAGACAGGCCAAGCAGATTCTCGGACAGCGCCTCGTCGGGCAGCACCATGGCATCGACATCGCGCACGACGAGCCCGCCGACGTCGACCATCGCGAGGCGGGTGCGCGCCGCCTTGAGCTTGCCGTTGGCCGTGGTCACAGTCGTCGTGTAGTCGTTCTGCGAGGGCCGCATGCCGAGCCGCGCCGCCGAGCTTTCGTTGAGCGCGACCACGGAAGCGCCGGTGTCAACCATGAAGCCGATGCGCTGGCCGTCGATCCGGCCTTCCGTCTGGAAGTGACCGCGGCCATCGCGCGCGATGCTGACGCTGCGGATGCCGTCGCGGTCGTGATCCTGAACCGCCTCGAACGCCGTCGGCTGCATCGACGTGGTGGGCCACGCGACTGCGGTCGTGGTCATCTCGTCGGCCAGTTGCGCCATATAGGTGCCGGCGCCGATCAGAAGCGCGGCAAAAATCATCAGATTACGCATGGCGCATACTCACTGACAGACCCGGCACAGCGGCCGCGATCTTACGCGCGGCCGTCGGCCAGCCATAATCCGCAACGGCCGTGAGGCTCTTTATTTGGGAAAAGGATGAGCGAAGCGTTAATGCGGATTGGCGGCGTCGCGACACGGCGGTCGAGAGACACTGGAGCGGGATGAGGAAAAGTGTGCAGCGGTTTTCCGCCCGCATCCCGCGTCTCAAAATATTGGAATCGATCACGTTCATGATCCTGGATCGATTCGACCCAGGATCATCGTGATCTAGTGGAGTGGATTTGACATTCGCTACCCAGTTTGCATCGAACGCGAG
>CAZOOO010000207.1:0-5386 GCA_964581435.1 uncultured Hyphomicrobiales bacterium | reverse complement strand
ACTCGTCGTCGAGGCCGCGCTCGACCAGGCGGCCGATGACGGGAACGTCGAGGCTTTCACCGGCAAGGACGTAGCTGGCCGAACCGCGCTCGATGCCGCGTTCTGTCAGGGCACGGTGCATACGTTTAATGATGTCGCCGCGCTCGCCCATCTCGCGCAGCACCGTTTCGGCTTCGGGCTTGATGAACCATTGCGAATGGCCGACCTGTCCGGCCAGCCCGCGGATTTCGAGGGTTCGCAGCCGCCCCACCTTCAGCGCATGAAACTCGTCCGGCTGACGGTCGGCGGGCGGGGCAAGGTCAATGATGCCGGACTTGCCGGCGTCGCGGACAAGCTGCCGGTCGAGTTGCGTCCAGCGTTCCGCCTCGACCTGCCGCTCCAGATTGCGGTGGATCTCCAGATCGGTGCGCGGGCCGAGTTCCTGCGTGACCAGATCCTGCGCACGGGCGCGCATGCCTTCCTTGATGTAGTCGCGGGAGATCACGAGGTCCTGGCCGTCGTCGGCGCGGCCGCGCAGGATGACATGGATGTGGGGATTGTCGGTGTTCCAGTGATCGACCGCCACCCAGTCGAGCCGGGTGCCGAGGTCCTTCTCCATCTGCCCCATCAATTCGCGGGCGTGATCCTTGAGATCGGCCATGTCTACCGCGTCTTCGGGCGAGACGATGAAGCGGAAATGATGCCGGTCGTCATCGCAGCGCTCGGCGAAGGCACGCACGTCCATGTCGTCGCCTTCCGGGCCGAACATCCGCGCCTTTTCGTACTGCTGCCCATTGCTCACTTCGTTCGCGGCACGGGTCACGCCATCGCGGCGCAGATAATCGAGGTGTGCGCCGAGCGGAGCCGAGCGCGCCGTATGGCGAACCACGCGGGTCTTGATGACGACGATGCGCGAGCGTCCGGTGAGGAGACGATTGGCCTGGATGCTGGCGCGCTGACCGCGCCCGAAGCGTGAGCGGTTGCCCGATGTGATCTTGCCGGAGCGCGAGACGCGCCCGCCGGCCTTCTGGGCGGCGGCGAGTGCTTGGGCTACGAAGGGCCGGGCCTGCTGCGCATGGGTCGACCGGATGCGGCCCGGACGAATGCGGAACTCGCGCTCATCGGACATGGCGTCGCCCCGCACGGTGCAAACCATCATGGAAAATCAGAAAGATGGGCGCGCAGCGCACGGTGCGCGCCAGCGCCGCACGGTGCGGAACGCGCCGGAAACCTGAACAAAAACAACCGCCCAACCGAAGCGCACCGTGCGCCCTTTTATCTCGCCATCTTCCGGTCGTGGTGCCTGCCGCCACCCCCTGCGCCCTCCATGACACGCCAACGCACGACAGGATGCGAATTGCGGTGCCGCTGATCATGGCTGGTCTCCACCGGCATTGCGGGCGACGAACAGCTCCTCTGGCTGCAAGGCGGTGAGTGCATCTGGCGTCGCCGGGACGAGCGAAGGGGCGCCGTCCGGCGTGCGGTCGGGGGACGCGGGATCGCCAGCGGAAGCGCCGATTTCGCGCGCGACGAAGATCGCCGCCTCGCGCCAGTCGGGCGGCGGAGCGACCGCCGAGCCGCTGCCGGAAGGCCGCTCGCCGATCAGGATCGGTGTCAGCGCGGCGACATAGGCGCGTGTCTCGGCCGGAAGCGGACGAGACGTCGCGCGGTATTCGTCGTAGCGGCCGGGGCCGGCATTGTAGGCCGCGAGCATGGCGGCGACATTGCCGTAGCGATCCCACATCTCCCGCAGATAGGCCGTGCCGGCGAGGATGTTGTCGCGCGGGTCATTGGGGTCGCGACCGAGGCCATAGCGGATGCGAAGCTCGGCCCAGGTGTCGGGCATGACCTGCATCAGTCCCATCGCCCCGGCGGACGATATCGCCCGCACATTGCCTGCGCTTTCAGTGCGCATGACGGCAACGATCCATGTCGGCGGGATGCCGAAGCGCTGCGATGCCTCGGCGATATGGGCGTCGTGCGGATGCGCGGCTACCGCCCTCTCCCGCACGGCAAGCTGCGCCAGAACGGGGGGCGTGGCGATGGCGGAAATGAACAGGCCGGAAAGGAGAAAGAGGATGATGCGGCGGCGGGCGCCGCATCTCCCGGTGGCCCGACGGGTGAAGGAAATGATCATGATCATTCCTGTTCGTCGCGCTTCTTTTGGCGGGTCCAGCGCAGGGCCCAATCACGGCCGTCCTCGTCCGACTGGAACAGTCGGGCGCGGATCGGCTGCGCGAACACGGGATCGTCGAGCAGGACGGAGATGAACGGTCCCGCGCTTTCGCCGGTGTGCTTCCAGCCCGCGCCGACTTCCGGCCCGTCCTCATCGCCGAGATGGATGCGATAGGCGGGCGCCTTCTCGGACTCGGCGTTGTCGCTCGGAACGAAGGTCAGTTCGACGACGAGCGAGAGCGTGCGAAGCTGTCCGGAATAGCCGGACGGGGTGCGGGTGAATTGACCGATCTGTGCCATTGGAGGCTCCTTTTCTATGCGGTGGAGAAGACGCGGGCCGTTCGCACGCCCCGCTATGGACGCGCCGTCACCGCATCGGCGCGCGCCAGACAAAGCGGCCATCGCCGTCTTCGTCGGTGAAAAGCGGGATCGCGTGGCCGATCATCGCCGAGGCGGGGAACGGGCCGAAATAACGGCCATCGAGGCTGTCGCCGACGTCCGGGTTCATCAGGAAAACCTCGCCCGCGGCGATGGTGCGGCAGCCCTGCCAGACCGGCAGGTCGCGGCCGTGGCTGTCGTTGTCGCGCGCCTCGCCGAGCGGAGCCCCACCGAGGGTGATGGCGCGGCCTTCGCGGCAAACGCGCTGGCCGGGCAGGCCGAGGACGCGCTTCAGAAGCGGCACATCGCGCGCGATGTAGCCGCGCTCGACCATGAAGGAGGCGAAGGGTTCGGGTGGCATCACGGCGACAAGATCGAGGATGTCGATCCGGTCTGCGCGCGCGACGGTGTAGAACCCGATCGGCACGCTGGCCGATGCGTTCCAGAGCAGCTTGGGCGTGGTTTGGATACCGTTGGCGACGATGACGGTGAACGCGACCGCAACCGTCACGATGAGATAGCGGGCGCGGGTCATCGTCCGATCTCCCGGCGGCGAAGCCATGCGGCATGGCGCTCGGCGGTGTAGGGGCGCGGCGCTTCGCCCGCGTTCATCCAGTGGCCGACGTGCCGCCAATGATCGGGATCAACCTGGGCGGGATCGACGCCAATGGCCTCGATTCCGTCGACATGACGAAGGACGGCCTCGACCTTCGGCCAGCCTTCGATCTTCAGCAGGATCTCACCGCCCGGACGGACAAAGGGCAGCGTCTGATAGGACTCGCCGGGCGCGACGGCGCGCAGGATGTCGATGCGCGAAATGATCGTGCCGTGGTCGTTTGCCGCCCATCGGACGAAGGCGAACACCGCGCCGGGACGGAAAGAGACGATACGACGGCTGCGGTCGAGGATCTGCGCACCAGTCACATGGCCGAACCTGATCCAGTACTCGGTCCGCTTCTCCACCCATGTCAGTTCCACGCGGGTCAGATCGCCGTCATGGGAGCCGATGCCGATCATGGGCGGTCTTCCGATATGTCGGGAAACTCGCGAGCCAGCAGGTCGCGCAACATGTCGGCGACGGTGAGGCCGCGTCCGAACGCCGCGATCTTGATGCGGCCACGAAGTTCGGGCGTGATGTCGATCGTCAGCCGGGCGGAATGGGTCGCGGCGGCGCCATCTCTTGCTGGCCGTGCGTCGCCTGCCCTGATCCAGCCGTCGGGATCGGCCGGGCGGGCGGCGAAACCGCGCTTGTCGGTGCGCCCCGTCATGACGCCCCTCCGTCATGGAACGGCAGCACGGTGACGCGGCGCGCCCGCGCGCGCTCGGCCATGTCTGGGTCGATCTCGCAGCCGATATAGCGCCGGCCGGAGAGCCGGCAGGCTTCCCCGGCCGCGCCAGACCCGGCGAACCAGTCGCCGACCAGGCCGCCTTCCGGGCAGCTCGTGCGGATCAGGATTTCCAGCAGCGCCGATGGTTTCTCGGTCGGATGGATGGCGCGGCCGTGGCAGTTGCGCAGGTGGATAACCGAGCGCATGAGGCGCGGTCCGCCGTCATGGCTGACGTAGTGGCCGGCGTCGATCTGGCCGGTATGGGGCGGACGCTGCTTGCGCCGCACGGTGCGGGCCGTCGCGTCGGGTGTGGTCTGGACGTCGTTGTAGATGTCGCGCCAGGCCGTCTCAGCCGGGTAGAACTGGACGGCCAACTCATGCACGCGCTTGAAGCGGTCGGCATGGAAGCCAGTGCCGTTCTGCTTCTCCCAGACCACTTCCTGCGCGATCCGCAGGCCCGCGTCGGCGAAGCGGTCGGCCGTCGCCATGAAGCAGCGCAGCGAGCCAAAGACCCAAAGTGAGCCGGTCGGTGCAAGCGCAGCACGCGCGAGCGCCAGCCAGCCCTCGACGCGCCGATCCCAGGCGAGAGAGGTGTCGCCATAGGGCGGATCGGCGAGGATCATGTCGTAGGGGGCATGCCAGGGCATCTGTTGGCGGCAGTCGCCGGTGAGGATCGTCATGCCGATGCCCTCCCGATGCCCAGCCGCTCGATCTCGGCGGCCAGAGCGGCGATCTCGCGCGCGGCGGGTGATCGGGCGTCGATTTCGCTGGCGAGCCGTCCGGACTGCGCTGCGTCGGCGAAGACGACGCGCTGGCCGATGGCGTTGGCGAGTAGCGGGGGATCGTGGTCCGCCAGCGTCTCGGCCGTCTCGCGGGCAATGACGGTGCGGGCACCACAGCGGTTGAGAACGAAGCGGGCGACGAGTTGCGGGCGATAGATGCGCGCCTCCGCCAGGAGGGCGAGCATCTCGGCCGAGGCCCAGCCGTCGAACGGCGATGGCTGCACCGGGATCAGCACGAGATCGGCGGCGAGCAGCGCGGAGCGCATGAGGCCGGCGACGCGCGGAGGCCTATCGATGACGATATGATCGGCGTCGCGGGCGAGTTCGGGCGCTTCACGGTGCAAAGTATCCCGCGCCAGGCCGACTGTGCCGAAGGCACGCGGCAGGCCCTCACGCGCGCGTTGCTGCGACCAGTCGAGGGCGGAGCCTTGCGGATCGGCGTCGATCAGGGTGACGCGCTTGCCGCCCCGCGCCAGTTCTCCAGCGAGATGCAGCGCCAGCGTCGTCTTGCCGACGCCGCCCTTCTGGTTGAGGAGTGCGATGATCATCGTCGCCCTCCCCTCGGACCGACAGGAGTTCGGGCAGCCTCGGATGCGGTAGATTCGGGGGAGTCGATTGTTTCTGAAGCCGTCTGGCGCGCGGATGGCGCGACGGATGCGCTCTTCTTCGCGGCTATGCCGAGGCTTCTGGCGGTGTCGCGGATGAGGTTTTCCACATCGCGCGCGCGCTCTTCAAGGTTAGACT
>CAZOOO010000206.1:0-5389 GCA_964581435.1 uncultured Hyphomicrobiales bacterium | reverse complement strand
GCCAATGAATCATGCTCACAGATCAACCGCGACTGGCTTTTTCAACAGCCTGCTAGGTCAGGACTGCAGCTTCATAGCACAGTGACCCTATTTGGTTCTGCCCGTTCCGTCTCGTCGACCGTTGCGCCGCACCTGCCCTCTCGCTCGTTCAACCTCGCACTATTACGGCGGGGGGACGCCTGTAACGTCATTGCGCAAGAATAGCGCCCATACAGTTCGCACCATCCTGTATGCGAGCGCGGTGATCACCGGCATGCGCGACTTTCGGGCGAACATGCGCGCCAACCATGATCTTGGCGACGGCTGGTCTGACGAACCATTGCGGCGCGCCAATAATGATGAGCAGACGGCGTGTAGTTCGCTCGCCCATCTTGGATGTGATCCCGACACTCGATATCGTTATCAACCTTGGAGGCATATTTTCTTCCGTGGAGCGCCCGACGATCTCGCGGTCAAGCGTGCTGATCCGCTCCGCGAGCATCATTACATTACCATTCCGATCAGCACATTGAACATCACACGCGCAGTCTGCGGCAGATCTGAGCCAGACTCGTCAACGGATGCTCGCAGCCGTCGGACGCGTCGTTCTTCTGACGCTTTACGAACGGCTTGACGTAAATGAATGGATGAGCTGCACTTCGTGATCCAACCAAATGAGCCAAGTCCAATCGGAATCCGAATGAATATCGGCGGATGTAAATCACACGCGACGGTCTGCATCGCCATTGGAGCCTTTCCGTTTCTGATCGAATCAAAAGCGGGGCTCTCAAATTACGATCTGACGCGTTTTCCACACGCGAGCAGGTCATCAAGCCCTGGACATGCTGCGCTCAAAAAAGCTCAGCGAGATTTGAGCGCGGGAATCAGGTTGCTGGCGAGCTTCTTAACCAGACCGACGAAAGCGGCCGCCCAAGCCAGCAAAGCCACATAGACGAACACATCCGCGATCGGCCGTAGGAACTCCAGTCGCATAGCACCAGACATCTCGTAAGTGCAGACTGTGTACATTCCCAATGGAAAAACCGCGCTCCAATACGCTGGGTCGTATCTGAGAGGAAATCGCCGATAAAAATGCCGCCAGACGACGAGAATAATAAGAAGCGGTATCCACCACGTTCCGGCAGCCCAGAAGAAGATTGTGAATCCCTTGAGGAAAGGAAGTAACTCTTCAAGAAACCAAGCATCTGCCGCATTCTCGATCAGCAAGGAACCGGCGAGCGTTGAAATAGCCATCGCTCCCATATTGATCCAGTACGACGGCACGAAATCGGCCGGCGAAAATTTAAAAAACATATACCGATAGAAAATGAGCGAGATGATCGAAATGTACATCATGCCGCCCCACAGCAACATCGAAAGCGCCAGAAAATTGACGTCCAGCCGGAGGGGTTGATGAATATGTCGCGCAAGTAGCGCGCTCAGAAGAGAGATGGATTGGGTCGAAACAACCGCAAGCAACCAAGCCCCGGTAATTCCCTGATCAATGGTTGGCTTGGCCTCCATGATCGTCAAGTTAGCGAAAATTGTGTAGGTTAGAATAACCCAGAGAAGAATACCAAAAATCCAAAGTCCTAAGGCAAAATCCAACGCGCCAGCGAGTATGAACTGATTCGCCATTACACCTGTGGCAGCCACCGCGGAAAGAAATCCAGGTGCCGATCGGTGATCTGTCAGATCGGCAATCAACGCTCTACGATAGCGTATAAGACGCCACGACGTGAGTGTCCAAAGCACCACAAATTGCGCTGTATTTAGCCAAAGAAGAGCGACAGCAATCACGTGAAACCCAGCCCGCTCTGAGGCTATGGAAACGATCCCCGTAGCCATCACCAAAGCAAAATAAGCAGGTGAAAGGCGACGCGCGCCGCGCATACGGAGTCGAAAGCGACGTTTAGATGGGTCGAACGGCTGCACCAGACTTACCGACCTTCGACTTGGCACTATTATAGACTCACCGCCCCTTCTGGGGGCGGTGGCGATGTTTAATCAAGCGAAGCTCAAGATCGCCCAGGTAAATCAATGATTTCAGTGGGCAGGAATGGCTTCGGCGATCGCGGCGTCAATCGGCTTCACATCTCTGAAGCCAACCCGTGAGAACGAGACATAAAAAGCCGCCATATTCATCAGTGCCCAGACAATAAAGCCCAGCGTATACCCACCGATTAAATAATTGCTAGCAGCCAAAACAGCCGTCATCGTAAAGCCACAAGCTGCGCCCGCAGCTTTAGCTAATCCGCTAACCGCACCGACGTGCACGAAGTAGATCGGAATCAACTTGATGACCGCTGCTGCTGCCGCACCTGACAGCAACGCCAGCCCGTAAATCGCAACCAACTCCAAACTTAGTGAAATCTGTAAAGCCATCAACACGGCGAGAACAGACATCGCTCCAAACATCCAACTCAAAAGTGAAAGAACATCATAGCGGTCAGCCAGCCAGCCTCCTAACGGTCGAGTAATCGCCACGCAAACTACCAAAACCGGCGTATAAAATGCCACCGCTGACGTAGCGTCCACGTGCCAGTGATCAACCAGATAAGTCGGCATCGTCGAAGCGAAAAAAACTAGTGTACCAAAAGCCACCCAATAAAGACCGGGCACCAGCCACACAACCACACCCGAGCGATATACGGCCAGAATTTCCCGCGTCGAAGTATTCTTAAGCTTTCTGTTCGGCGGATCAGAGGTAAAAAACATATAAACTGCCGCCATTAAAAGCGTCGGAATGGCGAAGATCGGAAATATAATACGCCAACCGTCGGGATCGTTCGGGTCGGCAAGAGTCGTAATGACGAAGGTAACGGCCATCATACCGAAGGTAATCCCAATATTCCCCAAAGCAAAAAGCCCCAAAGCCATCCCTTGCCTAGACTTGGGATACCAAGACGATACGTGAGCGTTACCCACAACAAAAGTCGCACCGCCGAGACCTAGCATCGACCCCAAAAACAGAAAAGAATAATAGCCCTCCGCAAAGGTTCCCAAAATCAGAACCACAGAAAGACACACCAATAAAATTGTAAATACAGTACGGCCACCGAACTTGTCAGTCCAAATACCGAGCGGAATACTGATGGCAGCAGCAAAAAGCGGTTCCATAGCAGCCAACACAAGCACCTGCGTGCTCGTAAAATGATACCACTCAATCAAAAAGGGAGCGAGCGCGGAAAACATTCCCCAAATAGCGAATCCAAGGGAAAACGCTATAGTCGATATCCACAACACCCGCGCGTTACCCTGCGGCTCGCCTACTGCATCTACCTTACCAACTGAATGTTCCACCGGCAGCTCCTACCAAGAATGTATCTAGCTGATTAGCGTTGCGCTGCTTCTCAAAATCTAGTTCCCACCTGAATGTTGACCTTAAGCTAACAGCTCACCTCGTTAGCAACGCCAACGGAGACATCCACCACTCGATCTCTCCCAGTACAGCATACAAACCTGTATTCTCGCCGGCGAGAATACCCACCGGCGAGAAGAGTGTCTATTTTTAACTGATCTTAACTACTTCACCAAGCGACTAGTGAGCAGATCTCACAGTATTTCTGATCTGAATTTGATATGGTCTCCACAAATACCAGAACGGAAACATAATTAGATGCACAAGCCGAGAGAACGGGAACAATGCAATTACAAGAAATCCGGTGAGCATGTGCGCCTTGACCGCGATCGGCAAGGCCGACACATAGTGAGTTTGCGGATTTAGCGACACCAGCGATATCAACCACGGCACCGCCGTATCAATGTACCAGTCTGCTCCCCAACGATAATTTAAGGACACCCAAAAGCCAAGAGCGACCTGCACGAGTAGCGCTACAAGCAATATACCGTCCATGGGACTGGTAACAGCAAGAATTCGCTCCGTCGTGAACCGGCGCACTATCAAAACGCACAACCCTATCAGGGCAGCAAAACCAAATGCAAAGCCAATAAGCTCTACAGTGTATAGTGCTGTAGGCGTCGACGTCAGGGTTGACCACATACCAGGAACAAGGAACCCAATTAAATGCGCCAACAGAACGACTACAATGCCGTAGTGCCAAGGTACCGATCCCCAAAACAGGCGTCGGTTCTCAAGGAGCTGGGACGACAACGTCGAATAAGAGAAACGATTTGTGCGGTAACGATGGACACCACCGAGAACCGCCACCACGATTGCCAAGTACGGCAGAACCGCGAACAGGAATACGTCATACATAGAAATTGCCTCCGTCACACATGGGATATTCCTCTCACGCTCGCCAATCCAGTAGGTCGTCTGCTGCGACCTCCGCAAGTGGCTTATACACCTTGAAATGCTGCCGGCCCGCCTCAGTCCAGAACACGACGTGCGTTTCTACTGGAGGACAACCGGGATCAGAACAAGGAAGCTCCGACACCATGATCGTCTCATCCTCGTCAAGATTAAACCGCTCTCGCGTCCAACTAAGCACACGTTCCTGCTCAACTGAACGGTCGGCCCGCTTTTTTGTCATGCCTTCATTCAGCAACAGCCGCAATGAATCGAGCACCTGATGGTATGGATGCGCGCGCTTTTCTGCTTCTTCAATATCATAATCATCACTCATAGCCAGCAAGAAGCCGCCTTCCAAAACATCACCCTGGCCCTGGCCCTTGAGCTGCTTACGATCATCTTCCTGACTCTGGCCCTCAAGCAACTTTCGCGCTTCGCGCTGCTGTGCTTTTAACTGTTTTCGTAAGTCACGATCGTCCAACTTCGCACGCTCGATTCCGGTATCGCCATCAATATCAGCTGGTCCGTGCTGATGACTTTCAGTTTCCGGCTTGGTCGTCATACGCTCTAGCGCCGGCAACAGCCCTTTATTCAAAAGAGCATCAATATCATCACCCTCATTCTGCGCAGCAAAGCGCAACACGATAGATAGCCGATCCGGCATTTCTGTAGGATCGGATTCAAATCCACCTGAACGGTAACTCTTCTTAAGCTCAACTAAAAAAACGCTACGTTTGTAGTTCTCACCAAAGAGCTGGTAACCAACATATGGATGGCATATCGAGTTTAAGTCGAAAAACCCGCTATAAACTTCCTGCAGTTTTCCGACCGACGTCTCCTCGGCAAAACTCTGAAAACTTGCCAACAACGCCGCAGCTTGCGGCTGCACTGATTTTATCAAAGCCACACATTCAGCAGCCTTACGAGCCAACCCCACAACAGGGTAATCAAGGATGTCAGCGAACAGCTCCAGAACCCTGGCACGGTTCGAATACAAGACCTCTGCGCGATGCGAAAAACGACTCATGATATTTGATGTCAAGCTCAGGGTGTTGAATACACGATAGAAGACAGCTTTCTTTTTTCAGATCACCCCAAAAACCTCCGCGAGACGGGATCGGAATGCATAGTTCAAATACCGTCTCGCGCCGTGCC
>CAZOOO010000205.1:0-5484 GCA_964581435.1 uncultured Hyphomicrobiales bacterium | reverse complement strand
GTCAGGTTGATCTTGGCGTGGCCATCGCCAAACACATGCACATGGGCAGGCTCATGGTCGTCGGCGAAGATGACGATGCGGAGCCCATGCGCGCGGTAGATCGTGACCATGGAATAGATAACCTATCACGATGGGTTTTTCAAGGAATCATCGGCAGCCGGGTAGTGGGTCAGTTTGATTGTGGCAGGTTTGACGCCTAGGAGAATCGGCTGGGTTTGGGGCCATATTAACGAGATGGCACAGGAAACTTGCGGTTGCGGCGCACTGTACGACATGACGTACCACCGGACGCCATTCCCCGACACGGACACGGCAGATTGCGAAGTCTGCGGGAAGCGGCTCGCGTCATGGCGCCAGGAAACTAGTTGGCCAGAATACAAGCTCGTTAAGCGCCCCGATGAATAGCCATCCCAAACGCCCTAGGGACCCCAACCAGCTTGCCAAGGCTATCGTGGATATTGCCACGGGACAGGCCGATGAAAAACCGGCTCCGTCGCCCCAGAGGGCCAAGAGTGGGGCCAAGGGCGGTGCCAATCGGGCGGCTCGCCTAACCCCCGAACAGCGGGCAGAGGCCTCCCGGCTGGCAGCACAGGCCCGCTGGCGTAAGAAGGATTAGGCAGCCTCGTCGGCGGCCTCCAGTTCGGCCAAGTCCATCGTGAAGTCGAAAACAATCTGGATGGGTTCGGCTTCCGGGTGCGCGTCGTTGTAGCTGTCAACGTCCACTTTCATTTGCCGGCAATCGCCAACAATCCCACGACGACGGTGTTGGAATGACATCTGCATATGATCGCGTGGGGCGGTGCGGATATCATCCCAAATCATCTCGGTCTGCCCCGAAGTCTCTAACGGCGCAGGGTGCAGGAGCCGCACGCGACGGCCTCTCCGGTCCGTCATGTACTCTTCTCGCATTGCCGAAGCGATATCGTCCGCACATCGCCTGCGAATAGCAGCGGCAGGAAGTTCCCACCGGCCTGTCCCGATCGCCCAATCGGCAATGTTTTTCGCAGAAGTAGGCCAAGGTAGCCCTTCAAGTCGATACTCATCAACTATACGCTGCATCTGCTTTACGTAGGTCATGAGTTTACTCCGTAACCATCAGTCAGAGCGGTCTGCGTGATAATGTGCCTAATCCTCGGCTGATGCTTTTTGAATAGGTCCCATCGGTTAGTGGCCCGCTGGATTTGCCCGGCGACAATACCTGGATGGCGCTTCATAATTCGAGCAAATCCCAAGAGATTTTTTTCCGAAAACATTGGGTCGTGACGGAGAATGAAATCTCTCATTGCCCCCGCGGGAACGCAGTGGTTCGCAGCTTCTTTGTTGGCAATCTTTTCATTTTCATCGGGGCTGCTTTGATCGAAATCTTCGATAATAAGACTGTCCTTCCCATGCCCATTCAGGACGTGAGAAAGCTCATGCCAAAGGTCAAACCAAAATTTATCGATCTGATCTCCCTTCAACGTAAGTCCGATGATCGGCGTTTTGTTTTCATTTATCCAGAAGCAAACACCTTGGATTTCTGAACCTGGAATAGGCTCGACAATGACTAACCGAACGCCGCATTCCATGAGAATGCGCGGTACATGCCGAATCTCTTCAGGCTCGGTCATCAATCGCTCAAGTTCAGGCGCGCGCGCGCGAAGTGTGCCCTCGGAAAAGGGTGGTGTCTTTAGCGATGTAGCAAGCTGGTTGACACGGAAAATCCATGCCCACTGATGTGCGGAAATGTCTTCTCGATTATAATTTCTGCGAGCAGCATGAGGCATATGGATCGGTGCATTGACATTGCCAATCTGAAAAAAAACACAAATCGCCTGCTCTAGTTCGTCGAGTGTTTTCCCCGCCTCAACCCACCCCCGCTTTACCATTTCTCGAACAGGAAACCGCGCGCGCAAAGATGCCTCGCGAGAAATTCGTTCATCGCGAGGCGGTAGCTTCGAAAGCTGGTAGGCTGCATCAAGATTCATCCAAACCTGCGCACTCGTTCCCAGCGCCGCTGCTAAGTCGGCAGCGGTATCAGGCGTGATCCCCCGCTTGCCGGAAATCAACTCACTCACGAGACGAGGTGGACGGCCGATAATCTCGGCAAACTCTGCCTGCGTCCACCCGCGCTCCTCCAATTCGTCGCGCAAGTATTCGCCGGGAGAGAACGTTTCGGCAGGTACAAAGTCTTTCATCACGAACCCTCCTCTTTGCTAGTGATAGTCTTCAATTCCGATCACCTTGACGGTTTTTCCTTTTGGCCCATCGATCAATTGAAAGATCAGGCGCCATTGGTCGTTTAAGCGGACCGACCTTTCGTGATCGCGTGGTGGCTTCAGTTTTTCGAACCGGAAACCCCGCATCGCTGCTATATCGCGCTCATCTGCTGCCTGTCGGATGAATCCCATTTTCTTCCGAAATGACTTCACAATCTCGACTGGGAATCCGCCCGTAAACCGGGGATCAGTCTCCAACCTCAAGTAGGTTTCATCGGCGCAATCGACGTCCATGGAGCCTCCCGTCCCACAAAACCCACATACTACGGGATCATTATGTATGCAATTACGAATTCCACATATTGTAAATATTGCTCCTGACAAAAGTTCCAGCGCTACGCATAATGGACAGTATGAACAAGCTGGACCGAAAGACCCGCGCCCAAATCCTCCATCTGCTTTGCGAGGGACAATCGATCCGCGCCGTCACCCGCCTTACCGGGTGCAGCAAGAACACGGTCACGAAGCTGCTCGTTTCCGCTGGTCACGCCTGCGCTGCCTATCAGGACAAGGCCCTTCGGAACCTGCCGTGCAAGCGCGTCCAGATGGACGAAATCTGGTCGTTCGTTTACGCGAAGGCTGCGAACGTGAAGGACACCAAGGCGGCTCCGGCGACCGCAGGCGACGTTTGGACGTGGACGACGATTGATGCCGACAGCAAGCTAATCGTTAGCTGGCTGCTCGGTGCGCGGGATACGGACGCTGCTCTGGCGTTCGTGACTGATCTACGGAGCAGGCTGACCAACCGCGTGCAGCTTACTAGCGATGGCCACAGGCCGTATCTGACCGCCGTCGACGCCGTGTTCGGCGAGGATGTCGATTACGCCATGTTGGTAAAACTCTATGGCTCCGATCCGCAGGCGGAGGTTCGTTACAGCCCCGCCAAGTGTATCGGAGCGGAAAAAAAGCCGAAGATAGGCAGTCCTGACAGCAAGCATATCAGCACGTCATACGTTGAGCGCAGCAACCTCACCATGCTGATGCATATGCGCCGGTTTACCCGGCTCACGAATGCCTTCTCAAAGAAGGTCGAAAACCACGCCGCTGCGATTGCGCTCCATACGATGTATTACAACTTCGTCCTTATCCATCAGACCTTGAAGGTAACGCCCGCAATGGCGGCTGGCGTCACTGACAAGCTTTGGGAAGTGAACGATATCGTCGCCATGCTGGAGCAATGGGAGCTTGCGAACTTTAAGGCCAGAATATCAATTCGTGGTACGGCAGTATGCAATCGGGAAGGGACACTCTGTCAGCGTCCTGTGGCACGGCGGTGAGGTGGACGCAGTTTTTGGGTTTGAAAAGGAGGCGGAGGCGCTCCAATGGATCAAAGAGAAGTCGCAAGCTTGGCTGCGGGATCAGGACCGATAAAAAATCAGCTCAGTTACGCCGAATAAGTTTGTACGTATTTTGAGCAGTGACTAGATTTCCCGCACACATGTCGATCCCCAATTAAAGCAGAATCCAATTATGAAAAAGCTCGCTCTATTCAACCATAAAGGGGGTGTCGGGAAAACGACGCTCACGATCAACATTGCTGACGCCTTCGCTGATGCGGGCAAGACGGTACTGATCGTTGACGCCGACCCTCAGTGCAACGTCACTTCATTTTTCATCGAAGAATCCGACCTTGAAACAATGCTCGGCGAATCGAATGATGCTGGATCGGACGCCACGCTTTGGTCGGCGGTGAAGCCGGTTGTTCAAGGTCGCGGTGGAATCATTTCAATCCCGGAGTGGCAGATTGGCAACCGGCCGATTTATCTTCTTCCTGGGGACGTGTTGCTCTCGGATTACGAGGAGGAATTGCCAGCCGCTTGGACGGAATGCTTTGCTCAGCGGGCTCGCGGCTACGATGTGACGACCGCATTAGCTCGGGTGGCGAATGCCACAGCGACCAAGATAAAGGCTGACGTTGTGCTCTATGACGTTGGCCCGAATGTTGGCGCTTTAAATCGGGCAATCCTTCTCGACTGTGACCACTTCATCACGCCGGTAGCCGCTGATCTATTCTCCCTACGCGCGCTGACGACCGTCGGCCGGTCAATGGCAAAATGGATTACGGAATGGCGCACTATCAGAAGTTTGGCGACGGCGGCGGATAAGGCGGCTCTGCCGATGGGGAAGCCGAACTACCTCGGCTACATCACTTCAGCTTACAAGGTTCATACGGGCAGCAGTGCAGCAAATCCCCACGAAGACTGGGAAAAGAAGATCGCGCCACGCGTGCGCGACAGAATAATTGAAGATTTGAAGGCCGTCGATCCTAAGCTTCTACCCGTTGGGGGGAATAAGCTGGGAGGCATTAAGCATTATCAAAGCTTGGCCGCATCTGCTCAACAGTTTGGCGTGGCCATCGGCAAGTTGAATGGTCTTGTTAACCCCGGCCATTCTGGAACGATCAGCGACGCTCGAAACGATTTCGCTGACCTCGCGAAGGAAATCATAAAGCGCACCGGTATTTAGTTTAGATCCGGTGGACATTAACCAAGCCCTTCTTTCGAGGTCATTTTTCAAACTGACCCACTACCGGCAGCCGCCTCGCCGGTCGGGGCATCGTGCATCGCCTGCGCCGGCATGTCCCGCGCCAGTTCCTTCAGGAATCTGTCTCCCGTCGCCAGCCGCCGGCCGAGGGTCTGCATGAAGCCCTCGAACCGTTCGGCGCCTTTCGCGCGAGCGGAGGCTTGCGCGCTCTCCGGCAGCGGCGGCGTGGAAGCGAGCCAGATGTGGACGAACAGCGAGACGGTTTCGCCCAGGATGGCGAGATCTTCGTCGAGCGTGTCGATCTGGCGGCCGAGTCTGTCCATGCGCCGAGACAAGGCCGCCTCCAGCTTTTCGGCGGAATCGCCGGACAGGAATGACGCAACTGCGGCCTCGATGATGGCGGATTTCGACACCTGCCGGCGTAGCGACAGCGCCTCAACCTGCTTGAGCAAGTCCGGGGTGAAATAGACGTTCATGCGGGCGCGGGTCGTCATGATCGGTCCTTAAAGTTCGATGCCATCGGCCGGGTCCAATGAGACTTGCCGCGCGACGATCCGCATCCGCTGGCGGATGGCGTGCGCCTTGGCGGCGTCGACATCGGGCTCATCGTCCAACAGGCCCAACTCCTGTTCGGGCGGTCGCGGCGGCGCGACGATGTCCTCATGCTCGGGCAATTCCTGCTCGCGACGGATGCCGGCATTGGCCGGGTCGCCCTCGACTCCGCCGGTCGGGACAGGGGCCG
>CAZOOO010000204.1:0-5488 GCA_964581435.1 uncultured Hyphomicrobiales bacterium | reverse complement strand
TGCTGCTCGAAGCGAATTTGATCAAGCAATTGCGGCCGCGCTTCAACGTGCAGCTTCGCGACGACAAGTCGTTCCCTTATATCCTGATCACCGGCGACCACTGGGCGCCGCAGATCCTCAAGCATCGCGGCGCCCAGTCGCGGCCGGGCCGCTATTTCGGGCCGTTCGCGTCCGCGGGCGCGGTAGGCCGCACCATTACCGCTCTGCAGCGGGCGTTCCTGGTGCGCTCCTGCACCGATTCTTTTTTCGAGAGCCGGACGCGGCCTTGCCTGCTGTACCAGATCAAGCGCTGCGCCGGTCCCTGTACCGGCGAGATCGATTTCCCCGGCTATACCGCATTGGTTCGCGAGGCGACCGATTTCCTGTCCGGCCGCAGCCGCGCCGTGAAGGAAGATCTGGCCCGCGCGATGGAGCAGGCCTCTGCCGATCTCGCTTTCGAGCGCGCGGCGCTCTATCGCGACCGGCTGGCGGCGCTCTCGGCGATCCAGTCGCAGCAGGGCATCAATCCGCGCACGGTGGAAGAAGCGGACGTTTTCGCCATTCATCAGGAGGGCGGCTATTTCTGTGTCGAGGTCTTTTTCTTCCGCACCGGACAGAACTGGGGCAACCGGGCCTATTTTCCGCGCGCGGAGAAATCGTTCACGCCGGAGGAGGTGCTCGGATCATTCCTCGCCCAGTTCTATGACGACAAGCCGCCGCCGAGGCTGATCCTGCTGTCGCACCCGATCGAGGAAAGCGAATTGCTGGCCCATGCGCTGTCGATCAAGGCCGGCTGCAAGGTCGTGGTCTCGACGCCGCAACGCGGCGAAAAGAAGGAACTGGTCGCGCACGCGCTGACCAACGCCCGCGAGGCGCTGGGCCGTAAACTGGCGGATACCGCGACGCAATCGCGGCTGTTGCAGGGCCTGGCGGCGGTGCTCGGCCTGCCGCAGCCCCCGCAGCGTGTCGAAGTCTACGACAACAGCCACATCCAGGGCACCAATGCGGTCGGGGCGATGATCGTCGCCGGTCCCGAAGGCTTCCTCAAGAATCAGTACCGCAAGTTCAATATCAAGTCAGAGAGCCTGACGCCCGGTGACGATTATGCGATGATGCGCGAGGTGCTGGAGCGCCGTTTCAAAAGATTGCTGGCGCAGAAAGCCGGCGTCCCGCCCGCCGCGGCGGAGCAGGACGCCGTGCCGCAATGGCCGGATCTCGTGATCATCGACGGCGGTCTCGGCCAGCTCAATGCCGCCCGCGGGATCTTCGATGCGCTGGGGCTGAGCGGAGTGTCGCTGATGGCGGTCGCCAAGGGGCCGGACCGCGATGCCGGCCGCGAAACCCTGTTCCTGCCGGATCGTCCGGCCATCAAGCTCGAACCTCGCGATCCCGTTTTGTATTTTATCCAGCGATTGCGTGACGAGGCGCATCGGTTTGTCATCGGATCGCATCGCAAGCTGCGTAGCAAGGACATCCGGGAAGCCGGATTGCAGGAAGTTCCCGGTATCGGCCCGGCGCGCAAGCGCGCGCTGCTGCATCATTTCGGGACGTTGAAAGAGATCGAGCGGGCATCGCTGGCGGACCTCGGCAAGGTTCCGGGCATCAGCGCGGAAACTGCCCGCAGGATTTTCGATTTTTTTCACGCCCGGCCGGCGTGAGAGGGTTTTGTTATGATGTTCGACCTTCTTTTTCGTATTAAGATCAATGAATAAGACCATGGCAGCGGCGAGATCGGCTAAATTGCGCGGCGTGGCCGGTTGACGTTCGCGCCGGGACGGTATTGGTAAGATGAAATGAATACTGCAACCAGCCAGGCGACCGCGAAGCACATGCTGTCGCTACCGAATATCCTCACCTATGCGCGCATCGCCGCGATCCCGGTGGTGGTGGGCTGCGTCTATGCGCAATCGATCATGGACGGGCCGTTGCAACTGCGCTGGGTGGCGCTCGGCGTGTTCATCGCGGCCGCCGTGACGGACTTTTTCGACGGATACTATGCGCGAATCTGGGATCAGCAGTCCGCCCTGGGCAAGATGCTCGATCCGATCGCGGACAAGCTTCTGGTTGCGTCCTGCCTGCTGATGCTGGCGGCGGACGGCATCATCCATGGCTGGACGCTGTGGGCGGCGATCGTGATCCTGTGCCGCGAAATTCTCGTGTCGGGGCTGCGCGAGTATCTGGCGGCGCTGCGCGTCAGCGTGCCGGTGACCAAGCTCGCGAAGTGGAAGACCACCGTGCAACTGGTCGCGATCGGATTCCTGCTCGCGGGCGAGGCCGGCGATCTGATATTCCCGTTCGTGACCCAGATCGGGCTTCTGTTGTTATGGATTTCGGCGATCCTCACCATCTATACAGGCTGGGACTATTTCCATGCCGGCATTCACCACCTCATGGAGGAGGATGAAAAATGAAGGTGCTTTACTTCGCCTGGGTGCGCGAGCGGGTCGGCAAGGCCGAGGAAGCGCTCGATCCGCCGCCCGCCGTCGCGACGGTGGCCGATCTGATCGCGTGGTTGTCGCAGCGCGGCGATGAATATGCCCACGCCTTCGAGAAGCCGAAGGTGATCCGCGCCGCAATCGACCGGTTGCATGTCAACCAGGACACGGCGATCGCGGGCGCGCGCGAGATTGCCTTCTTTCCGCCGATGACCGGCGGTTGATCTGTCAATAGCGGCGGCGTCCATGACCGTTCCCGTCACCATTCGCCTGCAGGAGGAGGACTTCGACGTCGCGCGCGAAGTCGCGGCGCTGTCGCGCGGCCGCACCGATATCGGCGCGGTCGTGACTTTTAGCGGCATCTGCCGGGGTGATGAGGATGGCGAGGCGATCGCCGCGCTGACGCTCGAGCATTATCCGGGCATGGCGGAGGCCGAGATCGCGCGTCATGCCGAGGAAGCGGTTTCGCGCTGGCCGCTCACCGGCATCACCGTCATTCACCGTTATGGCCGGATTGTGCCGGGTGAGAACATCGTTCTCGTGGTGACCGCGTCCTCTCATCGTGAGGCCGCGTTCCAGGGCGCCGAGTTCCTGATGGATTATCTGAAAACGAAAGCGCCGTTCTGGAAACGGGAGGAGGGCCCCTCCGGCTCCGGTTGGGTTGACGCCCACGATCGCGACGACACCGCCGCGGCGCGCTGGGCCAAACCCTGATGGCGAAGACCGCCGCGCGCGGCGGACGAGCGAAAGTCGCGGCCTCCGGCTCAAGCCGAAAACGCCCGCCGTCGCGAACCGCAGCAAAAGCTGCGAACCCTGCCGGTGCCGAGATTCCGGCTCCCGAGCTCGAAACGATTTTCGACTATGTCCGCCATGCAGCCGCACGGCTCGATCGCGCGCATGTCGTTTTCGCCCACGGCACCGCCGACCCGGTCGCGGAGGCGGCCTTCCTGGTCGGCGAGGCCATGCAGCTACATCCGGACGAGGTCGAACCGCAGGCCGCGCGGCGCGTGCCGAAAGCGGCAGGCCGTCGCATTCTCGGCTGGGTCGAGCAACGCATCGCAACCCGCAAGCCCGCCGCCTACCTCGTCAACAGGATGTATATGCGCGGCCAGCCGTTCTATGTCGACGAGCGCGTGATCGTGCCGCGTTCGTTCATCGGGGAGATTCTGGATTCGCATTTCGGCGACGACGATGTGCTTCGCCTGCGCGATCCCGACACTGTGACCCGCGTGCTCGATCTCTGTACCGGCTCCGGATGCCTTGCCATTCTGGCTGCGCGCGCCTTTCCGAATGCGGCCGTGGATGCGACGGACCTGTCGGCGGATGCGCTTGCGGTCGCCGCGCGCAACGTGCGCGAGCACGGCCTTGATGATCGTATCCAGCTTGCGCAAGGCGATCTTTTCGCTGCGGTCAGGGGCAGGCGCTACGACCTGATCATCTCCAATCCGCCCTATGTCGATGCCAAGGGAATGGCGGGACTGCCGCACGAGTGCCTTGCCGAGCCCAGGATGGCGTTCGACGGCGGCGACGACGGCATCGATCTGGTGCGGCGAATCATCGACGGCGCCAAAACCCATCTCGCGCCCGGCGGCGGGCTGTTGTGCGAGGTCGGTCGCTGCAAGCCGGCGATCGCCAAGGCTTATCCGCACGCGGACCTGCTCTGGCTCGACACTGAGGAGTCCGAAGGCGAGGTGTTCTGGATCGAGGCGGCAGCGTTGTCGTTTGGCGCGCTCGACTTGACTTTCCCGTCTGACAACGGTGATCCGTCCTGTCGTCCGCTCAAAGAATCTTTCTGACCCAGTCATGCGGGTCGGTCGCACGGCCGTACTGGATATCGACCAGCTTCTTGCGAAAGCCCATCGCGACGGGACCGGCGGCGGCGCCATTGATGGTGAAGTCGCCGTGCGCCGAACACACCTTGCCGATGGGTGAGATGACAGCGGCGGTGCCGCAAGCGAAGGCTTCCCGAAGCCTGCCGCTGGCGGCGGCGGTGCGCCACTGGTCGATCGTGTAGGGCTCTTCGCGCACGGGCGTGCCGGAATCCCTTGCGAGCGTGATGATCGAATCGCGCGTGATGCCCGGCAGGATGGTCCCCAGCGGGGGTGTTGAAAGCGAACCGTCGTCGAAAACGAAGAACACGTTCATGCCGCCGAGTTCCTCGACGTAGCGCCGCTCGATCGCATCCAGGAAAACCACCTGATCGCAGCCGCGATCAATGGCTTCGGCTTGCGCGCGCAGGCTGGCGGCGTAATTTCCGCCGCACTTGACGGCGCCGGTGCCGCCGATCGCCGCGCGCGTATAATTTTCAGACACCCAGATCGAGACGGGGGCGGGACCGCCCTTGAAATAGGAGCCGACCGGCGAGGCGATGACGGCGAAGATGTACGCGGCGGACGGCTTGACGCCGAGGAAGACCTCGTTCGCGATCATGAAAGGCCGCAGGTAGAGGCTGCCTTCGCCGCCCGGAATCCAGTCGCGGTCGATGCGCACGAGTTGCTCGATAGCCTCGATGAAAACGGTCTCGGGCAGCGGCGCCATCGCCATGCGCTCGGCCGAATTGCGGAAGCGCCGCGCGTTGGCGTCGGGTCGGAACAGGTTGATGCCGCCGTCGTCACGCTTGTAGGCCTTGAGACCTTCGAAAATCTCCTGCGCGTAGTGCAGGACGGCGGTGGCCGGATCGAGCGGAAAACTGGCGCGTGCCGTGACCCTCGCCCCGTGCCAGCCTTTCGCCTGAGTGTAGTTCACCATGGCCATGTGGTCGGTGAACACCCGTCCGAAGCCCGGGTTCGCGAGCCTTTCGGCGCGCACGGTCGCCGGCGTCGGTTCGGCCGTCGGCTGCACGTCGAATGTCGGCGACGCTGCACCATCGATTTTTTCGAACGAAACTCTCATGGTGTTCTCCAGCTTGAAACGGTCTTCGTTTCGGGTCGTTACCGCCCCTCGAAAGGCCGGTTTCCGCTCTGGCGGATGGCGCGAAGTCCAGTATGTTGGCCGAAATGCCGCTCGGCAATCGCATCGGCACTAGAGCGGGATGAGGAAAAGTGTGCAGCGGTTTTCCGCCCGCATCCCGCGTC
>CAZOOO010000203.1:0-5513 GCA_964581435.1 uncultured Hyphomicrobiales bacterium | reverse complement strand
ACGCAGGCGGCAGAGCCCGGCGCATGATCGGAAAGGCCGGACACGGCGTTGAAGGCCTGGCCGAGATGCGCCACCGTGCGCACATTTGCTTCCTCGATCGGAGCCGGGTAGGCGCTGGTGCAGTGGAGCAGCGCGATGCCGCCGGCGCCGTTGCCGCGCGCTGTTTCGACCGCTTCTTGAATTTCGCTGAAACTGGCCATCCCGGTCGAGATGATCATCGGCTTGCCCTGTCTGGCGACATATTTGATCAGCGGCAGGTCGATCGCCTCGAACGATGCGATCTTGTAGGCGGGCGCATCGAGCCCTGCGAGCAGATCGACGGCGGTCTCGTCAAAGGGGCTGGAGAAGATCGTGATCTCAAGCTCGCGCGCCTTCGCGAACATTTGCCCATGCCATTCATAGGGTGTGCAAGCCTGCCGGTAAAGTTGGTGGAGGTTGTAGCCGTCCCACAGGCCGCCCTTGATCAAAAACTCCTCGCCATCGTGAGGAATGGTCATCGTGTCGGCCGTATAGGTCTGGATCTTGATCGCGTCAGCGCCGGCGGCGGCGGCGGCTTCGATCAGCTCCAGCGCCTTCAAAAGCTTGCCGTTATGGTTCGCCGACAATTCGGCGATGATGTAAGGAGGACAGTCCGGGCCGATCTTGCGCCCCCCGATGATGAGGTTCGGGCTCTGCGTCACAATTTATGCTCCTGGTGCGAGCTGGAAGGCTCGGCTCGCGGCAACGCTGCCACTTATAACTATAGCGTTTTCGAGCAGGCATGTTCTCGGGCTTGAGCCCCGAGGATGGATGACCCGTTCGCGTGAAGAAAACGCGTCAAGACATAATGATGGAGCCTTTCCGTCCCTGATGGTTCTTGCGATTTCCATATAAGTTATTTCAACCGCCTATAGTTTGCATCTTGCGCGACCTCAAAGAGGCTGCCC
Organism: uncultured Hyphomicrobiales bacterium; assembly: GCA_964581435.1. Taxonomy (GTDB): domain Bacteria; phylum Pseudomonadota; class Alphaproteobacteria; order Rhizobiales; family Xanthobacteraceae; genus Nitrobacter. Next base: position 4,587 of record CAZOOO010000203.1, on the reverse strand, counting down.
AGGAAGCCGGCGCCGGGTTGCATGAGAGCATCCAGAAGGGCGGCGGAAACAGCGCCCAACGAGTCGGTCCGGTCGCGCCGAAACGCCCGCACTTCGGCGGGGCCAACGATTTCAAGTTCAGAGTATTCACGATTCTCAAGCGCCGCGAAGCGGTGCTGGATCTGCGCAGCCGGGAAGGCGGTCGCGAGCATGATTCCGACGTCGGTGACGTGGCTTTGCGGATCCTCGACGAGTGCAACGGCTCTGCAATGCGCCGACAGCTCGGACGCTCCGATGCCGGTTTCCTCCTTGAGTTCGGTCAGAATGCATCGTTCGAGGCTTACCTGTCCGGCCGGCCCGACTGCCGCGTCGTCGACGGTGCCTGACGGCACCAGCTCCCAGCACCCGGCGTCCATCTCGGAGCGGCGGCTGCGCCGGCCGAATAAAACGCCGTCCGGACAAGACAGGATTCCGGTGACGGCGAGCGGTCTGATCTTCAGCGCGGCATGAAGGCTCGGCTCGCGCCGTTGTGCAAGGAAGTAGCGATACTCCGAAATCCAGCCGACGATTGTTTTGGCATCACAATGATCGATGCTGAACAATCGCCCGTTGTAAAGCTCGTGGAAACGCAACTCTTGTTCGCGCTGCCAGATTTCGTCCACGCGCGCCTCGATGTCCGGGCCGATGGTCGGCGCTGCCGCTCCAAGCGTTACCCTCGGCTCCGACTGAAGCAGGCGAACATTCAGCATGCCGGTATTCTTCCAAGGAGATCGGTGAGACGTTCGATGAACACGACCTGAGCGGGCCACCCGGTGCGATTGTTGGGCGGCGCCAATGCCCACGTTCTGAGCCCCGCGGCAACCGCCGACTGCGCGCCGATGCGGGAATCCTCGACGGCATGCGACAGGGCGGCCGCGCAATTCAGCCGGCTCAGTGCCCTGATGTAGGGTTCGGCGTCGGGCTTGCCCGCGCTCACATCGTCGCCGCCGACGACATCGTCGATCTCGTCGGCGAGGCCTTCGAATGCGAGCCATCTTTGCGCGGACAATCTGGGCGACGACGTAACCACGGCGATCTTCAATCCGCATGCGCGGGCGTGCGCCAGCAATTCATGTGCGCCGGCAGCGGGACGTACGCTTTGATGCGCCTGCGATACCATGGCCGAGTATCTTTGCAGGAGATCTGCCGGTGTTCCAGGCAGCTTGTGGGTCATTCTCAACCGTTCGACAATCTCGCCGAGCGGCGGTCCGTTGAGCTGCTGAAACTCGACCTCGTCGCCGCTCGCGCCGAAGGAGGCGAGGAAGGAATGGTAGACGTTTTTCAGCGCCGTCAGGCTGTCGGCGAGCGTGCCGTCGAGATCCAGAAACAGGCCGCTATGGAGCGGGCTTGTGTCAGCTTCCGGCATCAAGGCTTCCGACAGACAAACATCCGGCCCTGCCCGAAGGCGCCGAAGGCGCTCGATATCTCCGCCGATACAGCCTTGTTGAGCCGGGTCGCCGCGTGGACCAGCGGATGGTCGTAATCCACGGTGCCCCCATTGATGGCCGGGACCAGCACATAGAGCATCAGGTCGTGAAGCGAAATGAAATCCTCGATCTCGACCTCAAGGCCGAGCGTTTCGAGATGCGGCAGGATGCGTGTTTCGTCGAAGAACAGGTTGAAGGCGGCGGGCGTGCGCGCGGGCAGGTCCAGCAAGGCGCGGCAATGATTTTGCCGATCATAGGTCACCGTCGAATTCTCGATCATGATCAGATCTCCGCCCCTCCGCACCCTTGCGGCAAGGTCGGTGATGGCGCGCATTTGCAGTTCGACCGATTCGATGTTGATCAGGCAGCGATCGGTAAAAACAACATCGTATTGCGCCCGCAATCCCGACGCCGCCGAGAGTTCGAGCGCATTGCCGATTCGGAATCTGGTCCTGTCCTGGAAGCCGTCGGCTACGGCTGCTTCACGCGCGGCGTCGATCATTTCCGCGATATAGTCGACGCCGTCGAACTGCATACGCGGGAATTGTGCGGCAAGGCCAAAGCAATTCAAGCCATTGCCGCAACCGACTTCGAGGACATGTGCCGGCGTATCACTGAGCCCGATTGCAGACATCCGGCGTACCAATGCGTCGATCTCGAGCGTCTTCGCGGTTCGGGTTCTGGTGGTGGCGCCGAGTGCGGTGCCGAATTTCGATGCCCAGTCCTGCCAATGAGCCCTGACCTGCTCGCGATCCATAATAGCCCTTCCATCTGTCCCTTCCGCGGCTTGCCTGACATTGCCGAGGGTTTAAGGCGTATTCATCAAGCCCATGCGACTATCGAGCATCAATGATTCGCCGCTCGTTTTAATTGTAATGATCATATAAACGTCAAGGGGAACTCACGTATGACCCAGATCACGGCACAAGAGGAATTCTGGGCCGGGGAGTTCGGCGACAACTACATCGACCGGAATCAAAGCCAGGAAGTGCTGGCCGCCAAGATCGCGATGTTCGCCCGAATTGCCCGGAGATGCAGCGACGTCCGGTCGGTTCGAGAGCTCGGCGCCAACATCGGGCTTAATATACTGGCCCTCAAGAGCCTGCTTCCAAACGCAGCGTTTCAGGCCATCGAAATAAATCGCCAGGCTTTCGAAAGGCTGGCGACGATACCCGGAATAACTGCTTCCAATACGACGTTGTTCGAACCGGTCGAGTGGTCGAGCGTCGATCTGGCGTTTACCGCTGGTGTCCTGATCCACCTCAATCCCGACATGCTGCCGGTGGCCTATGAAAGGCTCTATGAAGCCAGCAATCGTTATGTCCTCGTGGCGGAGTACTATGATCCCTCCGTGGTCGAGATCAGCTATCGCGGTCACAGCGGGCGTTTGTGGAAGCGGGATTTTGCCGGAGAAATGATGGACAGGTACCCTGATCTAAAACTTGTCGATTACGGGTTTATCTATCATCGAGACCCGGCATTCCCAGCCGACGACCTGACGTGGTTCCTGATGGAAAAGCGGACCTGATTACTCCGCCAATATGGGATCAGCGGGCCGTTGCGATCCGCACAGCGTACAGCGCCAGGATATTGGTACAGGGGGCGATGCTGTCGGCTATGCCAGTACTCCAGGAGTCGGTATGGAACGCAACAGCAGCGAGCGGTTTTCGATGATGCCAAATGAAGTCGTAATCATCACTCAGGCGCGCATGACGAGCACCCGCCTCCCAGGCAAGATCCTGATGCGCGCCGGGGGCCGCACGCTTCTTGAAACGCATCTCGATCGCCTCGCCGAGGTCGGCGTGCCCGTGATCGTCGCGACGACAACGAATCTCTCCGACGGTCCCGTTGTCGAACTCTGCGCCGCACTCGACGTTCCGGTATTTCGCGGCAGCGAGAATGACGTACTGCATCGCTACCAAGGAGCGGCGCGCGCGTACGAGGCTCGCCACGTGATCCGCGTGACGTCGGACTGCCCGCTCATCTGCCCGGACGTGATTCGCGCCGGCCTCGACACCTATTCGGGCTTGAAGAGCGAGTTTATTTATCTCTCGAACTGCGAAAAGCGGACCTATCCTCGCGGCATGGATTTCGAAATTTTTTCCCGGCGCTCACTCGACTTTGCCGCGGAGAATGCCAGGCTTCCGTCCGAGCGCGAGCATGTGACAGGTCATATTCGCACGTCTATGCCGGATATTCGCCACGAGTACTGCACGGATGAAGAAGATCTCAGCGATTGGCGCATCACCGTCGACACCGACGACGACTTCAAGCTCGCCAGACTTTTGATTGAAGATCATCATGCGGCCGAGATGGATTACCCGGGCTTGAAGGCTTTGCTGAAGGCGCATCCGGAGCTCATGAAAATCAACTCTCACATTCAACAGAAACCGATCTTTTGACGTGAGCCGAACGCGGATATGATGTTAATCTCCCGTCTCGGCGAGCGGCCGCTTAACCGGATCCGCCGATGCGCGGGCCGTATGAGGGCCTCGGCGAAGCTTGGAGTGGGACAGCAAGGAGTAGAATGCCATCCGTCGTATCACAGCCGGTCTTCGCCAAGCTCACGCGGGCCGCCATTTTTCTTGTCGTCACGATCGACGCCGGGAAAGACAATGAAGCATCGGTGCGAGGTCTGTGCGGCGATCTGTCCTCGCTTTTGCGAGCGGTCGGCTTCCGTGATCTCGAGGGCGACCTGCTGTGTGTCACGGGGTTCGGCGCGGCCGCCTGGGACCGGCTCTTCGGTTCGCCGAAGCCGAAGGACCTGCATCCTTTCCGCGAGATTCGCGGCCGACATCATGCCGTCGCGACGCCGGGCGACATTCTGTTTCATATCCGCGCAAGGCGCATGGATCTCTGTTTCGAACTGGCGTCGCAGATCATGTCGCGGCTCCGCGGCGCCGTATCGGCCGTCGATGAGGTTCACGGATTCACCTATTTCGACGATCGCGACCTGATCGGTTTTGTCGATGGAACGGAGAACCCGAGCGGACAAGCGGCGATCGACGCCACCCTCATAGGCGAGGAGGATGGCGCCTTCGCCGGCGGCAGCTACGTCATCGTGCAGAAATACATGCATGACCTGCGGGGATGGAATGCGTTGCCCATCGAGGAGCAGGAAAACATCATCGGCCGTCACAAG
>CAZOOO010000202.1:0-5524 GCA_964581435.1 uncultured Hyphomicrobiales bacterium | reverse complement strand
CATCCCCTCTCGGTTGTGTGTAAGGACTGCCCCCGCGACTTGCCGCTCGCGGGGTAGACGTGCAACTCGACCCGAGTGATCACCGCACTTGGGTTTGTTCGTGGGGGTGACGCAGATAACGATAACTCAATCTAGCCTTATATCGCACCCGCTGCCAGCATAGTGCAAAAAGTACTACGAATTTGTGTCAAATAAAGTATTAATTGCCGCGGAAAATGGTTGAATTTTCTACTGTAGCAATGTAATTTTCGATAACGCTAATGTTCATCTTGTTAATAACAAGTTAAATATTTCGAATCACCGAGAACTCCGTGACCGGATGCTGCACATGCACAATCCTGATTGTTGGCACTGCGCAGGTATTCGCCGGCGGCGAGTTCGACGCCACGGCCCGCAATCACGCCGCTGCCAACGCGCTGTGTGGCGGTTTCGATCTAGGGGGAGGACGCGTCCTGGACATATGCCGGCGTGACGCTGGCCTTGAACATCCGGAACGGCGAAGCGGCACGAGGCAGACTTGCTTTCCTACTCATATTCCCTCCCCCATTGATTGCTTGTTTTGCCACGAAACGCACCGGTCGCTACTGACCCGGGACGCTAGCTGCGCGACGCGCTACTGATCGCATGTGCGATCTTTTCCGCCACCATGATGACCGGGATGTTGAGGTTCGCCCGCGGCGCCGTCGGCATGATCGAGGCATCGGCGACATGCAGCCCCTCGCAGCCATGCACCCGGCCGTTTGCGAAATCAACCACGGCCGCCTGGTCATCGGGCCGGCCCATCCGGCAGGTGCCGCAGGCATGCCATTGCGGGAAGGCGTGGTTGCGGACATAGGTTTCCAGCGCCCCCTGATCCGCCAGCAAGTCGCCGAGTGAAACGCCACCGGACACCATGGTGCGAAAGAATGCCTTGCGCAGTGGCGGCAGCAGGTCGATGGCGATGGCCGTTGGCGCGGTCAGCAGATAGTTGCGCAATGTCTGCCGCCCCAGCGACTTGGCGAAGCCGCTGTAGCTCGACGGTCCGGCATGATCGATGGCCGGAGCCATCGCCCTGGTTGCGAACACCTGCGCCATCAGGCGCACTGCCGCTGCAAGACGCGCGAGGTCGCGCTCATCCTTTAGGAAGTTGAAGGTCGCCGTCGGCTCGGCCGCAGGATCGGCGCTGGCCAGCTCGACATGGCCGGTCGAATGCACTTTGTTGAGCCAGGATATCGCCGTGGCGATCTTGCGACCGAGCGGATGCCAGGCCGATTTGGCGGCGAACATCATGAACATGTCCGAGGGTGAACCGCCCTCGATGTCCGAGCTGTAGCGCAGCCCGAGATGGATGTGCCTGCGGGTGGAGTCGCCGAGCCGTTTGCCGGACCGGATGAAGGCCGACAGCGAGATGCCCGGATGTTCCTGGAGGTTTGCACCGACTCCCGGTCGGTCAGCGACGCAGTCGATGCCGAAGCGCCCCAGTGCGGACGCCGACCCGACACCTGAGCGCATCAGCAACGCCGGCGAATGCAGGGCCCCGGCGCAGACGATGACGTTCGCGCCGGCTGTGATTTCATCCAGGTCGCCGCGCCGCACGTGTACGCCGACCGCCTTGCGTCCCTCGAAGGCGACCGTCAGCACATGGGTGTCGGTCATGATTGCAAGGTTGGGACGCCGCCGCACTTCCTGGCCCAGATAGGCCATGGCCGTCGAGACCCGGTGGACTCCATCGTTGGAGAGCGTCATCGGGAAATGGCCATCGGTGTAGACGCCGTTCTGGTCGCCGATCGAGTCGAAGCCCAGTTCATTCAGCGCCTGCTCGGCGGCCAGCGACAGGCCGGGCCATCTGTCGTGAGGGATGCGGTGGATGGGAATCGGGCCATCATTGCCATGCAGCGGCCCGGAAAATTCGAGGTCGCGCTCCAGCTTCCTGAAGAACGGCAGCACGGACTGCCAGTCCCACCCATCTGCGCCTAGCGCGGCCCATTCGTCATAGTCCTCGGGCGTGCCGCGATTGGCGACCTGACCGTTGATGCTGGAACCGCCGCCAATCAGGCGCGCCTGCTCGTAGAGGCGACTCGAGGGGCTGGGCGCGCCCTCTTGGAAAGGGCGTGTGGTCACTATCAGACCCTGCCAGTGGTTGCCCGGATCGAAGGCGGCGCGCCCCGGATACATGTCCCGGATCGCAGATCCTTCCTGTCCGGGCGGCAGGGCGCGGCCCGCCTCTATCAGCAACACGCGATTCGACTGCTGCTCCGACAGGCGGCTTGCAAGTACACAACCGGCGGTGCCGCCGCCGACGATAATGTAATCCCACATGATCTACTCCGATGGGTGAAAAGCGTCGGCGCCTGCCTGCGCTACGAGAATGTCTTCGGCGACGGAGCCCGAACTGACGCCAATGGCGCCAACGACATTCGCACCGGCCAACAGCGGAATGCCTCCACCCAGCGTGGTGAAACGACCGCCATGCAGATTCTGGATACCGAAGCCCGGCTGGCCCGGCAACGTCGCCGGCATGATGTCCGCAGTGGCCTTGCGGGCGCCCGCTGCTGTCGTGGCTTTGGCGATCGCCATCTCGATCGACAGGAACTTCGCTCCATCCATGCGGCGGAACGCGACCAAGTGACCCGCCGAATCGACGATGGCAATGTTCTGCGGCACGCCCATGGCCTGCGCCCGGGCGGTTGCCGCAGCGACGACGCGCTCGGCTTCGTTGATGCCAATGGAGAGATTGCTGATCATCGCCCGTTACCGCTTTCCCTGTCCGACTGACGCCGCATCCCGTTCGGCCAGGTCGCCGAGCGCGTCCTTGAGCGAACGCCCGATGTGATGGCGGACCGCCGCCGCGTAGGCGTCACGGTCCATGGCCCGCAGCGCGGCGACGATTTCCCTGTGCTCCTGGGCCTCGCTGGACAGGCGCGTGCGCCATGACTGCAGGCCACGCTGCACCCATTCGCCTATCAACTGCATCTGGATGCCGCGGTAGAGCTGGATCAGGATGTCGTTGCCGCTGAGCTCAACGATGCGGTGGTGGAATTCGGCGTTGAGGCTGAGCTTCGGCCGATGCTGGATGCTCTGGGGGCGCTCCTCCAAGCGGGCCATTATCCCGTCGAGCACGTCCAGAGATTGCTGCGGCAAGGCGCCGCTGGCCAGGCGCTCAATGAGCAGTTCGCCGGCCGTCAGCTCCAGCCCGAGGCGAACCTGCCACAAGTCGACCACCTGTTTGGCGTCCGGTGCGCGGACATGGAAGCCGCGCCGCTGCACTGCCTCGATGTAACCTTCGGCGGCAAGCCGCATCAGTGCCTCGCGCACCGGTGTCAGGCTGACGCCGAACTGCTCGGCGAGACGTTCGGGATAGAGGCGCAAACCGCGCTCGAAATAACCGAACACGATCATCTCGAGCAGCGTGCGCCGCAATGTTTCGGTCAAGGTCTCGCCAGGCTCGCCGACCAGTTGCCCCATCTCGGTGAGTTCGCGCGCGCGGATCGGGGTCACGTTCCTGGTGCTCATGCGGCCGCTCCGATCCGGTATGCGCCTATCTTGTCCATGTCCGGCTCGCCGCCGTGACCGGGCAGGTCGGCCGCCACCAGCATCCCGTTTTCCATCCGCCAGGGGTATATCCCCAGCTCATCGCGCAGCGGATTGAGCAGCCTGTTTGCTTCATAGGTCGCAAAACCCGCTGCCGCGCGACAGGCATGGAGAGAAGACGCCAGCGATATGCTGCTTCCCACGCCATGCGGCGAGAGCTTCACCCCGGAATCGGCGCACATCCGGCCGATCTCCAGAATGGCCGAGACACCGCCGGCCCGGGTGATGTTCGGTTGCACGAAATCCACCGCTCCCGCGTCGATCAGGCGCCGGAAGGCGGCGGGGTAGAACTCGTTCTCGCCGGCCGCCACCGGCATCGGTGCATGCCTGCGCACCTCGGCCAGCCCCTGCAGATCATCTGGCGGAACCGGCTCCTCGAACCAGCCCAGATCGAAAGGCTCCAGCGCCTGCGCCACCCGGATCGCGGTCGGCACGTCATAGGCGCAATTGGCGTCGGCGTAGAGCTTGACCGCCGGCCCGACCGCGTCGCGGACCGCACCGACATGCAAGGCATCCGTCCGGGCGCCGCGGCCGATCTTGATCTTGATCGCGGTGAAACCCTGCTTGAGGAAAGCAAGCGCAGCCCTGACCGAATCCTCCGGGTGATCGAGGAATCCCACCGGGCTGGCATAGGTCGACACCGGTCCGGGAGTGGAACCCAGCAGAGTGGACAACGGCAGTCCAGCCGCGCGCGCCTTGAGGTCCCAGAGCGCGATATCGACACCGCTGAGCGCCTCCATCGCCGCACCGCGCGTGGAGCCGAGGGCAAAGAAATACTCGTAGAGCACCTGCGTCATCTGCGCCGGTTCGCCGATCTCCTCGCCCACCAGTGCAGGCGCAACGACCTCGTTGACGATTGCGGTAGCCGACATCGGGTGCGGAAGGCCAAAAGCCTCGCCGTAGCCGACGACACCATCGTCCGACTCCACCACCACCAGCGTCGTCATCTGCCCCACGCGCGGAATGCGGCGGAAATGACTCGCGGGAGATCGGAGGTGGAGCGGCACCTTGTCCACCCCACCGAAAATCGCGGCGAAGGTAGCCAGAAGCGGTGTCGCGGTCACTCGGGCGACCTTCATTTAGCCCTTCCATATAATTTATAAATTACATACTATAAGACACGATTAACGATGGCACGTCAAGAGACGCCAGGCCGCAAAGCAAGCACCGAGGCTGGAATCTTGTTGTTCAGTCCTTTCTTTGATGTTCGTGGATGTTCGTGGTGTTAATTTTTTGTTAGTCATTCAACTCGCTCGTGGGCGCGGCGTCCGGATGCCGCAAACGCACGATCTTCCGCGCAGGCGTACGAGGGCGCGGCAACCCCTTCCGATCGGAGCAACCAAATGACACGGACCCCGGAAGCTGATGCGGGCATCGCACCGGCGGCGAAGATGCCGAAGAAAGCGTGGGTCATCATCGGACTGTTGATGTCGTTGCTGGTCCTCAACTATTTCGACCGGCAAACGCTGTCGATTCTCAAGCCGATCGTGAAGATGGAACTCGGATTCGACGATCAGGCCTACTCGCTGCTGACCTTCGCATTCATGCTGCCGTACATCATCATGTACGTCGTGAGCGGGCGGCTGATCGACCGGTTCGGAACACGGATCGGCATGGCTCTGTTCGCGGCCTGCTGGTCGGTCGCGAACATTGCTTCCGGCTTGTCGCAGAACTTCGCGCAACTCGCCGCATCCCGGGTATTCCTGGGGGCCGCGGAACCTGGCGCGTTTCCCGTGATGCAACGCGCCATCCTGAACTGGGTACCGATCAGGCACCGCGCCATGGCGCTCAGCATCGTCACGCCCGCAGGAAACATCGGGGCGATCCTCGCGCCACCGCTAGTCGCATTGATGGCGACGACCATGAGCTGGCGGACGGCGTTCGTAATTCCGGGACTGATCGGCGGCGGCGTCGCGATCGTCTGGTGGTTCGCGGACAACAGCAAGGCATCTTC
>CAZOOO010000201.1:0-5546 GCA_964581435.1 uncultured Hyphomicrobiales bacterium | reverse complement strand
TACGCCGATCTCGGCCACTTTGGCCGCAAGCCAATTCAGGCGGCCTGGTTTTGCCTTGTGCTGCCATCGCTGCTGCTGAACTATTTCGGACAGGGGGCGCTGATCCTCGCCCACCCCGACGCCATCGATAATACTTTCTACCGTCTGGCGCCGGCGCCGTTGATCCTGCCGCTCGTTATTCTGGCGACAGCCGCCACGACGATCGCCAGTCAGGCGGTCATTACAGGCGCCTATTCGTTGATCCGTCAGGCCGTGCATCTCGGCCTGCTGCCGCGCTTCGAAGTGCGCTACACGTCAGAGACCCATGCCGGCCAGGTCTACCTGCCGCGCGTCAACCTGCTGTTGCTGATCGGCGTGCTGCTGCTGGTGCTGTTGTTCCGCACCTCCAGCGGCCTCGCGTCCGCCTACGGAATCGCCGTATCCACCACAATGGTCGCCGACGGCATCATGGGCTTTGTCGTTGTCTGGAAGCTGTGGAACTGGCACCCGGCGACGGCGGCCGCATTGGTCGTTCCGCTTGTCGTCGTCGATATGATGTTCTTCAGCGCCAATCTGCTCAAGCTGTTTGACGGGGCATGGGTGCCGCTTCTGTTCGGCATCGCCATGGTGGTACTGATATGGACATGGCGCCGCGGCGTCGCGATTCTCATCAAGAAAACCAGGCGCACCGAGGTGCCGCTTCTCGATCTCATTCGCAGTCTTGAAAAGCGGCCGCCGCATATCGTCAAGGGCACGGCGGTGTTTCTGACCAGCGATCCCAATTTCGTGCCCACCGCGCTCCTGCACAATCTGAAGCACAACAAGGTTCTTCACGAACACAACGTGATTCTGACGATCGAAACCGCGCAGACGCCCCGCGTCGATCCCGCCGAGCGCGTGCGCATGGAAAACGTCAGCGAAAAATTCTCGACCGTCGCCCTCCGATTCGGTTTCATGGAATCGCCGAATGTGCCGAGAGCTTTGGCGATCGCGCGCAAGCTCGGCTGGCATTTCGATATCATGTCGACGTCGTTTTTTGTCTCGCGCCGGTCATTGAAGGCGTCCGCGCAGTCGGGAATGCCTGCCTGGCAGGATAAGCTTTTCATTGCGCTGAGCCGGTCGGCCAACGATGCGACCGACTATTTTCAGATTCCGACCGGGCGCGTTGTCGAGGTGGGAACGCAGGTCATCATTTAGGCTCCGGCGGCGCTTGATTTTGCGGGCGTAAGGAGCAACCCTGAGTGACCGAAAGCAAGGTGAAACCGGTGCCGGTGCAAGCGCCTGGGCAGGGTACGAGGAGGTTACGTTGGCGGTTCAGAATTTTGTCGTTCATGACTTGACGCCGGAAGACGTCTCGAAGGGCGTTGCCGACGGGCGCTATCTGCTGGTCGATGTCCGCGAACCGAATGAGGTCGCGGCGGAGGCTTTTCCAGATGCGGTCGTTGTTGCCCTGTCGACGTTCGACCTCAAGGCGATTCCCGATCCGCAAGGCAAGCAGGTGGTGTTCGCCTGCCGCTCGGGCAAGCGCTCGGTGACCGCTTCGCTGGCGGCGCAGGAGGGCGGCTTTGCTTACGACAAGCATCTCGCGGGCGGGATTCTCGGATGGAAGGCGGCGGGATTGCCGACGCGGCCCGGCGGCTGAGAGTTGATGCTCTCGATGAACAAGGTCTTCGCCGACCTGCCGGTTACCATTTTCGAGACCATGTCGCAGCTTGCGCGCGACAACGGCGCGATCAATCTCGGGCAGGGTTTTCCCGACGATCCGGGTCCGGAGGATATCCGGCGCGTGGCGGCAGAGGCCGTTCTCGACGGCTACAATCAATATCCATCGATGATGGGAATTCCGGAGTTGCGACAGGCGATCGCCGCTCACTACCGCCATTGGCACGGCCTCTCGGTCGATCCGGCGACCGAGGTCATGGTCACCTCCGGCGGCACGGAAGCGTTGACCAGCGCCATTCTCGCCATGGTCGAGCCGGGCGACGAGGTCGTCGTTTTCCAGCCGGTCTACGATTCCTATCTTCCGATCATCAGGCAGGCCGGCGGCGTTCCGCGTCTGGTTCGCCTGGAGCCTCCGCACTGGCGGCTGACGGAAGACGCGCTGCGCGGTGCCTTCACGCGCAGGACCAAGGCGGTGCTCTTCAACAATCCGCTCAATCCGGCCGCGGTGGTCTATGCGCGCGATGATCTGGAACTGCTGGCGCGGTTTTGCCAGGAGTTCGATGCGGTCGCGATTTGCGACGAGGTCTGGGAACATGTCGTTTTCGATGGCCGCGAGCATATTCCGCTGATCACCGTTCCAGGTATGCGCGACCGCACCGTCAAGGTCGGCTCGGCCGGGAAGATATTTTCGCTGACGGGCTGGAAGGTCGGCTTCGTTTGCGCCGCGCCGCCGCTATTGCGGGTCACCGCGAAAGTGCATCAATTTCTCACCTTCACGACGCCGCCCAATCTTCAGGTCGCGGTTGCCCATGGTCTTTCCAAGCCGGACGATTTCTTTTTCGAGATGCGCCGCGAACTGGCGCGCCGCCGCGACCGTCTGACCAGCGGTCTCGAAGAGATCGGGTTTCCGGTGCTGCCATCGCAAGGAACCTATTTCCTGACGGTCGATCTTGCGCCGCTCGGGTTCAATGAAACCGACCAGGCGTTTTGCAGGCGGATCGTGACGGACCACAAGGTTGCGGCGATCCCGGTTTCCGCGTTCTATGAACAGGATGCGGTCACTTCGATCGTGCGCTTCTGCTTTGCGAAGAAGGATGCCACGCTCGACTCCGCGCTGGAGCGCCTGTCGGACGCAGTGCGTCCTTCTAGGGCATGATCCGAGAAGTCGCGGTGGGAACGATGATTCAAAATCGATACGCATGGTTCTCTGTTGTCGCCGCGTTCGTGCTGGGCCTGGGCGCAGGGTCAACACCGCGCGCTGACGCCGTCGAGCGGGCCGTTAATTTCTACAACTGGTCGAGCTATATTGCGCCCGGCGTGATCGAGGCTTTCACCGAGCAAACCGGAATCAAGGTGGTCTACGATACCTTCGACGGCAACGAGACGCTCGAAACGCGGCTCCTTGCCGGAAAATCGGGTTACGACGTGGTGGTGCCCACGGCGTACTTCCTCCAGCGTCAGATCGGTGCGAATATCTTTCGGAAACTAGACAAGTCGAAGCTGCCGAATCTGGTCAACGCCTGGCCGGAGGTGACTGAGAAGCTTGCGGTGTACGATCCCGGCAATCAGTATGCCGTGAACTATATGTGGGGCACGACCGGAATTGGCTACAATGTCAAAGCGGTGCAGCGCATCCTCGGACCCCATGGCAGGATCGACAGTTGGGATATCATTTTTGATCCGGACAAGCTTGCAAAGTTCAAGGACTGCGGGGTCCAGATGCTCGATTCGGCGGATGACATCCTGCCTGCCGCGCTCCGCTTTCTTGGTCTCGATCCAAATTCGACAGAAAAGAGCGATCTCGAACAGGCGGCGGCTCTCGTCAGTCGGATCAGGCCCTATGTCCGAAAATTTCATTCCTCGGAATATCTGAACGCTCTTGCCACCGGCGAGATCTGCCTTGTCGTCGGTTGGTCCGGCGACATCAAGCAGGCGCGAATCCGCGCGGCGGAGAGCCATAACGGTGTCGAGATCGGCTATGTGATCCCGAAAGAGGGCGCGCAGATGTTCTTCGACAATCTGGCGATTCCTTCGGGTGCCAGAAACGTCACCGAAGCCTATGAGCTGATCAATTATCTTTATCGGCCTGACGTCGCGGCGAAGAATTCCGACTTCCTGTCCTACGCCAACGGCAATCTGGCCAGCCAGCAGCTGATCGATCCGCAAATCCTCAACGATAAGACGATCTATCCGGATGCGGCTGAGATGAAACGGCTGTTCGTCATCACTGCGCGCGATACAGCGACGCAACGCTCGATCAACCGCCTCTGGACGCGCGTGAAGACGGGGCGGTGACCAGGTCGCCGCGACGATCAGCTCCTGCTCTATCGCCAGCGGCGATGCAGCCACAGCCATTGGTCGGGGTATTCGCGGATCCAGCCTTCGATCACCGAGGTGATGACCTGCATCGTTTTCTGCACGTCGATCCCGCCGTTCGCATCCCGCGCCGGCGCGATCTCTTCCGACAATTCGGCGCGGAAGCGATGGCCCGGCAGGCGGATGATCCGCACGCCGTGGATTGGGCATTCGATCTGCCGCAACAGGCGCGCCAGCGTTGGATTCGCCTTGGTCTTTCGCCCGAAGAAGGTGACGTCGACGCCGTTGGTGAAATACTGGTCCACCAGCATGGCGACGTGCTGGCCGTTTTGCAGCGCTTGCGCCAATTTGAACGGCGCCTCGCGACCTGCCGGAATCAGCATTCCCATGTTGACGGAGCGCAGTTGTTTAATGGCGCGGTCGGCCGATGCGATGTTCGGCCGGCGATACAGCGCCGCAGCATCGAGTCCGTGCGCGACGGCTGCGACCGCAGGCAGCTCCCAGTTGCCGAGGTGGCTTGCGAAAATCAGCGCCGGCTTGCCGTCGAGCCGCAGCTTGTGGAACAGTTCGCGTGTGCGCTCCCCGATCTCGACGCGGCTTTGCTCGGGACGGTCGGGGTCGAACGTCCAGACGCGATCGAGATGAGCGAACTCCGCGCCGATGCGGCCGAGGTTGTCCCATACCCCCGCAAGAATCTTTTCGATCTCGTCCGGCGACTTGTCGGGAAACGCCGCGGTGAGGTTCGCGCGACCGATCTTCTGCTCGCGCAGCATCGGTCCGATCTTTTGCGTGATGCGGCCGAACAGATTTGCCGTCTTGATCGGATCGAAATAGCGCGTCGTTCGCAACAGCCCGATCGTCAACGCGCCGATAGCGGCTGCGCTCACGGGTTTGACAACTTCGCGCAGCCGGGCTCGGGTTCGAAGGAGGAGGCGGGGCATCAGGGAGCAATCGCGACGATGCTGGGCGGGCGCTCGGGTCGCGCTACGAGGTCAGCACACCGCGCAAGGATCCGCCGCACCACCGTCAGACCGGTTCGCGCGTCAGGATCAGCGACGCGTTCTGACCGCCGAATCCGAACGAGTTCGACATCACCGTGGTGACGCGCGCGTCGCGGGCCGTGTTGGGAACGACATCGAACGGGATCGCTGGGTCCGGCACGTCATAGTTGATGGTCGGCGGTATGCGCTGGTGCTCGAGCGTCAAGAGCGAGAACACCGCTTCCACGGCTCCGGCGGCCGAGAGGGTATGGCCGACCATGGATTTGTTCGACGAGACCGGGATCTGCCTGGCGCGCTCGCCGAACACGCTCGAGATGCCGAGATATTCCATCTTATCGTTTTCCGGCGTGCCGGTGCCGTGTGCATTGATGTAATCGATCTGCTCGGTCGTCACGCCGGCGTCCGCCAGTGCGTTGCGGACGCATCCGATGATCGGCTTGCCGTCGGGGCTCGAACGCGTGCGGTGGAAGGAATCGGCGAGCTCGCCGCATCCCGCCACGATGCCGAGGATGGTCGCGCCGCGCGCGGCCGCTGCCTCATAGCTTTCGAGCACCAGCGCGCCCGCGCCTTCGGCCATCACGAAGCCGT
>CAZOOO010000200.1:0-5613 GCA_964581435.1 uncultured Hyphomicrobiales bacterium | reverse complement strand
TGGCCGACATCAAGAAGCTGATCAAGACGTCCGGTCCGCTGCCGGTCTGGCGCTATATGCAGCTTTGCCTGACCCATCCCGAGCACGGTTACTATATCACGCGCGATCCGCTGGGGCGCGAGGGTGATTTCATCACCTCGCCCGAAGTCAGCCAGATGTTCGGCGAACTGCTCGGATTGTGGGGCGCCTCGGTGTGGCGGATGATCGGCTCTCCGGCCACGCTGCGGCTGATCGAACTTGGTCCCGGCCGCGGCACCATGATGGCGGATGCGCTGCGCGCGCTGCGTGTGGTGCCATCCATGTACGAGGCGCTCAGCGTCCATATGGTCGAAATCAATCCGGCGCTGAGGGAGAAGCAGATGGCGGCGCTGTCCGACGCGCCGGACGTCCAGTGGCACGCGAGCCTGGACGAGGTTCCGCAGGGACCGGCGGTCATTTTCGCCAACGAATATTTCGACGTGCTTCCGATCCATCAGATGGTCAGGCGCGACGACGGCTGGCACGAACGCGTTGTCGATATCGGCGGCAGCGGTCAACTCGTGTTCGGCGTCGACCCTGCTCCGACGCCGCGCTTCGACATGCTGCTGCCGCGGCTGGTGCGCGCGGCGCCGGTCGGAGCCATTTTCGAGTGGCGCCCGGATGCCGAGATCATGTCCATCGCAACCCGCGTTCGCGAACAGGGCGGTGCTGCGCTGATCATCGATTACGGCCATGTGCGCAGCGACGCCGGCGATACCTTTCAGGCTATCTCAAGACACAGCTTCGCCGATCCGCTGAA
Source organism: uncultured Hyphomicrobiales bacterium (assembly GCA_964581435.1). Classification (GTDB taxonomy): domain Bacteria; phylum Pseudomonadota; class Alphaproteobacteria; order Rhizobiales; family Xanthobacteraceae; genus Nitrobacter. The sequence goes on along the minus strand of CAZOOO010000200.1, from coordinate 4,835 downwards.
ATATCCCGGCCGGGTGGACGTGACAGCCCATGTGGATTTCGAGGCGCTTGCCCGCGCCGCCGAGGATGTCGGGGCGCGTGTGCATGGGCCGGTGCAGCAAGGCGAATTTCTGCGCCGGCTTGGCATCGAGGCCCGCGCCGTTAACCTGATGGCGAAAGCAACGCCTGAACTATCCGATGACATCGCGACGGCGCTAAAGCGTCTGACCGAAGGTGGACGTGGCGGCATGGGGTCGATGTTCAAGGTGATCGGCGTGTCCGATCCCAGCCTCACCGTGCTGGTGGGACTGAGCGATCAGGCGCTTGGCGGTGGGATCAGGACGCCATGACGCTGGCATCCACCCTGCTTTCGACGGTTTCCGGGCTCCGCCACGCCTTTTTCACCCGCGAGGGCGGCGTTTCGCAAGGCATCTATGCAAGCCTGAATGCGGGTATCGGCTCGCAGGATGATCCTGCCCACGTCGCCGAGAACCGGCGGCGCATGGCCGAGGTGATGGAGGTTGAGCCGGCGAGCTTCCTGTCGCTCTACCAGGTCCACTCGCCCGACGCCGTGATCGCCGACCGGGCCTGGGATGTCGCATCGCGGCCACGCGCGGACGCCATCGTGACCCGAACGCCGGGGCTTGCGATCGGCGTGACCGCGGCCGATTGCGGGCCGGTCCTGTTCGCCGATCCGCACGCCCGCGTCATCGGTGCGGCACACGCCGGCTGGAAGGGCGCGCTGGCGGGCGTGCTGGAACAGACCATCGATGCGATGGAAGCTCTCGGTGGCCGTCGCGGTGACATCGCCGCCGCGATCGGGCCGCTGATCCGCCAGCAAAGCTACGAGGTCGGAGCCGACTTCGTGACCCGTTTCACGGAAGCTGATCCGGGCCACGCGCGGTTCTTTATTCCGTCAAAGCACGACGGCCATGCCATGTTCGACCTCGGCGGCTTCATCCGGATGCGGCTTGAACGCGCCGGCGTGCGGACGATCGACGACACCGGCCTTGATACCTATTCCAGCGAGCGCTTCTTCAGCTACCGCCGCTCGGTGCATCGCAAGGAGCCGGATTACGGCCGCCATGTCCACGCGATCGTGCTGGAGGCCGGCTAGATCACGATGATCCTGGATCGAATCGATCCAGGATCATGAACGTGATCGATTCCAATATTTTAGAGCGGGATGCGGGCGGAAAACCGCTGCACACTTTTCCTCATCCCGCTCTAGGGCAGGGCTTTTTTCGTCGACTTTCCGATTCCGCACGATCCGCGCCGGATTCCGCGAGCGGCGTATTGCCAGACTTGGCTACTCCTTGATACACCGCCTCCGTCGGAATCGGAGCGGTTCTCTGGAGACGGGATGTTGAACGTTGTATCCACCACATCGCGGGGAGACGCGTCGATGTCCGCCAAAAACGGCGCCGTCAAGCTGGTCGCCGGCAACTCCAATCCGGTGCTGGCGCGGGAAATCGGCAGGTGGCTCGGGCTTGAACTCACGAAAGCCAGCGTCCGTCGCTTCGCCGACAACGAGATCTTCGTCGAAGTCCTCGAGAATGTGCGCGGCTCGGACGTCTACGTGATCCAGTCGACCTCGTATCCGACCAACGACCATCTGATGGAGCTTTTGATCATCACGGATGCGCTGCGCCGCGCCTCGGCGCGCCGGATTACCGCGGTGATTCCCTATTTCGGCTATGCGCGGCAGGATCGAAAGGTCGGTTCGCGCTCGCCGATCTCGGCCAAGCTGGTGGCCAACCTGATCACGCGTGCCGGGACGGATCGCGTGCTGACGGTTGACCTGCATGCGGGACAAATTCAAGGCTTCTTCGATATTCCGACCGACAACCTCTATGCGTCTCCGGTGATGGTCCGCGATATCAAGGAGCGGTTCGAACTCGGAAAGCTGATGGTGGTGTCGCCCGACGTCGGCGGCGTGGTGCGCGCGCGCGGCCTTGCCAAGCGCATCAGTGCTCCGCTGGCGATCATCGACAAGCGCCGCGAGCGCGCCGGCGAATCCGAGGTCATGAACGTGATCGGCGACGTCGCGGGCTATACCTGCATTCTGATCGACGACATCGTCGATTCCGGCGGCACCCTGGTCAATGCCGCCGACGCGCTGCTCGCCAACGGCGCGCGAGACGTCTATGCCTACATCACCCACGGCGTGCTGTCCGGCGCTGCCGCCGCGCGCATCGCCGGCTCAAAACTGAAAGAGCTTGTCATTACCGACTCGATCCAGCCGACCGACGCCGTGAGCAAGACCGGCAACATTCGCCTGCTGTCGATCGCCGGATTGATCGGCGAAGCGATCCGCCGCACTGCCGCCGAACAGTCGGTATCCAGCCTGTTCGACTGAACGGGAGACGGCGGCCATGCCACAGGGATGACGCTGCGAAGGCTTCTTTGAATTTCCGAAGTTCGTATCAAAGCCTGCTGCACGAACATGCGAACTTCGGAGGAGGCCTTATAGCGTTTTCGAACGAAGCAAGCCCTCGGCCCTGATCCGAAGACGGATGACCGGCTCGCGCAACGAAAACACGACAACGATCCGGAGTTTCGCTTCTGATTCAATCAGAGGCGAAATGCTCTACTCGTTGCGCAGGTTCTCAGCCTTGCGCTTCCATTGCGCGACGTTGTCCGCGATCATCCGCGTCGACTTCATTGCGGCCTGACTCAACTGGGCATAACCCGAGATTTCGCGCTGGACCCGCTGTCCTTCCGCATGAAGCAGATCGCGGAGGCTTTCAAGTTCGGTGACGAGGCTCTCGATCTCGGCGAGCGAGGTTCCGGCGACGCGCTGGATCAGCGAGTTGACGTTGTTGACCGTCGCTTCCGTGCTCGGCTCCAGCTTGGCATCGGCGTTCGGAGCCGCGGCGGCGGGCCGGCGCAGATAGGCGATGTCGTTGCGCACGAAATCGCGAATACCCGCTTCCACCTCCGAGACGGCGGCGAGGTTCGTATCGGTTTCGGGCGCGCTTGGTTCGGCTTTTTCGGATGGAGTGGCGTTCATCGGCTTGTTCCCTGTTTCGCGTTGAGCGAGCGCGGATGCCTCCCGCATGACGAGTTTATAGCACCGCCATCAGGACTGTCGACTTTGACGATATCGGGGCCGATCTGCGGCGGGCAAACGCTCAATCCCGGACATCGGGCACGCCTGGCAGGGTCACCACGTGCGTTTGAACGCCGCGGTCAGGCTCGCGTTCAGCGGACCTTGCGGCGTTTCGCTGACCGAACCGGCGACGCTGACGCCGTCGAACAGCTTTTGCTCGGCGCCGATCCTGCGAAGCCATTTATCATCGGTTGAGGACAGCGACTGCCCCGCGATCAGGCTGGTGCCGGTCCCGGTCAGGCTCAGTCTGACCGAGTGGTCGGTCTTATAGCGCCGCGTTCCTTTGATGCCCGGGATCGACAGCGCGCCATGTTGAGTGACGTTGTAGCCGTTCTGAACGGTAAGCGCGTAACGGCCGTCGCTGAGAGGCAGCGATTTGCTGAGCGAGGTGTCCAGCGTGGTTTGATCCCGGGCGGGGTCGATCCGTGCTTCAAGCGCGGTCTTGTCCCAGACCGGCCCTACGCCGGGCGCGGTGACGGCCGCCCATGCCTGACCCGAGGACTGTGACGGGGGAGTGTTGGTTGCAAGCTTGTCCGCCGCGTGTTCCGACGCCGTCAGCGGCGGCGGTTGGCGCATGACAGTCAGGTCGGTCCCGATCCGCGCGTTCCAGAGCGGTGAAACCGAACGCCTTGCGGTAAGGGCGGCGGAGCCATCCGCGTTATCGTGTGACGTCCAGGCAACTCCCTCGCCGGATCCGGGTTGGGATGGCCGCCGCGAACGAGGGACTTGCGGCGGCATTTCCTCCGTAAGGGTGAAGCCGTCGACCTCGAGTTGGCTCCAGTCGATTTCGGAATCTCCGGGCGGGTCGCCGGCGGGCACGCTGTGTTCCGCCGGGTTGCCGGGCGTGTCGGCAGCCGCCGATTGCGCCGACATCGTCCCGATTGTCCAGCCGGCGGCAGCCGCCAGCAGAAGACCTGAACGTCGCATGATTTCCGAAGCCATGGTTCTGTCAGCCCGCTAATTCTGAGTCGCACATTGCCGCCGCGTTTGTTCGAAATTATGGCGGCCGGCGCATCGAGCCGGCGTTAACCATCAGGGCTTCACGGTTTTCCGTTTCGCTGTCTTGCCGGAGCTTTTCTTCGGTGCGGCGGCCGGTTCCGCCGCGAGCCTATCCGTCGCCCGCCGCATCGCGCGCGCGTAGCTGTCGGCGGCGTTGTCGGCCGACATTCGCAGCCGCCTTGCGGCGGCGCCGCCTTCCTCGAACGCGTGCTTCGCCATCTGACGATAACGTTGTTTCGCCGCGGCATCCTTCGCTTTCGCCGCAAGCGCGAGATAGCGTGCGCGCCGCGCCTTCACGGCCGCCGTCAGGCTCTTATGCTGCTGTCTCGCAAGTTGCCGGATGATGACGTCGAGATCGGCGTCCGCCATGAGATATCCTTGTTTGGTAAAGGTTCGGCTAAGACGCAGTGCTGTCCTTAAGCGCTCCTTAACCATATAGGACGAAATATCCTGTTGCAATCCAACGACTTAAACTGAGTGTTCGAGCACACGCCATGCTGGGTCGGTCACGGCGGGGTAGTCCCGGCGGGCGAGAATGTGCCTACCGCTTCTTCCATCCGCCTCGCTTCCCCGGTGCGCCGCCGGTCGAGCGCGGGCGCGGGCCGAACTCCGGGCCGGCTTCGCGCGACGAGGTCGGCTGATAGATGCGGCTTTCCGTTCCCGGTCCCATCTCGTCCAGCGTCGGCATGGGGGGGGGAGGGCGCGCGGCCGGGGGGGTTGAGAAGAGGAAGGGGGGGGAGAGACGC
>CAZOOO010000199.1:0-5695 GCA_964581435.1 uncultured Hyphomicrobiales bacterium | reverse complement strand
ATCGAACGCAGCCAAGCGCGGTCGAGCCCGCGCCTACGGGTTGCGTGGGGTTGGTCATCGCCAGCGGTTATCGAACGCAACCAAGCGCGGTCAAGCCCGCGCCTACAGGCGGCCGCGCGCGGTCGGGCCCGCGCCTACGGTGGGTTGGCATTACGTTGTCATGGCGAATTTTCCGAGGTGATGGGGCGTGCGCCGCCTTTGGCACAATGGCGCTCCTTTGTTTTGTGCGTGCGCTTTCATGTGTGGCATCGCCGGGTGGTTCGTCGCGCCCGAATCTGCTCCTGACGAACAGGCGTTGCTGCGTGTCACGCGGGCGTTGCGTCATCGCGGGCCGGACGATTCGGGGGTGTTCGTGGCCTCGGCGCAGGGCGTGGCGTTGGGGCATCGGCGGCTGAGCATCATCGATCTGAGCGCTGCCAGCCATCAGCCGATGCTGGCGCTCGATGGCCGCGTGGCGCTGGTCTACAACGGCGAGCTCTACAACTTTCGGGAGTTGCGGCGCGAACTGGAGGCCGCGGGCGAGCGTTTCGCCACCAGCGGCGACACCGAGGTGGTGCTGCGCGCCTATCTGCATTGGGGCACGGCGGCGTTTGCGCGCTTCGGCGGCGGCTTGTGCGGGGGGTCGCGCGGCGCCCGCGCCGGCTCGGCGCCGCCGGCGGCGAGCACCGCGCCCAGCGCGGCGCGTCCGTTCGACCGCACCATGAGCCAGCCCGCTCGTCCCGGCGCGGGTGCAGCGGCGGGAGGCGCCGCCAGCCGGCGGGGCATGGGCATGCTCGGCGGTCTCGCCGCCGGTTTCCTCGGCGCGGGATTGTTGGGCATGCTGTTCGGCGGCGGTCTGTTCGGCGGCCTCGAAGGCCTGTCGTCCGTCATCGGCCTGGTGCTTCAGATCGGCCTGATCTATCTCCTTGTCCGCTTTGCGATGTCGTGGTGGCAACGGCGCAATTCGCCTGCGTATGCCGGACCCGCGCCGGGGCGTGCGGCCCAAACGAACGCCCGCAGCGGTCTCGGCTTCGGTTCGATGTCAAACGCTGCGCCGCTGGAAATCACGCCGTCCGACTACGAAGCTTTTGAGCGCCTGCTCGAGGAAATCCAGACAGCGTGGTCGAACGAGGACGTCAACACCCTGCACACGCTGGCAACGCCGGAAATGGTGTCGTACTTCACCGAAGATCTCCGGGCCAACGACGCTCGCGGCGTCGTCAACAAGATGTCGGACGTCAAGCTTCTGCAGGGCGATCTCGCGGAAGCCTGGCGCGAGGGCGTGACCGATTATGCCACGGTGGCGCTGCGCTACTCGTTGATCGACAAGACCGTCGAGCGTGCCGGCGGCCGCATCGTGGAGGGCAGCGACCAGCCGCAGGAGGCGACCGAGGTCTGGACCTTCGCGCGTCGGAGCGGAGGGAAATGGGAACTGTCGGCGATCCAGCAGACCTGACCGGTCTGGATGATCATTCAAAAGGTGCCGCGACAGCCTCGCGGCGCTTTCTGTTTACGTTGGACGAAGGACTTGTTTCATCGTCGGCTGGCCGGACGATGACATGCACCCGTCCGAGCCGTTGTCCGGAGATAGGGCTGAAACCAACGAGCAACGGCGCTTCGGCTAGATCACGATGATCCTGGATCGAATCGATCCAGGATCATGAACGTGATCGATTCCAATATTTTGAGACGCGGGATGCGGACGGAAAACCGCTGCACACTTTTCCTCATCCCGCTCTAGCGGTGGCGGCTGTCCGTCCTGCTGCGGCGTTTCAGCGGCTGCGTCCATCGACCGGCGTCAATGTGAGACGGGACAGATCGATGCCGTCGATGCAACTCACATTGAGCGCGACCACTTCAGTTCCGTCCGGCCTTTTGCCGCGCGCGAATACCTCAACACCGCAGTCGATGCAAAGCTGGTGCCGGATTACATGCTTGTTGAACAGGTACTCCTTGAGATTATCTTCGCCCGCCCTGAGTTGAAAACTTTGTGGCGCGAGAAATGTGATGTGCAGTCCCTTCTTGGTACAGATCGAGCAATTGCACGCGGTCACCATGGCAAGATCCGCTGTGCACTCAAAGCGCACCTGGCCGCAATGGCAGCCGCCGGTGTAAGTTTGTGTGTTGGGCATTTTGGTTCTCCGGCGCAGGGCGGACGGACAGAATGCCGGATCGTACCGGGGGCAGGCAACGAGTCCGACCGGCGCAATTCCGATCGTCCGCGATCTTCATTCGTCGTTGCCGCGGGACACTGCGATGGCGGCGCTGGTCTTGGTGCGGGTGCAATGCATGTTCAGCCGCCGATAGCGCATTTGTACGTCGTCGCCGCGTAACAGGCCCATGCGTTTAATGCAGCGGGTAACGCCCCTCAACGTATCGGCGATCGGGATCGTGAAGATAACGGCAGAGGCTCGCGCCACCAGATCGTAAAATTCAGGACTGGGGCTGCGGCTGTCCGTTCCGGCGATCAGTTCGTTGGTGAACTTGCGGTTCGGGCAACCGAGGACCAGCTGCGTGGCCGCGGGATGCGACAGGAAAATGGCGTTGGCCGCGGTCTTGCCGACATGCAAACCGTCGATCTGGCTTTTAAGTTGCGCGGCCAGATCGTCGCAGCGGTCGGCAAAGGCCGGCGGAGGGGCAAGCATCGTCGCTGCGGCGAGATAAAAGCTGGCGGTGAGGCAGCGGCGTGAGCTTGTCATTCAACGATCTCCCGAGAAAACAATCAAGCTGGTTGATGCACGCGGATCGATTCCCCACGGGTGCCGGCGAAACTTTTCTGCGCCCGATGGCATACTTCGAACAGTCATGAAACTGCGGGACGCACGAGGCATGGATCACGGCTCCAGCGTCACTTGCAGGCCGTCGTCGCCCTCGACGTGAACGTAACGCGGCGCGATCGGACGGCCCCGTCCGCTGGCCACCGTGACGATGTCTTCCAGCGAAGCGTCGCGCGCCTCCGCCTCCGGCCGGGAAAGGATCAAATCAGCGTGAAACAAACCTTCGGATTCGAGTCCCGTTGAGTCGATCTGCACGGCTGCAAGTGTCGCAAGGCTGTTCTCGAATTCCTCGGCGTCGCGGAAACGACGCTGGACAAAAGTCACGCCGCCCAGCTTTTCCGTTACCATGCCGCGTTGCGCGAACGTCTTCTCAAGCGCGTCATAAGGAAACATTCGCAGCACAAAGGAAATGATCCACGGTTTCTTCTCGGTCGCATCGAGGAGCTTGCCGAATGTCTTTTCGGTGACATAGCCGATGCACCCGGTTGACAGGATCACGTCGACGGGGCGGATAATGCGCGCGTCCTCCGCGGAAAGCGGCTGGCTTTCGAGGTCGGCGACGATACCCTGATCGAGAAGCCCGACTCGCGTCGCGTAGCGGACCGCCGGCGCCGACACGTCAAGGCCGATAAACCGGGCGAGGCCAAGATCGGGCCAGCTCGCATAGAAATTGCGATCGAGCCGCATCAGTTCTTCGGAAGAGACTGCCTTTATTTCACGCCGGGCGTAGCGGTGGCGCAAGCCACCGAAGGTCAGCGGGAAGCGATGCACGGCGGCGTTGATGCCGTATGAGCAGCCGACGTCAAGCACGACCGGTTCGGATTCGGCGACGGAAGCCTTGGCGGATAATATCTGGCGGATAACCGGCTCGGCCACATCGGTGATCATATAGTCGAGATCGCCCAGGATCGAGAAATACGATCGTGGATCGTCCTGGATGTAGATATCATCGAAGACAGCCTTGGCCTGATTGATCCGGGAGAATTCCGCCTTTAACAATGCTTCGTCCTTTTTCGAGAGTCCAGTTGTCGTTCACGCTTTCAAAACGCGGGTTGCTTATCGCAGAAACCAAGGCGAAGATAAACCCATATGCGGCTATGGAAGGTCGACACGCATGGACCGAGACACCTGACAATAGCTATGGAATCATGCAAAATCAGCGCGTCGACGAAGCCCCGCCACCATCATCGAGCCTTTCAGTTTAACCCATCATGCCTGTCATCTCTCCGAACAAGCCTTATCGTATTGGCCGCTCCCGCACCGGGCTCGGCCTCTTCGCCACCAAACCGATCAAGAAGGGCACAAGGATCATCCGGTATCTCGGGCGGATGCTCGATTGCACCAAGGAGAAGGACGACGCGGTCGAGAACAAGTATCTCTTCCAGATCACCAGCCGCTGGACCATCGACGGTTCCATGCGCTCGAACATCGCGCGCTATATCAACCATTCCTGTAAACCGAACGCGGAGTCGGACGTCCGCAAGGTCAAGCGCCGCGTTGATATTCGCGCCATCAAGGACATCGCGCCTGGCGAGGAGATCAACTACGATTACGGCACCGAATACTTCAAGGAGTACCTGAAGCCGATCGGCTGCAAGTGCGACTCCTGTGAAAAGAAACGCAAAAAGTTGCGTGCGGCGGCGCGCGAGGAAAAGAAGCACTCACGGGCAAGGGCCGAAAAACCCGCCGGTGCCGGGCGTGGTCGCAGAAAGCTGAACGGGCACAAGGCGCACCCCGCCGTTCCAAAGAAGTCGAAGGCGCTGCCAGCCAAGAGCGGAAGATCGAAGAAACGTTCTTGAAAAGCAGCGTCGATCTGTCGATCGTCGCTGTTCATTCGGCCATCTTATGTTGCGCGTGCGGCGGGCCTTGGTGAAAAATCCCGCGCTCGCCCTGAACCCTGCGTTCCCGATAGACCGGAGCCTCGCTTCTGATTGAATCGGAAGCAAAGCTCCAGATTGTCGTTTTGACGCGTTTCCTCACGCGAACCGGTATCCACTTCGCTCGAAAACACTATATATCTCGGCGTGAGGCCAGCGCGGGAAGAGAAGGTGTGTGGCGGCTATCCGTTCGCAAGCCTGCTCTAAAATAGCATTGATCACATTCATGATCTGGATTCCTCTGATCCGGAATCATGGTGATCCAGGCCAGTACATGGAGCATTACCATGACCGCCAGCATTGTGGGGTGGGCGCATACGCCGTTCGGAAAACTTGATACCGAGACCGTGGAAAGCCTTGTGGTGCGGGTCGCAACCGACGCGTTGGCCGATGCCGCCGTTTCCGCCGGCGAGGTCGACGAGATCGTGCTCGGGCATTTCAATGCCGGCTTTTCACAACAGGATTTTACCGCGGCTCTCGTCCTGCAAGCCGATCCGGAACTCCGCTTCAAGCCGGCGACGCGGGTGGAGAACGCCTGCGCCACCGGATCGGCGGCGGTGCATCAGGGTGTCCGCGCGATCGCGTCCGGGGCGGCGAGGATCGTGCTGGTCGTTGGTGTTGAGCAGATGACGCGGACGCCAGGTCCGGAGATCGGCCGCAACCTGCTGCGCGCCTCCTATCTGCCCGAGGACGGCGATACTCCCGGCGGTTTTGCCGGGATTTTCGGCAAGATCGCGCAAGCCTACTTCCAGAAATACGGCGACGCCTCGGATGCGCTGGCGATGATCGCAGCGAAGAATCACAGGAATGGCGTCGCCAATCCTTACGCGCAAATGCGCAAGGATTTCGGCTATGACTTCTGCCGTTCCGAGAGCGAGAAGAACCCGTTTGTAGCCGGGCCGTTGAAGCGCACCGACTGCTCGCTGGTGTCGGACGGCGCGGCCGCGCTGGTGCTGATGGATGCGGATACGGCCAGGTCTGCGCGCAAGGCGGTCAGCATCCGCGCCACCGGCCACGCGCAGGATTTCCTGCCGATGTCGAGGCGCGACATTCTCGCGTTCG
>CAZOOO010000198.1:0-5703 GCA_964581435.1 uncultured Hyphomicrobiales bacterium | reverse complement strand
CTTACTTTTTCTTGCCGGCAATCGACTTGGCCGGCCCCTTGCGGGTACGCGCGTTGGTATGGGTGCGCTGGCCGCGCACCGGCAGTCCGCGACGATGGCGCAAGCCGCGGTAACAACCCAGATCCATCAGCCGCTTGATGTTGATGCCGACCTCACGGCGAAGATCGCCCTCGACGAGGTAGTCGCGATCGATGACTTCCCGAATCTGAAGCACTTCCTGATCGGTCAGTTGCGAAACCCGGCGATCGGCCGGAATCTTGACCTTCTCGACGATCTCGGCGGCATTCTTTTGGCCGATGCCATGGATGTATTGAAGCGCGATGACGACGCGCTTGTTGGTCGGGATGTTCACGCCGGCAATACGGGCCACAGACTTCTCTCCTGTTGCCGACTCACGATGAGCCGGCCTTTCCTTCGATATTTCAGGCGGGTATCCTCGAACACAAACACGACGCCCGACCCTCCAGCAATTCCCGGGGTCTAGCATCGTCCGAACTATCCGACTGGATGCTCGGTTAATAAGGATTTAGTGACGTTTCGTCAACCGCTTCGCCGCTTCTACTCGCTTTTTCGTGACATTTTTTGACTTTTTGGCTCCCCCTTGCAATCACCGGTTCCTTGCTTCCGAGAGAGGAGATCGTTCGTGCCTCCGTCTCAGTCGGACGCGGCGGCAGCCTCAAGAGCGCGGCGGATATCCCGTGTGACGTCCTCGATCGCCATCATGCCGTCAACGGTCAGCAGCTTGCCGCGCTCCGAATAGTAGCGAATGAGCGGCTCGGTCAGCGCGCGATAGCTCGCCAGCCGCTTCGAGAGCACCTCCGGCGTATCGTCGGAGCGCACCTGCTCGCCGCGCGCCGTCATTTCCGCGACGCGGTTTTCGACGCGCCGCAGCAGCGCGCCTTCGTCGACGCGAAGCTCGACCACGGCATCAAGCGCGAGATTCTTGGATGGGAGCAAACGATCCAGCGCCTCGGCCTGTGGCACGGTGCGCGGAAAGCCGTCGAGGATGAATCCGTTCTTCGCGTCCGCCTGGTCCAGCCGGTCGGAAATGATGCCGATGACGACATCGTCCGGGACCAATCCCCCGCTCGCCATGATGTCCTTGGCCTTGAGGCCGACCGGCGTGCCGGCGGCGACGGCGGCGCGCAGCATGTCGCCCGTGGAAAGCTGAACGATCCCGTAGTGACGGACCAGACGTTGCGCCTGCGTTCCTTTTCCCGCCCCCGGCGGCCCGAGAAGAATCAGTCTCATGACGAATTACCCCCTCGCCGGGTTGAGCAAACGGCCGCGCGCCCGCGTTTCGCCGTAACTACCGGCGCCGTCCCCTCAGCTTGGATTTTTTGATCAGCCCCTCATACTGATGGGCCAGCAGATATCCCTGCACCTGCGACACCGTATCCATCGTGACGCTGACCACGATCAGAAGCGACGTACCGCCGAAGTAAAAGGGTACGGCTGCGTAGGAAATCAGAATCTCAGGGATAAGGCAGACAACCGCGAGATAGGCCGCTCCTGGCACCGTGATGCGCGAGAGCACGTAGTCGATATATTCGGCGGTCCGCTCGCCCGGCCTGATGCCCGGAATGAAGCCGCCGTGCTTCTTGAGATTATCGGCTGTCTCGGTCGGATTGAAGACGATTGCGGTGTAGAAGAAGGTGAAGAACACGATCAGCGCGATGTACAGGACCAGAAACATCGGCCGGCCGTGACCGAGTTGGGTGTTGATCCACTGGAACCATTCCGGTCCGCTACCCGCGTTGAAATTCGCGACCGTCGTCGGCAGCAACAGCAGCGACGACGCGAAAATCGGCGGAATCACACCCGAGGTATTGAGCTTCAGCGGCAGATGGGAAGACTGCCCCTCAAACATCTTGTTGCCGACCTGACGCTTCGGATACTGGATCAGCAGCCTGCGCTGGGCGCGCTCCATGAACACGATGAAGGCGATCACCGCGACGACCATGATCAGAACGATCAGGATGATCCCCGTGGACAACGCGCCTTGACGGCCGAGTTCCAGCATGCTGGCCAGCGCGGACGGCAGCTCGGCGACGATACCGGCCATGATGATGAGGGAAATGCCGTTGCCGATGCCTCGCGACGTGATCTGCTCGCCGAGCCACATCAGAAACATGGTGCCGCCGGTCAGCGTGATCGCGGTGGAAAGCAGGAAAAACATGCCGGGATTGGTGACGACATTGCCGGCGCCCTGGAGGCCGACGGCAATGCCGTAGGACTGGAAGAACGCCAGCACCACCGTGAGATAGCGGGTGTATTGATTGATGATCTTGCGGCCGGCCTCGCCCTCCTTCTTGAGGGCCTCGAGCTTCGGCGATACGGATGTCAGCAGTTGCAGGATGATCGCGGCTGAAATGTACGGCATGATGTTCAAGGCGAAAATCGCCATGCGGTCGATGCCACCGCCGGAGAACATGTTGAACATCCCGAGGATGCCGCCGGCCTGGGAATTGAACACTTTTTGCCAGACCGTCGGGTCGATGCCCGGCAGCGGGATGTAGGTGCCCAGCCGATAGACGAGCAACGCGCCGAGCGTGAACCAGATGCGCTTCTTCAGCTCGTCGGCTTTTGAAAACGCCGAGAAGTTAAGGTTAGCTGCCAGTTGTTCCGCTGCTGAGACCATATTCAGCTTTCTCCCGCGCCAGTGGCGCCGTCATGCTCCGCCGGCCCGGGCCAACCGGCAGACGTCGGACCTCTTATGGTGCTCGATTTTTGATAAACCAAACAATCCGCAAGTTCCTGTCGTGCGCCTGAGCGGGCGATGACGCGAACGTCAAGCCGCCTCACCTTCGTCCTTCTTCGGCGCAAGGATTTTAACTGTGCCGCCCGCCTTCTCAACCGCCGCGATCGCGGACTTCGAGGCTCCGTGAACCTCAACGGTCAGTTTCGCCTTGATCTCGCCGCGGCCAAGCAGGCGGACGCCGCCCCTGGCGCGACGCACCACGCCGGACTTCACCAGCGACTCGGCGTTGACGGTCGTGTTGGCATCGATCGAGCCGGCATCGATCGCGTCCTGAAGCCGATCGAGATTGATCTCGGCGAACTCGACGCGGAAGATATTGTTGAAGCCGCGCTTCGGCAAACGCCGGTGCAGCGGCATCTGGCCTCCCTCGAAGCCTTTGATGCGCACGCCCGAGCGCGCGGTTTGTCCCTTGCCGCCACGGCCGCCGGTCTTGCCCTTGCCGGAGCCGATACCCCGGCCGATCCGCATGCGCTTCTTGCGCGAGCCTGCGTTGTCGGCGATATCGCAGAGTTTCATGGTCGCGTCCTCATCGTGTTCCTGGCACCGGGATCGTCCCGGCCTCCACGTCTTTTGCCGAACCCGCGCTCGCGTCCGAAGCCGTGGCCTCCCGGCACAGACCGGGCATAAATAGCAGATTGTTACGTCTCGTCGACTACACGGACGATGTGCCGAACCTTCGCGATCATGCCGCGAATTTCAGGCGTGTCCTGCAACTCCGCGGTCCGGCCGATCTTGTTGAGCTTGAGTCCGACCAAGGTCGAGCGCTGCGAGTGATGGCGGCGGATTGCGCTGCCGGTCTGCTCGACCTTGATTGTCTTTGCGGCCTTGGCCATCGTCGTCACTCCAAATCCTGTCTCGCCCGGCGGGTCGGATGGGTCGGCGGCAAGCGCCAGCCCCTAGCTCAAAACTCCGCTTATTCGGCAACAGCTTCCGCGTCACCGCCCACACGACGCGATTGCAGCGTGGAAACCTTGATGTTGCGGCGGGCGGAAACCGAGCGCGGTGAATCCTGATGCTTCAGCGCGTCGAAGGTTGCGCGAACCATGTTGTAGGGATTGGACGAGCCGACCGACTTCGCCACCACGTCCTGGATGCCGAGCGTCTCGAACACCGCGCGCATCGGGCCGCCGGCTATGATGCCCGTACCGGCTGGCGCCGCGCGCAGATACACGCGGCCTGCGCCGTGACGGCCTGCGATGTCGTGATGCAGCGTCCTGCCTTCGCGCAGCGGAACACGCGTCAGATTGCGCTTCGCCGATTCCGTCGCCTTTCGGATCGCTTCCGGAACCTCACGCGCCTTGCCGTGCCCGAATCCGACGCGGCCCTTCTGGTCGCCGATCACGACCAGCGCCGCGAAACCGAAGCGCTTGCCGCCCTTGACGACTTTCGCCACGCGGTTGATGTGGACGAGCTTGTCGACGAACTCGCTGTCGCGCTCCTCGCGATCCCTGCTCCGTTCGCGTCCGCCGCGTTCGCGTTCACCTGCCATGGTGTTTTTCCGATCCTTGTGAGGCTTTCGCCCCTGTCCTGTTCGTTCGATATACCGCTTAGAAGCTCAATCCGCTTTCGCGAGCGGCATCGGCCAGCGCCTTGACGCGACCGTGATAGAGATAACCGCCGCGATCGAAAACCACTTCCGTAACGCCGTTCTTCACCGCCCGCTCCGCCACAAGCTTGCCGACGGCCTTGGCCGCATCAATATTGGCGCCTGTGTTGCCCGCATCGCGCATCACCTTCTCGAGCGAAGACGCCGAGGCCAGCGTTTCGCCCTTCAGGTCGTCAATGACCTGGGCATAGATGTGCTTCGACGAGCGGAACACCGACAGCCGCGGACGGCCGTTGGCGGTGCGACGCAACGACAGCCTCACGCGTTGCTTGCGCCGGGCATTCGTAATCTTCAGTTTCGACATGACCGGCTCCGTTATTTCTTCTTGCCTTCCTTGCGGAAGATCGATTCGTCGGCGTACTTCACGCCCTTGCCCTTGTAGGGCTCCGGCGGACGATAGCCACGAATTTCGGCCGCGACCTGACCGACGCGCTGCGCATCATTACCCGTAATCGTAATTTCAGTCGGCTTCGGCACGGTAATCGTGATCCCCTCGGGGACGGCGTAATTGACATCGTGGCTATAGCCGAGCGCGAGCTGCAACGACTTGCCCTGCAACGCGGCGCGATAGCCGACACCGATGATCTCGAGCTTCTTCTCGAATCCCTTGGTGACGCCGGCGACAAGGTTCGCGACCTGCGCGCGCGCCGTGCCGTACAGCGCCTGCGCCCGCTTGGTCTCGTACCGCGGCGCGACCTTCACTGCGCCGTCCTCCAGCTTCACCTCGACGTCATCATGGACGACGAATCGAAGCTCGCCTTTCGGCCCCTTCATCCTGACGGTCTGCCCTTCGACGGTCGCGGTCACACCCGACGGCACCGTGACTGGCCTCTTGCCAATGCGTGACATGGCTCAATCCTTCATCTTGGTCTGCGCGCATTCCTGTCGCAAAATTGGTTCCCGCTTTCGCGATACGCGCGCTAGAATACCGTAAAGAGAACCTCACCGCCCACATTGGCGTCGCGCGCCTCGTGGTCAGCCATGATTCCCTTCGGCGTCGACAGCACCGAAATTCCCAACCCGTTGTTGACGCGCGGCAGGTTTTTCACCGAGGCGTAAACGCGACGGCCGGGCCTGGAGACGCGCTCGATCTCGCGAATCACGGGCTCCCCGTCGAAATACTTCAGCTCGATCTCAAGCTCGCTGCGGCCCGAGGAATGCTCGACGCTGGCATAGCCGCGGATATAGCCTTCGCTTTTGAGAACTTCGAGCACGTTGGCGCGCATCTTCGAGCCGGGAGTCGAAACCTTGGGCTTGCTGCGCATCTGCGCGTTGCGAATACGGGTGATGAGATCGCTGATCGGATCGTGCGTGGACATCTGGCGATCCTCCTTAC
>CAZOOO010000197.1:0-5724 GCA_964581435.1 uncultured Hyphomicrobiales bacterium | reverse complement strand
CGAAGGTCGGCTCCAGCGCCGCGACCGTCTCCACCACGCGCTCGATGGTATCGGCTGCGATCTCGATATCGAATACGTCGATGCCGGCGAATTTCTTGAACAGGACCGCCTTGCCTTCCATCACGGGCTTGGAGGCGAGCGGCCCGATATTGCCAAGACCAAGCACGGCCGTGCCGTTCGACACCACGGCGACCAGATTGGCCCGCCCGGTGAGCAAGGCCGCTTGCGTCGGATCGACGACGATCTCCTCGCAGGCTGCCGCCACGCCCGGCGAATAGGCCAGCGCAAGGTCACGCTGGTTGGCGAGCGGCTTGGTGGCCTGGATTTCGAGTTTGCCGGGACGAGGCGAACGGTGGAAAGCCAGCGCGGCGGAGCGAAGATCCTCGGAATACGACACGACGAACGCTCCCGCGGCTTTGGTCAGTTCATTGGCGGAACGGATTTGACGCCGCCGCGCCACCGGCTGTCAGTTCCAAGCACAACCCAAAAATTAAAAGACTCACCAGTAACTTGCCGACGATTCCTCTATTCCGGCATTCACGGAAATGCCCACGGAAAGCGGATGCGCTGCCAGAATCGAACCGCTAGATCACGATGATTCTGGATCGAATCGATCCAGGATCATGAACGTGATCGATTCCAATATTTTAGAGCGGGATGCGGGCGGAAAACCGCTGCACACTTTTCCTCATCCCGCTCTAGTGGAGTGGATTTGACATTCGCTACCCAGTTTGCATCGAACGCGAGAAGCGAATGTCAAATCCAAAACTCCACTAGCCGCTCTTCTCGAACAGTTCGCGGCCGATCAGCATGCGGCGGATTTCGCTGGTGCCGGCGCCGATTTCATAGAGCTTGGCATCGCGCAGCAGGCGGCCGGCCGGATAGTCGTTGATGTAACCGTTCCCGCCCAGCAACTGGATCGCGTCCAGCGCGCATTGCGTCGCTTTCTCCGCGGAGTAAAGGATCGCTCCTGCCGCGTCCTCGCGCGTGATCTCGTCGCGATCGCATGCCTTCGCCACCGCATAGACGTAAGCGCGGCATGCATTCATGGTGACATACATGTCGGCGACCTTGGCCTGCACGAGCTGGAAGCTGCCGATCGGCTGTCCGAACTGCTTGCGCTCGTGCACATAAGGCATCACGACATCCATGCAGGCCTGCATGATGCCGAGCGGACCGGCCGCGAGCACGGCGCGCTCGTAATCGAGACCGGACATCAGGACGCTGACGCCGCGGCCTTCTTCCCCGAGCACGTTGTCCTCAGGGATCTCGCAATCCTCGAACACCAGTTCACAGGTGTCGGAGCCGCGCATGCCGAGCTTGTCGAGCTTCTGCGCGGTTGAGAATCCATTGATGCCTTTCTCGATAATGAAAGCGGTGATGCCGCGCGCGCCCGCGGCGGCATCGGTCTTGGCATAGACCACCAGCGTGTCAGCGATCGTGCCGTTGGTGATCCACATCTTGCTGCCGTTGAGAACGTAGCGGTCGCCTTTCCTGTCGGCACGCGTCCTCATCGAGACCACGTCAGAACCGGCGCCCGGCTCGGACATCGCCAGCGCGCCGACATGCCCGCCGGATATGAGCTTCGGCAGGTATCTGCGCTTCTGCGCGTCGCTGCCGTTGCGGCGCAACTGATTGATGCAGAGATTGGAGTGAGCACCATAGGACAATCCGACCGAAGCCGAAGCGCGCGAGATTTCCTCCATCGCGATGCAGTGCTCGAGGTAACCCAGGCCGGCGCCGCCATCATTCTCCTCGACCGTAATCCCGTGAAGGCCGAGCGCGCCGAGCCTCGGCCACAGATCGCGCGGGAACTGGTTGGACGTGTCGATCTCGGCGGCGCGCGGTGCGATCTCGCTCGCGGAAAAATCGCGGACCATCTCGCGGAGCGCATCGGCGGTCTCGCCGAGATCAAAATTGAACGCATTGGAGACGAACACGCGAAACTCCCGCCGGCGCAACCGAAAGGCCGATCGCATTTTGCGCCGAAACGAGCATGCCACGACGAAATGACGGAGAGAAGGGCCGGCGCAACGGCATTACGCGGGCCATCGCACTTGCAGCATCAAGCCTGCTTCAGCTCCTGAACGATGCCAGGGTTTATTTTCGGTGTCCTGCGGCTGCGGAAAAGGCGCTACAATGACGCCCGGCAGCGGGTCAACGAAACCTCAACCTAATTGATGTACGACTCGCTTGAATAACGAAACCCAGGCCCGGCAATCGCCGCTTTCCGGTTGCCCACGAACCCTATGTGCGCCATTGCAGGCTTCATCACCGATATCACATCAACATGGCCGCCAGCTTTTCCGATATCGTTGAAGAAGCGCGCCTGTCGGCACGCGCGTTGCTGGACTACGGCGAAAACTTCTTCAACCCGACGATCAGGCTCGGCGTGACCGGCCTGTCCCGCGCCGGCAAAACCGTGTTCATCACGGCGCTGGTGCATGGCCTGTCGCGCGGCGGCCGGTTTCCGGTTTTTGAATCTCTCGCCAGCGGCCGCATCGCCCGCGCGCAGCTTGCCCCGCAGCCGGACGACGCCATACCGCGATTCAACTATGAACATCACGTCAACACCCTGATCACGGAACGGCGCTGGCCAAGTTCGACGGTCGACATCAGCGAGTTGCGGCTCGTGATCGGCTATCAGCGGCAGGACGGTTCGGACCAAACGCTGACGCTGGATATTGTCGACTACCCCGGCGAATGGCTGCTCGACCTGCCGCTGCTCGACAAGAGCTATGAACAGTGGTCGGCCGAGAGCCTGGCGCTGTCGCGGCAACAACCGCGCGCGCGCCTCGCGCAAGCCTGGCACGAGCATCTCGCAACGCTGCGGCCCTCGGCGCGCGAGGATGAACAGGCGACGCTCACCGCCGCCCGGCTGTTCACCGACTATCTTCGCGGGTGCCGGGACGAGCGTTTCGCCATGAGCCTGCTGCCGCCCGGCCGTTTCCTGATGCCGGGCAACCTCGCAGGCTCGCCTGCGCTGACCTTCGCGCCGCTTGACCTGCCCGTCGGCGGAATCCCGATTGACGGATCGCTTTGGACGATGATGCGGCGGCGATACGAGGCTTACAAGGATCTCGTGGTGCGGCCGTTTTTCCGCGATCACTTTTCGCGGCTCGACCGCCAGATTGTGCTGGTCGATACACTTGCCGCCTTCAATTCGGGGCCGGAAGCCTTATATGATCTCGAAGCGGCGCTTGCCGGAATTCTCGATTGCTATCGTGTCGGCCGCAGCACGTTACTGAGCACACTGTTCCGGCCGCGGATAGATCGCATCCTGTTCGCCGCCACCAAGGCCGACCACTTGCATCATGTCAGTCATGACCGGCTTGAAGCGATCCTTCGACGTATCGTGGAACGCGCCGCCTCGCGGGCCGAAGTCGCCGGCGCAACCATCGATGTGGTCGCTTTGGCGGCGGTCCGCGCCACGCGCGAGGCCCAGGTGCGGTGCGGCCGCGAGAAACTGCCGTCCATTCTCGGCACCCCCCTCGCCGGCGAAGCTGCCAATGGCGAAACATTCGACGGCAACACCGAGGTCGCGACGTTTCCAGGCGACCTGCCCGAGGATGTCAAGGGCCTTTTCAGCGGGAACGGCGCGTTTCGCGGGCTGTCGACATCCACTATGGATCAGGCCGACTTCCGTTTCCTGCGCTTTCGTCCCCCGCGCCTCCAAAACGAAGGAACCGGCGAGCCGTCGCTGCCCCATATCCGCCTCGACCGGGCGCTCCAGTTCCTGATCGGAGACCGACTGCAATGAGTGAGCGTACCGGCCAGCGCCGTCCCGTCACCTTCAAGCTCGACGATCCGCACGTCGTGGTCCTGGAACGCGACGAGGCCGCTATCCGGCCAGCGCGCGGCAGCATCAGCATCACGCCGGAGGCGGAACCCGAGCTCGACCCCGTGCTGCTGCCGGAATCGCTGGACGCGCCTCCGGTGCCGGCGCGCAAGGGATTTCGCTGGGGGGTGCTGTTCTGGTCATCGCTGGCCGGCCTCATCCTGCTCGGCACCGTGCTGGGTGCGATCAACCTGATCGGAGATCTGTTCGCGCGCAGCGAAGGGCTTGGTTTCCTGGGGCTGACGCTGGCGGCGCTGTTTGTCGTGGCATCGATCGTCATCGCGGCACGCGAGATCATTGGCCTTGCCCGTCTCGCCACCATCGAGAACCTGCATCGGCGCGCGCTGGCCGCGATCGCGGCTGACGATCGCAAGGAGGCGGATGCGGTGGTGCGCGATCTGGTGAAACTCGCGCACAATGATCCGCATCTGGCGCGGGCGCGGGCCACGTTGCGAAGTCACAGCACCGACATCATCGACGGCGCCGATCTGGTGCGGCTGGCGGAGCGCGAACTGATGGCTCCGCTGGATCAGGAGGCCCGCCGGCTGGTGTCGGTGGCGGCGCAGCGCGTGTCGATCGTCACCGCGATCAGCCCCCGCGCCATCGTGGACGTGCTGTTCGTATTCGCCGCCGCGATGCGGCTGGTGCGGCAGCTCGCGCGCCTCTATGGCGGAAGGCCGGGCACGCTCGGGATGATCCGGCTGATGCGCCACGTCATCGCGCATCTCGCAATCACCGGCGGCATCGCAGCCAGTGACACGCTGATCCAGCAGATGGTCGGTCAGGGCATCGCCGCGAAACTGTCGACGCGTCTGGGCGAGGGGGTGCTCAACGGATTGCTGACAGCCCGTCTCGGGCTGGCGGCGATCGACGTCACCCGGCCGATGCCGTTCACGGCGCTGCCCCGGCCCGCGCTCGGCGATCTGGCAAAAGATCTGTTGCGCAAACGCGACGCCGGCAACTGATCTGGAGCTTCGCTTCTGATTGAATCAGAAGCGAAGCTCCAGCTTATTGTTTGACGCATTTTCTTGCGGCGAACCGGTATCCACTTCGCCGGAAAATGCTCTATCGCGCGGCGTCCGCGAGGATCAGAGCATGATCCCGACCCGAAGGGCCGCGCCAGCGCAAAGTGGAAGCCGGTTTTCGGATAAGCTCATGCTCAATCAAAGGATGAGGCTACGGTCTGATTCAACTCCATTGAAACAGACCGTGGCCGGGAATAAACCGCCCCGCCCCCGGCCAGTCGGCGCCATGTGTAGAACGGCGAGTCCGGCGGCGGCGAGAGATCGGGCGTCCAGCCCATGAGCTTTTTCAGAACATAGGTATCCATCACCCGCCCACGCCAGGTTCGCCGGACCTGACCGAGTGGTGTGAGCACCGCCGTGGTCGAGGCCAGAATCGCGGCGTCATCCGGCTCCCGGGCGACATAGAGCCCGGGATTCCCGGCAATCCTGTCGAGACCCGGATCCCGGAAGCCCAGGAAACGGCTGCGCTCGTTGATCTGGATCACCGGCACGCGATCCCTGAGGTGCCAGCGCAGCATCGCGTAAACGCGGTAATCCACCGTCGCGATCCAGGTTGCGCCGGCGTTTTTCATTTCGCTTTCAGCGCGGCGCGCGACCTGCGCGAAACCGGCCTCGCCGCCGATCGGATCGGTCTTGCCGATGAAATTCCACGGGCTGACGGTGTAATAAAGAAAGATCGCGACGACGAGCAAGAGACCCGACGCGATCGCGGCCTTGGCCCAGAACGTTGACCATTTCACCATCCACGCCGTCCGGCTTTCACGCCGTCGCACCGCAATGTCGATCGCCGCCGCCGCGAAACCCAGCGGCCAGATGAACATCGGCCAGGTGTCGCCGACCCGAAGCGTCAGCGATTTCCAG
>CAZOOO010000196.1:0-5736 GCA_964581435.1 uncultured Hyphomicrobiales bacterium | reverse complement strand
TGCGGATCGCGAGCTTGCCGCCGTTCGGCATGGCGTCGCGCGCATTGACCACGAGGTTGACGATCACCTGCTCGAACTGCGAAACGTCGGCCTTGACCGGCCACAGGTCTCGCCCGTGCACGACGCCGGGGAAAGTGACCTTCTCGCCGATCAAGCGTTTCAGCAACATGCCGATGTCGCTCAGGGTGTCGCCGAGATCGAGCACTTTCGGCTGCAAGGTCTGTCGCCGCGAGAACGCCAGCAATTGCCGCACCAGGGCGGCGGCCCGGTTGGCGTTCTGCTTGATCTGCATGATGTCCTGGAAAGACGGATCGGTCGGCTTGTGCGCGTTCAGCAGGAAGTCGTTCGCCATCATGATGGCGGACAGCACGTTGTTGAAATCGTGCGCGATGCCGCCGGCGAGCTGGCCGACCGACTCCATCTTCTGGGATTGATTGATCTGGCTTTCGAGCGTGCGCCGCTCGGTCGTCTCAAGCATGTAGACGATCGCGGCTTCCGCGTCGCGATCGTCCTCCACCGCGGTGACGAAAAACTGTCCCCAGCGCTCGCGCGCGCCGTCCAGCATCACCTCGACCGGCGGGATATCGCCCTGCCCGTCCGCCGCGGCATGAATCGCGGCGCTCAGTTGGCCGCGATCGCGTTCGTTGACCGCCGCGAGAATCGACCTGGCGGCGGCGCCGTCCGGACTGAGGCTTTGCGCAAGTTTCGCAAACCGCGCATTGGCGCGGCCGACAGCGCCGGATTTATCGACCGTCGCGATCGCCATCGGCGTGTGGTCGAAGAAGCGCATGAAGCGCACTTCCGCCGCCCGTTGCGGATCGACGCGCTCGTCGCGGGCGCGGCTGACCACCAGCGTCCGCGACGGCCCCGGCGCGCCGTCGGCGCCGAAGGCCAGCTTGTGATACAGGCGCGCCGGCATGGTCTTGCCGTTGCGCATCCGCAGATCGATATCGAAGACCTCGGTGCGGACCTCGCCGGGCGCGGCGATGATCGACGTCAGCAAAGCCGCGCCGTCTCCCGAAACGATGTCGGTCAGCTTCAGGCCGCCCGAGCCGATCTCCGCCAGATCGTGATCCAGCCAGTTGGCAAGCGTGGCATTGACATAGACGAGATCGCCCGGCTGGTTGACAGAGAAGAAGCCGCACGGCGCATGATCGAGATATTCGATCGCATGGCGCAGTTCCTGGAATACATCTTCCTGCCGCTCGCGATCGCGGGTGATGTCGGCGATCGACCATACGGCATATCTGGCGTACCGCTTCGCCTGCGCGAGCTGGCGAACCCGCAATCGCAGCCAGCGACCGTTGGTGCCGTCGGCGGCGGCCACGCGCACCTCTTCCTGCTGGCGCTTGCCCTCGCGCGCCGCCTTCAAAAGACGGAACACCGCTTCGGAAACGTCGGGGTTGCCGATGAATACGCGCTCCACCGGCCGCACGTCCTGCATCGACGCAGCTCCGGTCAGGGTGAGATAAGCGGAGTTGGCATAAACGATGTGCCCGCCGGAATCGGTGACGGCGATACCGTCGAAGGCATGATCGGCTATCGGACGCATCAGCGGATCATCGACGGTGCGGTCCGCGAAGCGGACGATCCCGGCCGCGAACGCGAACAGCGTGAACAGGCCGACCATCGCCAGCAAGGCCAACAGCGCCAGAATATAAGGCTGGGCCTCGGTACGTCCCAGCGCCATGAACGCCACGGCGGCCGTGACGATCGCGCCCGCGACCAGCAGAACCAGGAGGATGCTGCCGCTCCGCCGCGCCGGCTCCTGCCCGACCTGCGGTGAATCGATGTCGGGATCTGGCGTCATGGAATTTGGCGGAGCCTGTCGCGGCGGGCGCGGGATGCGCTTGCGCCGGGTTCTGAGTGCCTGAATCGGGGTCCGCAGCGCAAGCGCCTCATTGGGTTCATTTCCCGCCATTTTCCCTGCCCCGATGCTGTTCCCATTGCCCGTTGGCCGGCCTCAGACCCGGCGTCCCGAAAGGCCGCGCTTCAAGCCCATGATATAACCGATGATTTCGGCCACGGCGTGATAGTGCTCGACCGGGATCTCGTCGTCGATTTCGACAGCGGCGTACAGCGCGCGGGCCAGCGGCACGTTCTCGACGACCGGAATGTCATGTTCGCGGGCGATTTCCCTGATCTTGAGCGCGATGTTGTCCACGCCCTTGGCCACGCAGACCGGAGCGGACATGCCGCGTTCATAAGACAACGCGACCGAATAGTGCGTCGGATTGGTGATGATCACCGAGGCCTGCGGAACAGCGGCCATCATGCGCTTCTTCATGCGGGCATGGCGCAACTGCCTGATGCGGGCCTTGATATGCGGATCGCCCTCCGACTGCTTGAACTCTTCCTTCATCTCCCGCAGCGACATCTTCTGGCGTTCGAACCATTGCCGATACTGAAACAGGTAGTCCGCGATCGCGACCAGCGCGAGCATCACGATCACGGCGCCGAGCAATTGCAGCGTCAGGCTTTTCGTGATTCCGAGAAGGGCGTTCGGATCGAGCCGCACCATGGCGTCGAGCCGCGAGCGTTCCGGCCAAAGCACCGCTGTCATGACCGCGCCGAGCGCCAGCACCTTGAAAAGTCCCTTGGCGAAGTTCGCGGCAGCCTGCTTGCCGAAAATCCGCTTGGCGCCCGACACCACGGAAATCTTGCTGAGCTTCGGCTTGAGCGTTTCGCCCGTCCAGACGAAGCGGTGCTGAATGACATTGCCGGCAACGGCGGCCATCATCAGCAGAAGCAGCGGCACGGCGAGCACGGCGGCAAGGCGGTATCCGATCTGCTCGGCCAACGCCAGAAGGCCCGGTCCATCGGTCCGGATTTGCCAGGAGTTTGCGATCAGATTGCGCAACGGCGCCTCGAATCCGCCGCCGATCGAGCCTGCAAACGTCGACAGCACCAGCGTCGCGCCCGCGATCACGAACCAGGTATTGACCTCCTGGCTCTTGGCAACGTCGCCGCGCTCAAGCGCATCGTCGAGACGTTTTTGCGTCGGGTCTTCTGTCTTCTCGGTGTCGTCGTTCTCGTCGGCCATCGCGGGATCCTCAGTTCGGCGACGTCAGGTCCCGCATCACGCCGACCAGATAATCCATGTAGGTTCCCATCATGGACGCCAGCACGGCGGCGAAGATCATGAAGCCTATGAAAATCGAGAGCGGCACGCCGACGAAATAGACCTGCATCTGCGGCATCAGCCGCGCGAGCACGCCAAGCCCGATATTGAAGACCAGTCCGAACACCAGAAACGGAGCCGACAGTTGCAGGCCGATCTTGAAAGCGCCGGCAAAAGCACGCGTCGCCAGCGCCGCCACGTCACCGCTCGGCATCAGTTCGCCCGGCGAGAATATCTTGTAACTGTCATTCAGCGCGGCGATGACCAGATAGTGGGTGTCGGTTGCGAACAGCAGCGCGATCCCGAGAAGCGTCAGGAAGTTGCCCATCAACGCGCCTTGCTGACCCTGCGTCGGATCCACCGACGTGACAAATCCAAGCCCGAGCTGCTGTGCGATGACCGAGCCCGCCACATGCAGGGCCGCGAGCGTGACGCGCGCCGTAGCGCCCAGCACTACGCCGATGATGATCTCATGCACCAGCAGGACCGCCAGCGGCGCGACCGACTGCATGTCAACGTGATAGGCGGCGCGATGCAGCGGCAGGATGATGAAGGTCAGAAGCAGAGCGATGGCCAGCTTCACCCGCACCGGAATGTAGCCCTCGCCGAAGCCGGGCAACAGCATCACCATCGCCCCGATGCGGGCAAAGACCAGCATGAAGGCGGCGCCAAGGGCGGGCAGAAGCGAGATATCGATGCGCATCTCGCGCTACTGTGCATCAGCCGCCGATGATTCGCGATGAAATCCGCAGCATTTCGGCGTGCAGCGCATCGGCCATGAACGGCAGCGCCAGAACCAGCGTCACGAAGATCGCCAGAATTTTCGGTACGAACACCAGCGTCTGCTCCTGAATCTGCGTCAATGCCTGCACCAGCGAAATCGCGACGCCGACGATCAGGCCGACGCCCAGCAGGGGGCCGGAGACCAGAACGATGGTCCAGATCGCGTCGCGCGCGACATCCAGTGTTTCAGCGCCCGTCATGACACACCTCTTCTCGATCAGATCGGCATCCGCATGATGTCTTCGTAGGACTGGATGACGCGGTCGCGCACCGACACCAGCGTCGAAACCGCGACGTCGGTATCCGCGACCGCCGTCACCACGTCCATCAGGTTGACCTTGCCCGATGCCATCGCCACAGTCTGCGCATCGGACGCGCGCCCCGCTTCCGCCACGCCGCCGAGCACATCCTTCAGCACCGTACCGAATGAGAGACCATCGCCGCCCGGCGCTTTGCCGGCGGCGGCGCCGGAATCCATCATCCTCGCGAGGCTCGCATAGGCGTTTGCTGCGACTGTGGGCGATGCCATGGTCAGATTCTCCGATCAGGACTTGAGGATATCGAGTGTGCGCTGAATCATCCGGCGTGTTGCGCTGATGATGTTGAGGTTCGCCTCATAAGACCGCTGCGCGTCGCGCATGTCGGTCATCTCCACCAGCGAATTGACGTTGGGATATTTGACGTCTCCACGAGCGTCCGCGGCCGGATTACCCGGCTCGTGCTTGACGCGAAACGTCGACATGTCGGGTTTCACCCGGCCGAGCGTCACCACTTTCGCATCGAGCGCGCGGTCGAGGGCCGATGAAAAGGTCGGCACCTTGCGGCGGTAGGGATCGCCCCCTGGTGTCTGCGCGGTTGAGTCCGCGTTGGCGATGTTTTCCGAGATCACCCGCATCCTCCCCGCCTGCGCGCGCAGACCGGAGGTCGCAATACCCATCGATCGCATGAAGTCGGCGCCGTTGTCTGCCATGATGCGGTCTCCTTCCGTTCAGCCCTGCGTCACGCCTTGCCGGCGGCCAGTTTCAGTAGCCGCAGGCTACGGCTGTAGAGCGAGGTCGCAGCGGCGTAGTCTATCTGGTTGGCCGACACCTGGAGCATCTGGTCCTCGAGGTTGACGGCGTTGCCAGCTGGACGGGTCTGAAAGCCGCCATTGCCGTTCTGCCCGAAGTGCGAGAATACGCTGAAACCGGCTATGCTCTGGCCTGACGTGGTGGGGATCATCGCCAGCGTCGCGCCGCTTGAGGCATTGCCGCCTTGCGCGTCGAACCTCGGTTCCACGAGATCGTGCGGCCTGAAGTTCGGCGTATCGGAGTTGGCGATGTTTTCGGCCAGAACCCGCTGGCGCTCCTGATGCCACTGCATCCGGGTGCGCAGCGCCGCCAGCGCGGAAATATGGTTGATGGACACGGGGTCTTTGCTCCGGCCTCGGGACGATGCGCCGCCGAGGTAGGCAGAATTTGCCCCCCTCATGGTTAACAGCGGGTTAAGAAAACACGGCGGCAGTTCCTGCCGGGGCGGGTTTTCCGCTCACGCGCGCACGTCAACCTCTACAGTTGGGCAGATTATTCGCCACGAATCCGTTAACCACCCTTGTTAACCGGAGCGCGCGACGCGCAGAAGTTGTTTTGGTCTGGTCGATTCATAGGTTATTAAGGCTGTCAGCGGCAGCTTTTGCCGGGCGGGATTAACAGACTGAGCCAAGGCTCGATCGTCATGGGAGGGATGCCGCAAGGCGTTCGACGATCCGAAGCTGAAATTAAGGCGCTTTCTGTCAGGGACACAGCATGCAGGCAGTCACATTCGTCATCGCATTCATTGTGGTCCTGGCGCTG
>CAZOOO010000195.1:0-5758 GCA_964581435.1 uncultured Hyphomicrobiales bacterium | reverse complement strand
GCAGAATGTCCGCGCCGAACGCCTCCGCCTTGTCCATCTCGCCGGGCTTGTTGGCATCGTACAGGATGAGCGGATGAAGATTGCCGTCTCCGGCGTGAAACACGTTGGCGACGCCGAGGCCGTACGTCTCGCTCAGTTCGCGGATGCGCGCCAGCGCCCGCGGCAGCGCCCCGCGCGGAATGGTGCCGTCCATGCAGAGATAGTCCGGCGAGATGCGGCCGACCGCGGGAAACGCCGCCTTGCGGCCGGCCCAGAACAAGTCGCGTTCGGCCTCGGATCCGGAAATCCGGCAGGTGGTCGAACCGCAGCCGAGTGCGATGGCTTCGACCCGCTTGATGAGTTCGTCGACCTCGATCGAAGAACCGTCGAGTTCGATGATCAGCAGCGCCTCGACATCGAGCGGATAGCCGGCATTGACGAAAGCTTCGGCGGCGTGGATCGCCGGCCTGTCCATCATCTCCATGCCGCCGGGAATGATGCCGGCGCCGATGATCCGCGCCACGCATTCCCCCGCCGCTTCGACCTGCGAGAATCCGACCATCAGCGCCCGCGCGGTTTCCGGCTTCCGTAGGATGCGGACGGTGACTTCGGTGACGACGCCGAGCAGACCCTCGGACCCGGTGATGATGCCCATCAGGTCGTAACCCGCCTGCTCGGGCGCCTTGCCGCCGACGCGCAGGACTTCGCCCGACATAAGCACCAGCTCGCAGCCGAGCACGTTGTTCGTCGTCATGCCGTATTTCAGGCAGTGAACGCCGCCGGAATTCTCCGCGATATTGCCGCCGATCGAACACGCGATCTGCGACGAAGGATCCGGCGCATAGTAGAAGCCCGCATGGGCCACCGCCTGGCTGATGGCGAGGTTGGTGACGCCGGGCTCGGCGACGACGACGCGGTTATCGAAATCGATCTCACGGATGCGCTTGAACTTGCCGAGGCCGAGGAGCACCGCGTCGGCCAACGGCAAGGCGCCGCCCGACAGCGAGGTGCCGGAGCCGCGCGGCACCACCTTGATGCCGTTGTCGAAGCAATATTTCAGAATGCGCGACACCTGCTCCGTGGTTTCCGGCAACACCACGACCATCGGCGGCTGGCGATAGGCGGTCAGGGCGTCCGACTCATACGGCAGCATTTCCGCGGCGCTGGAGATGACGCCCTCGCCCGGCACGATCGCGCGCAACTCCGCGACGATGGCGTCGCGGCGATCGAGCACCATCTGATCCGAGGCGGGCATCATGATGGTCATCGTCAGGCGCTCCACTGTCGCGACCGCACTGTGCCGATCGCCACGAGACCGTCAGGATCAACCACATTTCGTCCGTCTTGTGTAGACTCACCCCGGAAACCGGACCGCCGAAACAAATGGCAGCCATCGTCGCCTTGCGACGGATCTCCTCGAAAGAGCCATTCCCCGAAAGAGCCATGGCAGTCCGAGCACTTTTAGGACCAAATCACACTCGAATCGTTCTAAGATTGGTGTTATCCTTCGATTCTGCAGGTTATCGTGATGACCTGCGAGCCACGAGCACCCCCTTCCCTCCGGGAAGGCGGCAATCCCTCACCAGCTTCAGCCTGAAGCCCATTCACAAGGACTTAGAGGTCTCCATGAAAACGTTCGTCATCTCCGCACTGACCGTTCTCGGCGTCACGCTTGCAAGCGTAGGCACCTCCAGCGCGCAGGACGTGGAAGCCGGAAAGGCAGCGTTCAACAAGTGCATGGCATGTCATGCCATCGGCGAAGGCGCCAAAAACAAGGTCGGACCGGAGCTTAACGGTCTGGACGGGCGCCATTCCGGCACCGTGGAAGGCTATGCCTATTCGGACGCCAACAAGAAATCCGGCATCACCTGGAGTGAGGCGGAGTTCAAGGAATACATCAAGGATCCGAAGGCGAAGGTTCCGGGCACCAAGATGGTCTTTGCCGGCATCAAGAAGCAGAGCGAGCTCGACAATCTATGGGCCTACGTGTCGCAGTTCGACAAGGACGGCAAGATCAAGGCGAAGTAACGCCGGCTCCAGTCCGCCTTACTCCCCTGCCGGCGTCCTTGCCGGCAGGGCCCCCTGCACCACAAGTCCGCGAGCGCGCGCATCCGTCACACCGACCGCACGCAGCGCCAGCAAGGTCGCAGTCCGCACCACATCGCGCAGTATCGCCTGGTCGTCGAACTTATCCGGCGCGAGCGGACCGACCAGGGCTTCTTGCAGTGCGCCAAGCAGCGCGGTCGCGGCGAGCGAGGTGTCCTGCCGCGGCAGATGTCCGGCGCTCACGGCAGCTATAATGCGCGCTTCGATCTCGCCGGCGATTTCGCGGCGGCTTGCCAGCCGGGTCGCAGTCACATCCACGTCGACCGGTTCAGCCAGAATGCCCCACGCCAGCTTCCGGTGAGAAACCATGTGCAATGCGACGATGGCGATGGCGGCGGCAAGCGCCGAGGAAGGCCCCGGCGCGGCATCGGCGGCGGCGCGTATCGCCGTCAGTTCGTCCCGCGCAACCTCCGTGATGAGTTCGGAAACCAAGTCGGCTTTCGAGGGAAAGTAGCGATAGACCGTACCGGCGGCCACATCGGCGCGAAGCGCGACCGGCGCGATCTGCACCGCCGCCAGGCCCCCATTGCTGGCTATATCCCGCGCGGCCGTGAGAATGGCGCGGCGGCGCGCCGCGAGGCGCTTCATGACCTGTTGGGTCCGCCGATACACCATGCGGGTTCCATGTCCCTCGCGTCCCCCCGAACAGGAGCGGCGCGCGCAATGGCATTTTCGAGCGGCACTTTTGAACCGCCGCAAAAGTTCGCGAAACGCCGCCCGAAGAACTGAACACCTATTCAAAACGGAAGGCAAGCAGCTTTGCGATACGCCCTTTCTCGGGTGTTTCGGGACAGCGACGGTCGCTTCGGTTTTGTTCGGCGATACACGAGAACGCACCGGAGCGCCGCCGCGCACCGCATCGATCGGCATCCAGCCGGCTTCCGCGAAGCCTTTCGCCTCAAAGCCGGCGATTGCAACCGGCAGGCATCACGAACAGGCCAACATTCGAAGCTAGAAATGCAGCATCTTGAAAACGCCGAGGCCGGAGAGGCCGACGAAAATGAGATAGAGGGCGACGAGCAGGTTGAGAAAACGCGGCATCAGCAGGATCAGGACGCCTGCAATCAATGCGACGATAGGCTGGATGTGCGCTGCCGTGATGACCATAAGGATAAACCTCCGCGGATGATGCAGTTTGCGAATCGCAGAAACTTTATCCGCCGCGCCGGCTCCTTGACAGGAGGCCCCGCGATCCCAGCGGGTTTCCCGTTCATTTCCGGCCTTGCCGCGCCGCGGATCGCCCCGATGCCGGCCCGCGCGGGAACGATGGCAGGCCGGATGAATTGGCATGACACTCGATCAAACGGGCAGCGCTGGCAAATGCGCGTCCCGCCAAAGGAGGCTCACATGCGGAATACCGCCCTGGCTTTTGCCACGCTGATGACTGCGCTCGGCGTAGCGTTCAGT
Organism: uncultured Hyphomicrobiales bacterium; assembly: GCA_964581435.1. Classification (GTDB taxonomy): domain Bacteria; phylum Pseudomonadota; class Alphaproteobacteria; order Rhizobiales; family Xanthobacteraceae; genus Nitrobacter. The sequence goes on along the minus strand of CAZOOO010000195.1, from coordinate 2,266 downwards.
GCCCATGCGCAAGGCAGCACGATCGGCGCCGCTCCGTCTACCGGTGTGCCCGTCACCCAACCGGTCGAAGTGGAAGCCGACGGCGGGATCACTTACGAGCAGCGCCGGGCGTTTCGCGATTACGTTGTGACCGAGCGCGTTCCGTCCTTCACCGTTCCGCATAACGTCGTCGTCGGCGCGATCCTGGCCGACGAGGGCGTGATGTTTTATGACGTGCCGCAGCGTTTCGGCGCGACACCTTATCGCTATACGGTGGTGAACGGCGAAACCGTGCTGGTCGAGCCGCGCACGCGGCGTGTCATGCAGGTGATCGACTGATCTGCCGCTATCCCAGCCGCGCGCCGTCTCATCAATCCTGAATCCGCGAGAAATCCGCGACCGTGCGGGTGGCGGCGCGAATCTCGTTGAGCAGCCTGAGGCGGTTTTCACGAATCTTCGCGTCGTCATCGTTGACCTTCACCTTGTCGAAGAAGGCATCGACGGCGGGACGCAGCTTCGCCATCGCGGCCATCGCGGCCGCGAAGTTCTCGTTTGCGACGGCGGCGCCCGCCTCATGCTTCACCTGATCGATGGCAGCGCCGAGCGCCTTCTCTTCGTCCAGCTTGTAGAGCGAAGCATCCGGCGCGCCGTCGAAGCTGCGCTTGTCCTTCTTCTCCTCGATGGCGAGAATGTTCGACGCGCGCTTGGCCCCGGCGAGCAGGTTCCTGCCGTCATCGGTGTCGAGGAATTTGCCGAGCGCCTCGACGCGGCGGACGATCATCAGGAGATCGTCCATGTCCGTTTCATCGAATGGCGAGAACTCATTTCCTCCAAGCATATCCGCCATTGCGGCAGAAACAGCTTGTAAGGACAAGACGGCGTCAACGAGATCGTGCCTCGCGCCGTTTTCACGCAGTTGAACTTTCAATCGATCGATGAAGAAAGCTCTCAGCTCTGACTGAATGCGGACCACACCGTGATAGACATGGTCAGTCCATCCTTCGACATATTCGCTGCTGTTCTTATACTCTTCTAATGCTGTATGCTTACCTGTAATTTTTCCAGCTTCAATGAGTGCCTTCACGATGTCTTTGTAGTGCTTATCGGCTTGCTGTCTCAAAATTGGGTGTGCCGCCAATTCGAAAATGCCAAACAAACCCAAGCTCAGTTGATTCTCAACAATCAACCTGATCACCCCCAGCGCTGCCCTTCGCAACGCATAGGGATCCTTGCTGCCCGTCGGCTTTTCATCAATCACCCAGAAACCGACCAGCGTGTCGATCTTATCGGCCAGCGCCACCGCGATGCTCACGGGATCGCTCGGCACGCGGTCGTTCGGACCCTGCGGCTTGTAGTGCTCCTCGCACGCCGCGGCGACGGACGCATCCTCGCCAGCGGCCTGCGCATAGTATTTCCCCATCAGCCCCTGAAGCTCGGGGAATTCGCCGACCACTTCGGTGAGCAGATCAGCCTTGCACAGCCGCGCCGCGCGCTTGGCCTTCTCGACGAGCTTTTCTTTTTCCGCGCCCTGCGCGGTTGGCACGACCAGCGGCGCGATCTCCGCAGCTAGGCGTTCGATGCGCGCGATGCGCTCCGCTTGCGTTCCGAGTTTTTCATGGAACACGATCTGCTCGAACTTCGGCAGCCGGTCTTCCAGCTTCGTCTTGAGGTCTGTCTCGTAGAAAAACTTCGCATCCGCCAGCCGGGCGCGGATCACGCGCTCGTTGCCGGCGACGATCGCCCTGCCGCCGTCGCTGGCTTCGATGTTGGCGACGAGGATGAACTTGTTGGCGAGCTTTCCAGATTTGGTATCGCTCACCACAAAACACTTCTGGTTGTTGCGGATGGTTGCGCGGATCACTTCGCCCGGTATCGACAGAAATTCTTCATCGAACGAACCCATCAGCACCACCGGCCATTCGACGAGGCCGGACACCTCATCAAGCAGCACCTGATCCTCAACCAGCTCATAGCCTTGCGCGAACGCCAGTTCCTTCGCATCGGCAAGGATGATGTCCTTGCGGCGAGCGGAATCGAGCACGACCTTCGCCTCGTGCAGCTTCGCCTCGTAATCGTCGAAGCGCCGCACGCTGAATTCGTCCGGCGCCATGAAGCGGTGCCCACGCGTCACCTGCCCGGCGGTGATGCCGGCGACGTCGAACGGCACCACGTCCGGTTCCTCGGTCTCCATGCCGAAGGTCGCGACGATGGAATGCAGCGGCCGTACCCAGGTCAGCGCGCCTGATTTCGCCGAGCGCTCGCCCCAGCGCATCTGCTTCGGCCACGG
>CAZOOO010000194.1:0-5816 GCA_964581435.1 uncultured Hyphomicrobiales bacterium | reverse complement strand
CGCGCTGGATGAAGGGCTGGATGCAGACCTGGAGCGTGCATATGCGCCGTCCCGGGCGGCTATGGAGGGACGCGGGCGCGAAGGGGTTTTTCACGCTGAATGCCATCATCGGTGGCAACGTGATGACGGCTTTGACCTTTCCGATCCTCGTCGTCGATATGGCGTTGCGGTTGCTGGCGGAGTCCGGCGCCATCGGCGGCGGATCTGCCGCGGGCGCGGTCACGCCGCTGCATCTGATCACCATCGCCGCCGGGTTGGTTTCCACGATCGTGGTCGGCCTGATGGGGCTGGCGCGGCGCGGGCAATTGCGGCAGGGCTGGATCCTGGCGTTGACGCCGATCTACTGGGCCTGTCTTTCGATTGCGGCGTGGCGCGCGCTGTATCAACTGCTGAGAGAACCATATCGCTGGGAAAAGACCGAGCACGGCCTTTCCCCGCAAATCCGATCGGCCGCCGCCTCGCAGCTGCCGGTCTCCCCCGAAACGGCCGCTCAACGCTGGCGGCGCTACAGATAACGCTTGAGATCGGCGGCGGCCGATTCAGCCGAACGCTTGAGATCGAACGGCGCGACGAAGCGGCCGTCGCGATCCATCAGATAGATCAGCGCCGTATGATCCATCGAATAGCCGCCGTCCTTCAGCGGGACCTTTTTTGCGTAGACCCGAAAGGCGGACAGGGCTTTCTCGACGGCGGCCGGATCACCGGTCAAGCCTTTCAGATGCGGATCGAAGCTGGAAAGATAGTTTTTCATCGTTTCCTGCGTATCGCGCTCCGGATCGACCGTGACGAAATAGGCGTTGATGCGGCCGGCGTCCGGGCCCATCGCCCGCAACACCTCCGACATTTCGAACAGCGAGGTCGGGCAGACGTCAGGACAATGGGTGTAGCCGAAAAAGATAATTGTCGGGCGGCCGGCCATGTCCTTCTCGGTGACGGTCTGGCCGGTCTGGTCGGTCAGCTTGAACGGACCGCCGATCGCCGCCGCCGGGGGCGTGCTGGCAAGCCCGCCGAGCAGCCACATCACGACCGTGAGGCCGACGACAAGGCTGCCGGCGAAGGCCGCAAACAGGATCAGCGGGCGGACGAATCTATTGGACATCGGATATCCTCGGTGTCGCGGTTCCGGAGGCCGCATTCCTGCTGCGACCGGAACGTGCGGAACAGGTCTCAAGCCTCACGTCTGATCGGATCAGAAGTGAAGCGCTGGATTGTCGTTTCGACGCGCTTTCTTCACGCGGGCCGGTCATCCATCCTCGGGTCAGGCTGCGGCTAACCGCGTCGCACCGGCTCCCGCGCTACCTGCGGTGAGGGCTCTTCCCCTGCGGCGATGTCGCCGGTTGCGCCGGGCGCTGCATGAGTCCGGCAGATCCGGTGAATGGTAAAATAATGAACTGCGACGGCCGGCGCAAACAGCGCCCTGCCGGCACGGCGAGGCTTCAGATAAGGCCAGTCCCGCCCTTAAGGCAAGCGCAACGGGGCGCGATCACGTCGTGATGAATTGGCAACGTGGAGGTCAGCGCGCCGACGACGCCTGCGCGTCAAGGTAGCACGGACGATACATGTCGGCGAGCTGGCGGCCACGCAGGAAGATCATGCGCCGCGTCAGGCCGCCTCGCTGTTTGATCCAGCGCTGGACCGTGGAAGGGTACATCGAATACAGCATATGGGTCGCTTCGGAATTGATCACGGCGCGGCCGTTCGATCCGGGATCCCAGGCGGCATGAAACCCGAGGGCCGCGTGGGATGTCACGCAAATCTTGTCATGCGGGACCGTACCGAGAATGATGGTGCAGGCTGATGCGCATAGACCGTCGATGATGACGGATTGGCCGGAACTGCGAAGGGCCTCATATTTATCAAGGTAGGTTCCGATCCGGCCGCCCCGATCCTCGCCGATCCGGACGACGGCGTGGCTCGCGGCGACATGTCCCAACACGAACACGGCTGCGAGCAATCCCGTCACGACCCTCATTATCTGCCCCGGTGTCGATCCCGAATCGCGGGGACCTTCATGCGATGCCAAGGCTCGTAACCTCCGGCGTGATCGGCGTTTTGTCCAGATCGCCGCGCTCTCTCAAATCAGATTCAAATTCAGTGTTGCCGACGCGCTGCACTTGCCAGGCCACTGGCCGAGTCCGGCATAAAATGCGGGGCGCGGCTATTGGGCGGTAAGAGTTCGGGGTGCCCGGCACGACAATGCCTCGGTTTCCCCGGGAGCGTCTTTCAATGCTCGCCCGCGAGCCGTTTGTCACCGACATTTCCCTCAAATGTACGGCCGCATTGACATACTCTGGCCAGAAAACCGCTCTCGCATGAGGATCATCGATTCGTACCGATAACTCACCGAGAGGCCCTACGATGGAACTTCTCATTCCGCCTCGGCACCGAGAACAATTCGGAACGCTCAAAGATCACTATGCCAGGGGCCCAACAAAAATTGGCCCCGTCACCTGGAATGGATATCTCAGGGTGCGCACGGACGATCAACGATTGATCGATGCGCTCAAGCAGCAATTGGACGCCCAGCCCCGGTAGCGCAATCATGTCAATCCCGCCCGCTCCTGTGCGGCCTGCAATGTCCGAAGCATAGGCGCCGAACGGCGCCGTGAAGGCTGGCAGCGCCACGCGCGCTTGGACCATGGCAATGTCTTCCACGGCCGGCCAACCGACCGCAATCCTTCCGCTGGCGTTATGACGCGCGGTTGAGAAAGATCGGCAGCCCCCGTTTGGTGGCGTAGAGGGGACGGTAGCGTTCTGTGTTGTACATGCTGGCCACGTCCAATTTTCGCGGCCCCAGCCTGGCGTCAGGGATGGGCACGAGGTCATAGTGGCCCTCGACCAGGGCCGACATCAAGCCGGTGCTGCCTTCCAGGACCGCATCGTAGGCCATGTTACCGAAAGTCAGGGCGACGAGCTTGTCGATGAAGTCCGGATCGCCTGATCGCAGATCATAGGTGAGGTCAGAGACGATCGTCTCCTCGTCGGCACGCCGCTTGATCTCGTCGGCGAGTGCTTCGGCCACGTTGGCCTTCTTGCGGTGACCGTAGGCGTCGGGTTCGCCATATTCCAGCGGCTTGTAGCCTTCCCACTCGGCGCCCTCGCTGAGCACAATCAATGCGTAATTGCTTGGGTTGGCCCGTTTCTCCTCGATAAGCAGCCGGATCAGTTTGTCGAGATCGATCTTGTACTCCGGTATGACGCACCGTATCGAGGTCGCATACGCGGTGTAGAGCGCAGTAAATCCGGCATCGCGGCCAAAGATGCGGAAAATGCCGATGCGCTCGTGCGAGCCGACGGTGGTGCGCTGCCGCTGGATGGCATCGCTGGCGCGGGTGATCGCGGTCGAGAAGCCGATGCAGTATTCGGTATTGCGGACGTCGTTGTCCATCGTCTTCGGGATGGCGATGATCCTGACGCCGAGTTCGTTGAGCCTGGCCGCATAACTGAGCGTGTCGTCGCCGCCGATGGCGACCAGGTGTTCGATGCCCAGTCCTGACAGGTTCGCGAGCACCTGGCCTGTGAGGTCCCAGCTCCTGGTTTCTATGCCACCGTTGGTATTCGTGGCGACTGGAAGATCAGTGCCGACGAGATGGCCGGGCAGCTTTTTGATTTTGGACGGATTGGTGCGGCTCGAGTGCAGCATGGTCCCGCCACGCCGGTCGATGGTGCGCGTGTTTTCGCGGTTCAGCGGGATGACGTAATGGGACCTGCTGGCCGGATCCTCGAGGTTCAAGTGCGTCAGGGCCTCCCAGCCCCGGCGAAGACCCACGACCTCGATGCCGTCCTCGTTGCCGCGATAAGTCACCGTCTTGATGATTGCATTGAGGCCGGGGACGTCGCCGCCGCCCGTGAGAATGCCGATGCGTTTTGTCGTCAAGCCCACCTCCCAGCATTGGTATGTCACAATAGCGTACAGCGTCGCTTTCTTTATTCGGCCGCTTCCAACTTGCGCTTCTCGCGTGGCTGGAAACGCTTCAACACTGCGGACCCGGTGTCGCGGAAACCCTCATATTCCCAGCTCGAAATAAGGCAGTATCGCGGCGTCGGTCCAGCCGTCGCTGCACATGCCGATGTCTTCCTGCGGCCAACTCAATATTATGCGGCCGGCTCCTTTTCGATTTCGATGATTTCGGAAAAAGTCCGTCGCCACGACGGATACGCGCAGGTCTTTGGATCGTGGCTTCACCGCGGGCGTTTGACTCCCGAAGAGTAATGTTGAACTTGAATGCGGCCTCGCGACCGCCGAGGGCGCGACCGCGAGGCAGAAAAAGGGGCGTCATGGGTTTCCTGAAATGCGCTGCCGGGCAGGCCGGACTTGCGGTTTGCCGTGCTTTCAGCGTCACATGGTGATCGCACCCGTCGCCAACCGTCAGCGCACGATCGCGACGCTCGCGTTGTGTGCGGGCGTCGCGGCGTTGACGCTGGTGTCCCTGGGGATCGGCCCCGTGGCATTGTCGGCGGCAACGGTTCTCCATGCCTTGTTCGGCGGCGGTGGTGAAGTCCAGCGGATCATCGTGCTGGAGATCCGCTTGCCGCGTGCGATCTTGGCAATCGCCATCGGCGCGATCCTGGGTTTGTCGGGCGCCGCCCTGCAAGGACTGCTGCGCAATCCCCTGGCGTCGCCGTCGCTGTTCGGCGCGCCGCAGGCGGCGGCGTTCGGCGCGGTGCTGGTGATCGCGCTGGGATGGGCCAACATTCATTCCTTCGCATTGCCGGTGGCGGCGATCCTCGCTGCGTTTACTTCGGTGTTCGTGCTGCTCGTGATCGCGGGGCGTGATAACAGCCTGCTGATCCTGATCCTCGCCGGGCTGGCGATCTCCGCTCTTGCCGGCGCGGCGACATCGCTGACGATGAACCTGTCGAGCAACCCCTTCGCGGCGCTGGAGATCGCATTCTGGCTGCTGGGGTCGCTGGAAGACCGCAGCTTTCGGCACGTCGCGCTGGCGCTGCCGTTCATTGCTGCGGGTGCCGTGATCCTGATGAGCCGGCGTCATGCGTTTCGCACGCTCAGTCTCGGGGAAGAGGCTGCGCTCAGCCTGGGAGTCAATGTCGGCCGGCTACGGCTGTGGACGATCCTCGGCGTTGCGCTTGGCGTTGGCGGTGCGGTCGCGGTGGCCGGCGCCATCGGCTTCATCGGGCTGGTCGCCCCGCATCTGATGCGCCCGCTGATCGGCTATGACCCGGCGCGGCTGCTGGTGCCGAGCGCGCTGACCGGCGCGGTGCTGCTGCTCGCGGCCGATATCGCGGTGCGCGTCATTCCCTCGACCTCGGACATCAAGGTCGGCGTTTTGACGGCGCTGATCGGCGTACCCTTCTTCCTCTACCTGATCGTGCGCGAGCGGCGGGCGCTGGGTGGAGGCGTGGCATGAGCGAGGCGGCCGTTCTCGTCGCATCGTCGCTGTCCGCGCACCTTGGAAAGAGGCTCGTCCTGAGCAACATCTCGCTGACGCTCCCGAGCAGACGCCTTGTCGCGCTGGTGGGGCCGAACGGCGCCGGCAAGACCACGTTTCTTCGGGCGCTGGCGGGGCTGCTGCCTGCCGAAGGCAGGATCGAGATCTGCGGCGACGCGCTGTCGTCTCTCGGCCTTCGGGAACGCGCGCGCCGTTTCGCCTATCTGCCGCAGGGCCATCAGATCCATTGGCCGCTGCCGGCCAGGGATGTCGTGGCGCTTGGACGCTACCCGCACGGCGCCCGCGATCCCGGAAGGCTGACCGGCCGCGATGCCGCCGCCGTGACGCGGGCGATGCAGATGGCCGGCGTGATGGATTTGAGCGATCGCCGGGTGACGGAATTGTCGGGCGGCGAGCGCAGCCGGG
>CAZOOO010000193.1:0-5889 GCA_964581435.1 uncultured Hyphomicrobiales bacterium | reverse complement strand
GCATGGCCCAGACCTTGCCGCCGTACTGTTCGCCCAGCGCCAGCATCATCACCGCAGCCCGTTGCGGTCCGCTCATCGGCTTGGACTTGGGCCGGGCGCTTTGCCGGCTCGCAAGCGAGGCGACCACGCTGTTGATGTCGTTGGCGTTCTGGTTGGTGGTGGTTTGCGGGACGGTCATGTCAGGTTATGCGGGTTCTGCGAGCCATTGGCGGATGATGGAAGCGGTTTCGGCCGGGTTGCGCTCCGCCAGTTCACCGACCCGGTGCACCGACTGCGCGTGGACCTGCCCTTGCACCTGAGCAACGTCGATCAGTTGCGCGGTGGCGTTGCTGCCGGGGATGAGATTTTGCCCGGTTTCCGTGGGGTGAGCGCTGGCGTCGGCCGGGACCGGAAGCGCGGCGGCCGGTTGGGCGCTGGGTGCGGCCGGCTCAGCGGCGAGGATACGCTGGACCAGCGGGCGGATCACCATGAACGTCACCACGAGGCCAAGCAGCGCCATGACGCCGAGTTCGACGACATACATCACGTCGTCCTTCGTCAACGTCATCATTCCCAGCAATCCCGCCGGCTCGGCGAGCGGCACGACCACGGGCGGATCGGCGAATTTGAGGTTGACGACCTCGACCTGGTCGCCGCGCTTCTGATCGAAACCGATCGCCGAGCGTACCAGCGTTGCGATGCGGTCGAGCTGCTCCTTGCTGCGTTCCGCGTAGACCATCTGGCCCTTGTCATCCTTGGCATAGGTGCCGTCGACGAGAACGGCGACCGAAATGCGGTTGACGCGGCCCACCTCGGTCACCTCGGTCTTGGTGGTGCGGGAAATCTCGTAATTGTTGGTTTCCTCGCTCTTCTTGTTCTGGTCGCGCGCGGGGTTCGGATTGTCGGATTGCTGATTGCCGGGCAGTTCGTTGTTGACCGTGACCTGGCCGTTGTTTTCGGCCGTGACAGAGGATTCCTCGCGGGTCTGGCTGGATCGCAGCACCCGCCCTTCCGGATCGAATTTGTCCGAGGTCTGGGTGATCTTGTTGTAATCGAAGTCGGCGGAGAGTTCGACGCGCGCCCGGCCGTTTCCGACCACAGACGACACGATGGCCTCGACCTGATTGCGCATGCGCTTTTCGAATGCGGCGCGCCGCTCGTCTCCGGTCACGCCGTCGGCGTCGGTGTTCGAGCCGTCGGCCAGCAACTGGCCGGCTTCATCCACGACGGATACCCGTTGCGGCTTCAGTCCGTTGACGGCCGAGGCGACGAGATGGCGGATGGCGCGAATCTGTTGCGGTTCGAGGCCGCCGCGGACGCGCAGCACGATCGAAGCGGATGGCTGCGGCGCTTCGCGTGAGAACAGCGGCCGCTCGGGCAGCACCAGATGGACGCGAGCGTCCTGAATGCGGTCGATGGCGCGGATGGTGCGGGCGAGTTCGCCTTCCAGCGCGCGCAGGCGATTGATGTTCTGGACGAAGCTGGTGGTGCCGAGCGCGTCCGACTTGTCGAAGATCTCATAGCCGACGCCGCCCCCCTTGGGCAGTCCCGCCTCGGCGAGCTTCATCCGCAGCCGCGTCACCTTGTCCTTCGGCACCATGATCACGGCGCCGTCGTTGCGAAGCTCAAAGGGAATGGCCTGACGTTCGAGGTCCTTGATGATGCCGGAGGAGTCCTCGACGCTGAGGTCGGTGAAGAGGGTCGTCATCTGCGGCGTCGTAACGCGGATGAGGACGAAGGCGAAGAAACCGATCAGCACGGCGGTGACCGCGACCATCGCCATCAGCCGCGATGCTCCCAGGCCTTTCAGAAATGCCAGCAGACCTTGCAACGAACCAGCCCCTCGGACCCGGCCCTGGAAGGCCGGCTCGGCAAATATTGCCTATGGTATGGTTTCGATATGGTTAACGGTGGTTAAGACCCGTGACGAAATTGCAAAACAAAAGAACCGGCATTCGTTCGAATGCCGGTTCTGAATGCGAAGCATCCTGAAGGAGACGCCCTATTGGCGATACTGTTGAATACGGGTGGTGCGCAGCCCGGCAAGGCCATGCTGGTCGATCGAGAACTGCCACGACAGGAATTCATCGACGGTCAGCGTGTAGCGGCTGCAAGCTTCCTCGAGCGAGAGGAGTCCGCCACGTACCGCGGCGACGACTTCGGCTTTGCGGCGGATGACCCAGCGTTTGGTCCCGGGGGCCGGCAAATCCGCGATCGTCAGTGGACTGCCGTCGGGTCCGATAACGTATTTCACCCTCGGGCGGTGAGGTTCTGTCATGGCGTACTCACAAACTCTAAACCATTGAACTCGCCGACGAACCTACGCCCCGTGGCTTAAAATTTGCCTAAGTTCAGGGCTTCAATACGATTCTCCTTTGAAATGGCGCTGGAAGCGTGCGTGGCCGAGTGCTGGATCGCCAGGCACGGGGGAAGAATTGACCCGCCGCCGGCCGATCCCGTCAGCTCACGATGCGCCTGATCTGACTGATGGTGTAGGTCTGGCCGTCGATCGACAGCAACGGGGGGGATTGGGTCAGATCGACAGAATTGACCTGACCCTGAATCTGCGTCGAGACCGCGACCGGATTCCCCGACGCGTCGGCAGCCGTCGCGGTCAGCGTGTATTGGCCGTCCGGCCATTGAGTACCGTCATTGCCGAGGCCGTTCCAGGAGAAGACCTGATTGTCGCCGGCATCGACGCCGTAAGAGCCGGAGAAGACATTCTGGCCGGTGCTGCTTGCGATGTTGACGGTGAGGGTGGAGGCAGCGGGGATGCCGAGCTGCCACGTCGCCGCGCTGTTGGTCATGGTGGCGGAGCTGCCGTCGACCACGGCGTTCTTGCCGACGAAGTCGAGCGCTTGCGTCGCCTGCGTCGTCTGTTGGAGAGAGACAAGACTCGCGAGCTGGTCGTTCGTTCTTAACTGCTGCTCGACACCGGCGAACTGGACGAGTTGCTGGGTGAACTGGTTGGTATCCAGCGGATCGAGCGGGTTCTGGTTCTGCAACTGCGTCGTCAGCAGCGTGAGAAAGGTCTGGAAGTTGCCGGCCAGCGTGCCGGTGTTGGATGTTGCCGGCGAACCCGGAGAGGAGGCGGGCAGCGCCGTCGTGCCCGACACCACCTGCTGAACCGCCGAACCCACTGAACTCGTCATGCTCGTCTCCCTAGACCCTGATATCGAGGCCGCCGCTCGATCCGAGCATCCGGCCATAGCTTCGTCCAGCCGTCGCCGCCGGGACGATGTCGTCTTCGGTCACGATCAGACGCTGCGCGTTGCGGCCGGTATCGTCGCGTCCGCTCTGGCTCTGCGAGGATTGATCGCGCAGGCTGAATTGCAGGCCGCCGTCGCCGGTCTTCAGGCCGGCGTCCTGCAGCGCGCGCTGGAGATGCGGCGCGTCCTGCCGCAGCATCGCAAGCGTTTCCGGCTTCTCGACCGTCAGATGCGATGTGACCCGGCCCTCGCGGTCGACGTCGAGACGGACATCGATGCGGCCGAGGTCGGCGGGGTCGAGCCGGATTTCGAAGCGGCTCCTGCCGCTGAGAGCCGTGACGGCGATCTGGACCGCGATCCCGTTCAGCGGCACGGCCGCGCCGGTAGCCGCCGCGACATTGTATTGCGGTGTCGCGGGGGTCGTTGCGGTTGCGGATTGTACCTGTGGCTGGGCGAGGACGTTATTGATGCCTTGCCCCTCGACCTGACCGGGTTGCGGCTGTGGAGCCGCGACGTCGAGAGCGTGGGCGGGATGCTGCGATGCTGCCGCTCCCGGCTGCGTCGCGGGCGTGCCGGAATCTGGTGAGGCGATCTTGGCGCCGTCGGCGGCGACGGCATCGTGCTTGCGATCGCCCGGCGCGGCGTCGGGCGACGAGACGGGATCGCCGCCTGCCGCCGGCGGCGTTGTTAAAACCGGCGATTCCGGTCCGGATTGGACCCCCGTGCTGACCGAGGCTGCCGTTCTGCCCGACGGCACATTGTCGAGCGTCTTTACGGTCGCCTTCGCGGCGCTACTAGGTGTTGCCGTGGCGACGGCCGCCGCCAGGGCGCCTCCGGTCTGCATGACGGTCCGCACCGCCTGCTCAGTGTCGGGCGTCTCTTGAAGGATGGCCTCGGCGGCGGCTTCGGTATCGGTCGCGAGGACCAGGTCGATGCCGGCGTTCGCAGGCGATGCCGCCATCGGGCCGGGCTGCTGCGCCGGCGGCCCTCCCACGGCATCGGGAACCGGCTCGGCGGCTGAACCGGCAGGAGCTATCACGACAGGCGTCGTAACCGGCACGACCACGGCAGGTGGCGTCGCGGCCGTCTCCGACGAGACGCCAGGGGCGGTGATGTCCGAATCCGTGTCCGAAAACGCCTGCGTGGAGTCGGAAGCGTTTCCGGCCGACGCGATTTCGGGATCGTCGTGTTCGCCCTCGTGGGGGCGTGCGGCGCTCGATGCCTCTGCGCCACGGACGGATTGCCGAATATCCTTGCTCATCCCCGCTGAATTGACCAGAGGCGGGCGGGCGGACGATGCCCGGGGGAGGCCCGCCGGTTCCGGCATGATACGGTCCGGACGGGCGACATTGGGGCGTATTTTGGACTGATTGCGCGAGTTTCCCGACCGCGCGGCCGCGGGAGGCGAGTCTTGCACGCTGGCATCGACCAGGGCTCCGAAAGTATCGTCGGACGACCGGTCGCCGCGCTGAGAACTCGGGTGCGCGCTTTGGAAAGACACATTGGCGGCGGCTTCCGTGGTTACGCTCGGCACAGTCAACCTCTTGCGGATCTTGTCGTCGAGGTACGCAGCAAGGACCGGGCCATCGTCCGGGGTGAGAAAATATTGATGGCAGCCAATGAGTTATAGTACCCGATGGGGGCTGGACCCGCTGATTCGAACCGCTCCCTTTCTGCCCGGCGGCAAGATTTGCCGTCCGCTGTCGTCGTCCGGCCGCGATTGCCTCGCAGGAATACGGACTATATTAAAGGCGGGTCTTCCGGTCGGCTTTGACGGGGCGGGATTCGCTCCTGAACACCGGGAAAGTTTCCGATTCGCAAGGCGGATGTGATCTTGCGCGGTCTCATGAATTGACGGGATCAATGCTCAACAGTCTGGATTTGGAAGGCCGTCCTCAGGACACGCGGGTCGTGGTCGCCATGTCGGGCGGCGTCGATTCGTCGGTGACGGCCGCGCTGTTGAAGTCGGAAGGGTACGATGTCGTCGGGATAACCCTGCAGCTTTACGATCATGGCGCCGCGACTCATCGCAAGGGCGCCTGCTGCGCCGGCCAGGACATTCATGACGCGCGAAACGTGGCGGAGCGACTCGGCGTTCCGCACTACGTGCTGGACTATGAGAGCCGCTTCCGCGAAACCGTGATCGAGAATTTCGCCGACAGCTATGCGTCGGGCGAGACGCCGGTTCCGTGCATCGAGTGCAACCGTTTGGTCAAGTTCCGCGATCTGCTGGCGACCGCGCGCGAGCTTGGCGCGGCGGCGCTGGCGACAGGCCATTACGTCTCCTCGCGCCGTTTGGCCGATGGATCGCGGGCGCTGCTCTGCGCGGCGGACGCGGACCGCGACCAGAGCTACTTCCTGTTCGCCACCACGAGAGAGCAGCTCGATTTTCTGCGTTTTCCGCTCGGCGATATGACCAAGCCGCAGACCCGCGAATTGGCGCGCCGCTTCGGTCTGTCGGTCGCCGACAAGCATGACAGCCAGGATATTTGCTTCGTGCCGACCGGTCGCTATACAGATATCATCAGCCGGTTGAAGCCGAACGCGATGCTGTCAGGCGATATTGTCGATCTCGACGGGCATGTCGTCGGTCACCACGAGGGTATCGTGCATTTCACGGTGGGACAGCGCCGCGGCCTCGGCATCGCCTCCGGCGCGCCGCTCTACGTCCTCAGTCTCGATGCGGCGAACCGGCGCGTGG
>CAZOOO010000192.1:0-5892 GCA_964581435.1 uncultured Hyphomicrobiales bacterium | reverse complement strand
CGCGATCATGAGGTCGGCGACCTCGTCGCGATGGTCGTCCCAGGACACGCCGTCAGGCAATTGCGGCGCGACATGCTGGCAGAACAGGCTGGCGACATGGCGGCCGGGCGGCGCGAGCATGTCGTCGATCACCGACGGGATCAGAACCTCGATCACCGGCGCGCGGCTCCAGCCGAACTGCCGCGCATCCTGCCAGGCGCGGTCCATGTAGTCGAGGCCGGGGGCGATGATGATCCCGGCGCTGAGATGGTCGCCCGCGCCCGGCAAGGCGGTGAACGAGGGCAGGGCGGACAGCGCCACGTTCATCCGGAACGTCCCGGAGCCGTTGCGCCAGTTCCTGATGCGGGCGAGAAAGGCGGCGGGCAGCGCGTCGGCGGGCAGCAGCCGGGTATAAAGCAGCTTGGGGTTGACGCTCGCCGCGACATATTTTGCGCGGATCGTCCGTCCGTCGTCGAGCACGATACCTGCCGCGCGCGCCCGTTCGACGACGATCTCGCGCACGCCCGCGTCGGTTTCGATGTCCACGCCGTGCGCGCGGGCGGCCGCCGCCATCGCCTCGGTGATCGCGCCCATGCCCCCGATGGCGTGGCCCCAGACGCCCTTCTTGCCGTTCACCTCTCCGAAGGCATGGTGCAGCATCACGTAAGCCGAGCCGGCCGCGTAGGGGCTCGCATAGTTGCCGACGATGGCGTCGAAGCCGAACAGGGCCTTGATGAGGTCGGTTTCGAACCGCTCGTCCAGCATTTCGCCCGCCGACCGCGTGAACAGATCCAGCAGGCTGCGCTTCTGCTCCAGCGAAAGACCGCGCAGGATTCCGGCGGAGCCGATTGCGTTGACGAATTCGTCCGCGGCCCTGAGGCCAAATCCCTCGACGAGGTTTGGCGGCGCGCGGAGCACGAATTGGCGGACGACGTCGGCGATCTCTTCGAGTTCGCGCGTGAAGCCGCCGAGCGCGGCGGCGTCTCGTTCGCTCAAGCGAGCAGCCGATGCCCTGGTGCGGCCTTCGCCGGTGAGCAGGTAGCGGCCGTCGGGAGCGGGCAGGAAGTTCTGGGCGCGGCGTTCGCCGATCCGCAGGCCGTGGTCGTGCAGCCGCAGGTCGGCGATGACTTTCGGATTGAGCAGGCTGACGGTGTAGGCTGCGACCGAATTGCGGAAACCGGGATGGAATTCCTCGGTGACGGCTGCGCCGCCCACAACCTTGCGCCGCTCCACGACCCTGACGCGCAGTCCGGCCATTGCGAGATAGGCCGCGCAGGTCAGGCCGTTGTGGCCTGCGCCGATGATGACGACGTCGGTGTCCGGCATATCCGCTTCAAGTCCTCGGACGGTCTGACCGTCGTCGCTCAGGATTCTTTACTGGAAGAAGTCGTCCGTTTTGCCGCGTCCTCGCCGTCTGTCGTTCCCTCGGGTGTTGACCTCGGGGTCAGGAGGGTCAGTCGTCGAAGCCAGAGAACAGGCCTCGCGGCTGATAGGGCCGCGGCGCATAGACCTGGGGCTGGTAAGGCTGCGCATACCCGTAATCTCTTTGATCGCCGTAGTAGTATTGCCGTTGCGGCGGAACGTTCTGCGCACCGTAATGACGGCGATAATAGCGCGGATCATTGGAGTCGCCGTCCGGATACATATAGCCGTCGCCGTCGCGATCGGCGGCCTGCGGCTGCCGGCCGGGCGCGATTCCCCGGGGTGTCAGATCGACGGGGTTTCCGGCCGCATCGTAAGATTGATAGGCCGGGGCCGGGTCGCGGCGGGCGACATCGGTTTTCCGCCTGCTGCGAGGATTGCGCGCCAGCGCCACGCGTGACGATCCGGTCAGCGTGACGGTGGTGTTGAGGACGCCTTCTTTTTCCACGAGAGAGAACAGCGTGCTGGCGTTGGCGCGCGAGATCCGTACGCAGCCGTGCGAGACCGGTATGCCGAGACTGCCCTCCGATAACGTGCCGTGAATGGCGTGACCAACCTTGGTGAAGAAGATCGAGTGCGGCATCGGCGCATCGTCGAACTCCCTGGAGAAATGGTCGGCCTCCATCCGGAAAGTCTGGAATTTTCCGTTCGGAGTTTCGTGCGACGGGTTTCCGGTCGAGACCGGCCATTGATAGCGCTCGACGCCGTTGACGGAGACGGTCATCTGCTGATTGTCCTTGTCGACCAGAATGGACACCTTGGCATGGGCAACGCCACCGGCGACGAGAAACAGCAGAGCGGCAGCAGGAATAACAATCTTGAGCATTACCTCGGCCTCGATTTCAGTCTCCACCCCGAACCATATATGCGTTCAAAGAAACCGCGCTTCCAGTGGCGGGCTTGCGTCATCGTTAACTCACGAAGCGGCGCGACCAAGGCGGAGCGGGAAACCTCGGATGAGAGTGTTTGAAAGCGCCGTCGCGAGGAATGCGGAACTTCCGGCTGGATACCACGTTGTGCTTACGGCAAATCCGGCGATCACGGCCCTTTGGCGGCCGAGTCAATCTTCAACATAAGGGATAGAGATGCCGATGAGGATCAAAACCATAGCATTGCCGATCGAATCTTCTCTCCGGCTACGGATCGCGGTGGCGGCTGTGGCAGCGGCGCTGGCCCTGTTCGCCATTCCGCATCAAGCGCACGCTCAGGGTGTCTTCCGCGGCATGGAACGCGGCGCCAACCAAGGCGCGTACGAGGGTAATCGTGCTGCGGGGCCGGTGGGCGGCGCAGTCGGCGGCGCGATCGGCGCCGGTGTCGGTGGTGCCGTCGGCGGCGTCAAAGGCGTGCTCGGCATTCCCGATCACGGACCCCGCCAGGGGTATCGATGCCGCGGTTATTGGAAACACGGGCATTATCACTGCTATCGCCGATAAGGATTTCCGTATGAGCAGGCCGCGGTCCGGATTGAACCCGGCGCGGCCTGTGATTGGCGCGCGAAAGATTAGCTCCTGAGCCGATAGCCGGTTCGGAATATCCACGCTACGGCCAACATGCAGATCGCGAGAAAACCGACTGTCATGCCGATACTGACCGACAAGCTGACGTCGGCGATCTCGAAAAAACTCCATCGGAATCCGCTGACGAGATAAACGACCGGATTGAACAGCGCGACCGTCTGCCAGCTCTGCGGCAACATGCCGATCGAGTAGAAGCTGCCGCCGAGGAATGTCAGCGGCGTGATGATCAACATCGGAATCATCTGCAACTTCTCGAAACCGTCGGCCCAAATGCCGATGATGAAGCCGAACAGGCTGAAGGTCACGGAGGTCAGTATCAGAAAGGTCAGCATCCATATCGGGTGATTGATGTGCAACGGCACGAACAGGCTCGCGGTGGCGAGGATGATCAAGCCAAGGATGATCGACTTGGTGGCGGCCGCGCCGACATAGCCCAGCACGATCTCGAGATAGGAGACCGGCGCCGACAGGATTTCGTAGATGGTGCCTATGAACTTGGGGAAGTAGATGCCGAACGACGCATTGGTGATGCTTTGCGTCAGCACCGACAGCATGATGAGCCCCGGCACGATGAAAGTGCCGTAACTGACGCCCTCGACCTGCGTGATGCGCGATCCGATCGCCGCGCCGAACACCACGAAATAAAGCGAGGTCGAAACCACCGGCGACACGATGCTTTGCAGCAGGGTGCGCCAGGTGCGCGCCATTTCGAATTTGTAAATCGCCTGCACGGCTCCGAAATTCATGTCAGGTCCTTACCAGGCTGACGAAGATCTCTTCCAGCGAGCTTTCGGTGGTGTCGAGATCGGAAAATCTGATACCGGCGGCACGGAGATCGCTCAGCAGGCTGGTGATGCCGGTATGCTCACTCCTGGCGTCATAGGTGTAGATCACTTGCCTGCCGTCTGCGGCGAGTTCGAGATTGTAGGCCGCCAGCGATGCAGGTATGGCTTCGACCCTGCTCTGCAAATAAAGCTTTAATCGCTTTTTGCCGAGCTTTTGCATCAGCGCGGCTTTTTCCTCGACGAGAATGATCTCGCCCCTGTTGATGACGCCGATCCGGTCCGCCATTTCTTCAGCCTCTTCGATGTAGTGCGTCGTCAGAATGATCGTGACGCCCGAGGCTTGCAGCGTTCGAACCACCTCCCACATGGCTTTTCGCAACTCGACATCGACGCCGGCCGTGGGCTCGTCGAGAAACAGAACTTGCGGCTCGTGCGAAAGGGCCTTCGCAATCATCACGCGCCGTTTCATGCCGCCGGACAGCGTGACGATCTTGCTGTCTTTCTTGTCCCACAACGAGAGATCCCTCAGGACCTTTTCGATATGAGTCGGATTCCTGGGCTTTCCGAACAGGCCGCGGCTGAAATTGACGGTTGTCCGGACTGTTTCGAACGCATCGGTATGCAGTTCTTGCGGCACCAGGCCGATCATCCCGCGGGTAGCTCGATAGTCGCGCCGGATGTCCCGGCCGTCGACCAGCACCTGACCTGCGGACGCATTGGTGATGCCGCAGATGATGCTGATGAGCGTTGTCTTGCCGGCGCCGTTGGGACCGAGCAGCGCGAAAATCTCGCCCCGGTTGATATCGAGATCGATGCTTTTCAGCGCTGTGAAGCCGGACGCGTAGACCTTCGACAAGCCGGAAATGGATATGATGGGCGACATGCGGGCTCGACACGGTGAAAGCGGGTGAAAAAGTGGACGGCAAGAAGATAATATCGCGTCGAATGGCAGGATGATGGAATGGGGGTCAGATAGGAAGGTGGGTGACGTTCCGCAATCGGCTACACCCGCTCCACGAAGCTATCGACGACCTTTTTCTCGCCGGCTTTTTCGAAGGTGATGGTCAGCTTGTTGCCGTCGATCCGCGCCACTTCGCCATATCCGAATTTCTGGTGAAAGACACGGTCGCCCAATGAGAAGCCGGAGTCCGTGCCCGCGGATCTCGCGATCAATTCTCCTTCGATGGTCAGCGGCGCGCGCTTCGGCTTCGATCGTTGCGCATTGTAGGGCGTGCCGGCCTCGTTGAACCCGCCCCGATCGCGATTGGCCTGCGCGCGTTGCCAGCCGGGTGTCGCATAGCTCGAACCGAACGACTCGATGTTGTCGAAACGCGAGGAACCGTGACCGCCGGTTCCGCCCCATCCCGATCCACCCTTCGATTCCGTGATCTCGACGTTCTGCGCCGGCAGTTCGTCGAGGAAGCGGGACGGGATCGTCGTCGACCACGAGCCGTGGATGCGCCGGTTGGTGGCGAAGTAGAGTTTCGCGCGTCGGCGCGCCCGGGTCAGCCCGACATGCGCGAGGCGGCGCTCTTCTTCGAGGCCGGAGCGTCCCTGCTCATCCAGCGCGCGCTGATGGGGAAACAGGCCTTCCTCCCAGCCGGGCAAAAAGACGGTATCGAATTCGAGCCCCTTGGCGGAATGCAGCGTCATCACCGAGACGGCATCCTCGTCGGCGCCGCCGTCGCGATCCATCACCAAGGATATATGTTCGAGAAAGCCTTGCAGGTTCTCGAACTCATCCATCGAGCGGACCAGCTCTTTCAGGTTCTCGAGGCGGCCCGCGGCATCGGCCGAGCGGTCTTTCTGCCACATCTCGGTATAGCCGCTCTCGTCCAGCACGATTTCCGCAAGTGCGGTGTGCCGCACGGACTCGCGCTGCACGCGCCAGCGGTCGAAGCTCTCCAGCAAAGCGCGCAGCGATCCGCGCGCTTTCGGTTTCAACTCGTCGGTTTCGATAACGGCGCGGGCGGCCTCGCTGAGCGGGATTTGCCGCTTGCGCGCGATCCCGTGCAGCGTCTGGACGGTGGCATCGCCAAGGCCGCGCTTGGGTACGTTGACGATGCGCTCGAAGGCGAGGTCGTCGGCCGGCGAGTTGATGACACGCAGATAAGCGAGCGCGTCGCGAATTTCGGCGCGCTCGTAGAAGCGCGGACCGCCGATAACGCGATAGGGCAGGCCAAGCGTGA
>CAZOOO010000191.1:0-5931 GCA_964581435.1 uncultured Hyphomicrobiales bacterium | reverse complement strand
GCGCGCTCGTAGAAGCGCGGACCGCCGATAACGCGATAGGGCAGGCCAAGCGTGACAAAGCGGTCTTCGAACTCGCGCATCTGGAACGAGGCGCGCACCAGAATTGCGATTTCGTTCAGCTTTTGGCCGGCGCGATGGAACTGCTCGATTTCCTCGCCGATGGCGCGGGCTTCCTCCTCAGAGTCCCAGGAGCCGGTGACGGTGACCTTCTCGCCGTCGACATCCTCGGTGCGCAGCGTTTTGCCGAGCCTGTCTTCGTTATGCGCGATCAGGTGCGAGGCGGCGGCGAGGATATGGCCGGTCGAGCGATAGTTGCGCTCCAGCCGGATCACTTTGGCGCCTGGAAAATCGTGCTCGAAACGCAGGATGTTGTCCACCTCCGCGCCGCGCCAGCCGTAGATCGACTGGTCGTCGTCGCCGACGCAGCAGATATTTTTTTGCCGCAAGGTCTCGGCCGACGCTGGCGGACCCTTTTCCGCAAGGAAAGAAGGAAGCGGGGTGCTTGCCGGCGTTTGCGACAGCAATCGCAGCCATAGATATTGGGCGACGTTGGTGTCCTGATATTCGTCGACAAGGATGAACTTGAAGCGGTTCTGGTATTGCCGCAGCACGTCGGGATGCTCGCGGAACAGCCGGATGTTCTCCAGCAGCAAATCACCGAAGTCCGCTGCGTTGAGGATTTTCAGCCGCGCCTGGTAGGCGGCGTAAAGTTTGCCGCCGCGACCGTTGCCGAACACGGAGGCCTCGCCCGGCGGCACCTGCGCGGGCGTCAGTCCGCGGTTCTTCCAGCCGTCGATCAATCCGGCCAGCATCCGCGCGGGCCAGCGCTTGTCGTCGATATCGTCCGCCTGCAAGAGCTGTTTGAGCAGGCGGATCTGGTCGTCGACATCGAGAATCGTGAAGTTGGATTTGAGCTGCACCAACTCGGCGTGAACGCGCAGGATCCGGCCCGCGATGGAATGAAAGGTGCCGAGCCACGGCATGCCTTCGACGGCTTGCCCGAGCATCTGCCCGAGACGATGCTTCATCTCGCGGGCGGCCTTGTTGGTGAAGGTGACTGACAGGATTTCGCCGGGACGGGCGCGGCCCTGGCTGAGGATATGCGCAATGCGGGTCGTCAGCACGCGGGTCTTGCCGGTGCCCGCGCCGGCCAGCACCAGAACCGGACCGTCCAGCGTTTCCACCGCGTCGCGCTGCTCCGGATTGAGCCCGCTCAGATATCGTGGCGCCGCCGCGGCCCGCGCGCGCGCAGCGATGCCGCCAGCGGCAGGCCGGTGCTCGGAAACGTTGCTATGGATCAGTCTGTTCGGATCGTTCATGCGAATCGTCTTTCCCACGATGACACTGCCGGCCAGCGAAGGGGAGCCCTCTCAGCAGGATTAAGAAATATATGGGGCGGAGCGCTTGGTCGCGGTTTTTCTGCGTCGGGGCCAATGCTCGCGTCGCGTTCGACGTTTTGTTCCGCAAAACCCGCTCATTTTCAGAACTTTCCCGGACAAAACCGGGAGGAACCATTGTTCGGGTGACGGATTGGTTTTTCAGTCAACGCGTGAAGCGTGCCGGAAAATGGAGGCCAAGTCATGTTGAATTGGGTGGTAACGTTCCTGGTCATTGCATTGATTGCGGGCGTTTTGGGCTTTGGAGGCATCGCGGGAGCCTCCTTCGAAATCGCCAAGATTATCTTTTTCATTGCTTTGGTCCTGTTGGTGGTTTCGGCGGTGGCCGGCTTTTTGCGCGGACGGACCCGCGTGTAGCGGATAATCCGATTGCGGGGGCATGGCGGTCTGTCTGCCGCGGCCTTCGGACCCGCGCGATGGCGCCGTGTGCGTCAACCGCGGCTTGGAAATACGCACGCGGCGAAATTTCTACGACCGGCTACGCCGATAGACCGTCATGACATACCTTGTCGCGGTCTTCCCCGCCCTTTCAGGAAGGCATCCCTTAGCCTCCGCTGTGACTTTGCCACAGTTATTACTACTATAGGGATGCGGCATTCGTTTCAGTGCGCCTCGCGAAGTCCGGAAGTGCCACCCGGGCCTGTCATTTTCTGAAGGGCGTACTTGGCGAATTCAATATTTTGCCGGAAAAGTCAGAGGGGGACACCGTGCAGACGACGCTGCTCGGCCTGGCGATCACATTTATTGTTGCGCTCTTCGCCGCGCTGGTCGGGCCGCATTTCATCGATTGGAGCCGTTTCCGGTCCCAGTTCGAGACAGAGGCGGCGCGCGTGATCGGCGCGACGGTGCGGGTCGAGGGCGGGATTGAAGCCCGGTTGCTGCCGTCGCCGTCCTTGCGGCTTGATTCGGTGTCGGTTGGAAGGCCGAACGATCCGGGAAGCGTGCACGCTGACAGTCTCGCCGTTGAATTCAGCCTGGGTTCGCTGATGCGCGGGGAGTGGCGCGCAACCGAATTGACGATCAACGGCGTCGCGCTCGACCTTGGTCTCAATGACGGAGGGCGGGTGGACTGGCCGCTGTCGCTCGACTTCGGCTCGCTTGCCGTTGATCAGTTGAATCTCACCGGGCGCGTGGCGTTTCACGATGCTGCAAGCCGCACCACTCTGGAATTGAACGACATCGCGTTCAGCGGTGAGGTGCGGCCATCGGGAGCGTCCGTGCGCGGCGACGGCAACTTCGTGCTGTCCGGAACGCGCTATCCCTTCCAGCTTTCGTTCGCGCGGGCGGGTGGCGGCGATGCTCGCCATGTGCATGTGACAATCGATCCCGGAACGCGCGCGGCGTTCGTCGACGTCGATGGTATCTTGTCATTCAATGAGCGGATTCCGCGTTTCGATGGCGCGCTAACGCTGGCCGGCGCCGGAGAATCTTCCGGCAAGAATTTTTCGAACACTTCCTCTCAAAGACCTTGGCGTGTTTCGGCCAAGATAAAGGCCGATCCGAAGGGTGCGCGGCTCGAGCAGATCGATGCCGGTTACGGTCATGCCGATTCCGCGCTGAGGCTTACAGGCGAAGGAGACATGCGTTTCGGCTCGTCGCCCCGGCTTCGCGCGGCATTGTCGGCACCTCAACTCGACGCCGACCGCCTGTCCGCAAAGGATCGGGAATCGCCCGCGAAACTGTTGCGCTCATTGCAACGTTCTCTGACGAAAATCCCGCGACCGTGGCTCGCCGCCGACATCGGGATCAGCGCCGACCGGATCATGCTGGGCGGCCGTCCGATACAGAATTTCGGCGCTGACTTGCGCAGCGACGCCGCTTCATGGGCGATCAGCCGGATGGAATTTTACGCTCCCGGCGCCACGCGCGGCGCTGTTAGTGGTGAGGTCATGCAGGCCGGGTCATCGCCGCGGCTCGACGGGACGCTCGACGTTGACTCGTCCGATCCTGATACTTTCATCGCATGGCTGCAAGGCCGCGGCGAAGTCACCCATGGCAGCCGAAAGCCGCTGCGTGTGCGAAGCGAATGGACTTTAGATCCCAGCCGGGTTGTCTTCGAACAGCTCAAGGCCGATACCGAGGATGGCATCGTTGAAGGGCGGCTGGCGTTTGTCGATCTGACGGCAGAGAACGGCACGCGGGCCGAAGCTGAACTCAAGGCGGATCGGCTCGATCTCGATGCGGCGGCGAGCCTCGTGCGAGCGGTCGCGACATCGCAAGACGGCTGGCCCAGTGAAGGACGACTGTCGGTAAATGTTGATCACGCGAGGTCGGCAGCACGGGAACTGGGTCCGTTTCTCGCCGAACTGAGCTACGGGCCGGCGGCTGTCTCGCTCGAACATTTGAAAGTCGGCTCCTCCGGCGGCCTCATGATCGACGGTTCCGGCGCATTCGACCGCGTCCATACGACCGGGCGGTTATCGCTGAATGCGGCATCGGAATCGGTTGCCCCGATGGCGAGCATGATTGCGCCGCTCGCACCGAGCGTTGCGGCGCGCCTCGATGCGATACCGCCGTCTGCCGGGCCTGCGCGGCTCCAGTTCACCCTCGATATCGATAAAAGCTCCGTCGGCAAGAACATGGCGGACGCCAGCGCCACACTCAACGTTAGTCTGCCGCAACTGAAAGGCTCACTGTCGCTGGTTGCGGCGCCTTCGCTCGCGGCGGTGCGCGCGGCCGCTCTCGATGCCTTGGCAAGCAGCGAGGTGATGCTGCGGATGAAACTGACGTCGGAGCGCGGAGGGGGCGTGCCTTTGTTGCTTGGTCTTGACCGCGTGATCGCGGTTGCCGACCAATCCGTACTGGAAGCGACAGCGACGGGAGCCTGGCGTGCCCCGATCCGGCTGGATGCGAGGATATCGGGAGCCGGTCTGGATGCCGGGCTAAAAGGCACGGCGCAGCCATGGTCAGCGGATCGGAAGGCCGACCTTGATCTCACGGTTCACCGCGTCGATCTCAAGCCGCTGCCGAATCTTCTGCCATCCGGTCCCGACGTTCAGAAGGCCAGGCTGTCGTCGCATGTCACGCTGGCCGGCGACAAATTGATTTTCAGCGATCTCGATAGCACGATAGCCGGTTCGCGTCTGCGCGGGCATGTTACGGTCAGTCCGGGAAACGAAACCCGCCTCGAAGGCGAAATCGGAATCAACACGCTCGATCTGGCGACGGCGTTCGGACTTGCAGCCGGCTTTGCGGGACGTGACCCGGCCGAGCCGTCGAGCGTCGGCCTGCCGAAAGGCTGGCGCGCTCAACTCGCTTTCGCGGCGCTGCGCGGGACGCTGCCCGGAGGCATTGAATTGAAACCCCTCAGCGGCGTTGTCAAAGGGGACGACCATTCCCTGGCGTTCGATACGCTGAAGGGAAAAATCGGCGATGGCGACGTCACGGCGAGCCTCCATATTCGGCAGGCCGCCGACGAAGGCGCTACCTTGAATGCGGACGTTCAGTTCACCAACGTCGAGGGTTCGGCATTGCAATACGGTGCGATGGCGATGCCTGCCGGCCGCACCTCGGCGCGGATCACGCTCGCCAGCCGGGGCCGCAGCGCGTCCGCGATGGCGGGAGCGCTATCCGGCGACGGGGTGATCACGCTCGATAACGCGCGGATTTCAGGGCTTGATCCGCATATGTTCGAAGTTGCGATCAGTAGCGACGTCAGGCGGGGATCGGACGACGCTAAATTACAGCGGATCGTCGAGCAGTCTCTGTCTGCCGGTCCGTTGTCGGTCGCATCGGCGCATATTCCGTTTACGGTGAGAGATGGCCGTCTGCGGGTCAGCCCGACGCCGCTGGACGGCGAGGGGGCGCAGGCGATCGTCTCCGGCGGCTATGACATCACGGCGGATCAGCTCGATATCCGCGCCGGCCTTGCCTCGACCTCGGCCGGGTCCGAGAACGATCGTCCGGAGGTTCAGATATTCGCAGTTGGAGCCTCACACGCGATAAACCGGACCATTGACGTCGCGGCGCTGTCATCGTGGCTTGAGGCGAGGTCGATCGATCGCGAAATCCGCAGACTCGACTCGATCGAGCAAAGTCTGGAGCCGCCTCCGGTCGTTCCGCCGGCGCCGGCATCACGCCATGCTGAACCGTCGGATCTTTCCGGCAATGTACCGGCGCCTGATACTGTACCCGTCACTCATGCTCCGGTACCGAAGCGGGATCCCCGGAGGTTCGCGGCAAGACTTCGGATGACTGTTCCGCTACCGTCGTCGCGTCCGCCGGCCACCGGTCAGGCTTCCCGTGCGCCGCTGCCGCCGGTTGCGCGCTTTCCGGTGGAGACGCAACTCGCGCCGCCAGGGCCGGCGCGCCGGCGCTGAGGCCGCCTGCGCCGGAGCAACGGCCGGGCCGTCAACTCGCGAAGATATGCCTCCGACCGGGTCCGGGTGTTTCTTCTGATTTGCTTGGAGCCAGCCTCGGGCCAAGCTTGATGACATGCTTCGCCCGGAAAAGCTATAAAAGCACCGGAGCTATTTCGGACCAAGCGGCGCAAGCAGCGTTGACGGCGCCTGACGTTCGCCGATGAACATGGTGC
>CAZOOO010000190.1:0-5945 GCA_964581435.1 uncultured Hyphomicrobiales bacterium | reverse complement strand
GGGTGGTCGAACGCGACTACGCGAACCTGTACAACAAGTTCATTTCGTTTGGTCCGAGGGCGCGTGAGGAGGGCATTTCAGCGGTCGGCGTGAACATTCCGATCAAGAAGCAATACGACCAGATGCTGGAAAATCCCGTCATGCCGATGCCGGATCCGAGGCACATGCGGTGTGTGGAGTGGGGCGGCAAGCGCTACCCGAGTCTCGAAGACGTGCTCGACGCGTGCAACATCGTGCTGATGTGCGCGCCGGTCTCGAACGGTGAGGTCAGCTACCAGGGCTTCGTCAACGAGGAGCGCCATGTCGGACTGCCGCTTGCCGACCTGGCCGAGCCTACCCGGAGCGTCTCTTCGACGTTCTACGACCTGACGCGGCAACCGCGGCGGATCCTGACGAGCCCCTGCTGGACCGGCCTGGTCAACGATGGCCGTGCATACTCCGCCTGGTGCATGAATATCGAACGCCTGGTGCCCTGGCGGACACTGACCGGTCGGCAATCCCTGTACCTCGATCATCAGTGGTATCTCGATTTCGGCGAGCACATCCCGACCTACAAGCCGCGGCTCAATCCGCGTAAGACCGGCGATATCGTGAAGAGCCGGGTGGATGACCGCTCTCTGGTGCTGAACTACATCACGCCGCATGGTAAGTGGAACATCCATTCCACCTACAAGGACAATCACCGAATGTTGATGCTGTCCCGCGGCATGGATCCGGTGTGGATCAATGACAGGGATGCCGAGAAGGTCGGTATCGAGGACAACGATTGGGTCGAGGTCTACAACGACAACGGCGTGGTCGTGACGCGCGCCAATGTCAGCCGTCGAATCCAGCCCGGCACCTGCATGTACTACCACGCGGTCGAGCGCACGGTGTACATTCCTAAATCGCAGGAACGGAAGTGGCGCGGCGGCGGACACAACAGCCTGACGCGTATTCGCATCAACCCGCTGTTCCTGGCCGGCGGTTACGCCCAGTTCACATACGGCTGGAACTACTGGGGGCCGACCGGCATCTTCACGCGCGACACCCATGTCGTCGTACGCAAGATGGAGAAGCTGGAATGGTAGGCGATGCCGCATGTGAGCTGGCACCGCCGACAGTTGCCAGGCAACATCGGCCGGCGACTTTTCTCACAACCTTAGGCCCGCTGAAACGGTCGAGGTTTGCCGGGTTGAGATAAGGACGCGAACACAATTACTTACATGCAGTTCGGCGGGGCGGATCGATCCCGTCCCGCCGGCTGTCTTTAGAATTTATCTGAATTATTGTATTTGCAGCAAAATTCGTGATCCGGTACCTCTGTTTG
Source organism: uncultured Hyphomicrobiales bacterium (assembly GCA_964581435.1). Classification (GTDB taxonomy): domain Bacteria; phylum Pseudomonadota; class Alphaproteobacteria; order Rhizobiales; family Xanthobacteraceae; genus Nitrobacter. The sequence continues at coordinate 4,636 of CAZOOO010000190.1, read as the reverse complement.
TGAAGGCATGGCGACGGTGGGACGGATTGTCCGCATCCGGTAAGGTCGTGCAGCCGCGTCGAGTCTGGACAGAATGAGCGCCCGCGCGATCGATATTGCCGAATTATATGCTGCCGAACAGGGACGGCTGAAGCGGTTCGTCAAGCGCGTGGTAAGAAGCACGACGACCGCGGAAGACCTTGTCCAGCAGGCATTTGTCAAACTCATTGACAACGCGGATCACGGCAACGTCGCCGATTTCCCCGCCTACCTCGCGACCACGGCTCGCCATCTTGCCTTCAATCATGTCCGGAATGTCGCCCGTCGCTCGGAAGTTGAACTTCCCGAGGCGGACTTTCATGCCATCGCCGACACCCGGCCGTCGCCGGAAATGGAGACGATCTATCGCTGCGAGTTGCGTCGCGTGCTTCGGGCCGTGGCCGCGCTCTCGCCTCGCAAGCGGGAAGCCTTCGTCCTGCACAAGTTCGACGGACTGACTTACGACGAGATCGCCGCGCGCCAGGGTGTCTCTCGCGCCACCGTCATCACCCAGATCGTGACCGCGCTGGCCGATCTCGATCGGCGTCTCGGTCAGAAATAATTTCTTCCGGACGCTCCTCACCTGCCGCTTCGCAAGTGTCATTAATAACAAGTGTCATTAATAGAGAGACCGAACTCTTGCCGTCTTGGCCGGGTTTATCCCGGCCATCCACGTCTTGCTTGGGAGTAGCCGGTAAGACGTGATGCGCGGGTCAAGCCCGCGCATGACGAAGGTTGTTCCCGCTATAAGTCGTCATGCTAGTGTCTCGATTCCGAAGTTCGCATACCCTTGCCGCAGCCTTTGAAGCGAACTTCTGAACCACCACGCCAGGAACGGGCCATGCAGGACGAATCGACAGATCCGGTGGTTCTGGAAGCGTTGGAATGGTTCGTCCGGATGCGGGACGACAAGGCCAGCGCCGAAGATCGCCGTTCGTTCGAGGCATGGCTTGCCGGGGATCCGGCCCATGCCGCCGCGCTGGCGCGCGCCGAAGCCCTGTGGCAGCGGTTCGATATCGTCAAGCCCGAGCTTGAACTGCTGCGCCGCTCGCAAGGGCCGTTCAGCCGTCGCAACGTCATCCTCGGCGGCGCCGCCGTCTTGATCGGCGCGGGCGCTCTTTATCTTCGCGGCCGCGACGATCTCTTCGCGGACTACACCACGGATATCGGCGAGCGGCGCAGCGTCTCGCTGGAGGACGGAAGCTCCGTCGAGCTCGGCAGCTATTCAGCCCTGTCGGTGGACTTCATGCCGGCGGCGCGGCGCGTCCGGCTTCACCGCGGGCAGGCGTTTTTCAAGGCTTCGGCCGACGCGGCGCGTCCGTTCCTGGTCGATGCCTCGAATGCCGTGGTGGAGGCGCTGGGCACGAGCTTCGACGTGAAGTATGTCGATGATCTCGTCACTGTCGTTGTTTCCGAACATGCCGTCATGGCGCGCGGCGCTTTTCCGGCCGTGACGGTCGCGCAGGGATGGCAGATCAGTTTCGGCCGAAGCGGACAGCCTGCCCTGTCGCGCGCCGATCTGGCGACGGCGGGAGCGTGGCGGCGGGATCAGATCATTTTCCAGGATGTGCCGCTTCGCCGTGTCCTGGCGGAGATCGAACGCTACCGCCGCGGACGCATCGTCCTGATGGATGGCAGCCTCGGCGCAATTCCGGTCACCGCGATCTTCAGCGCCAAGCAACCCGAAAATGCGTTGCAGACCCTCGCCGACACGCTGCCGATCCGGCTTTTCCGGGCAGGGCCTTTGCTGACGATCGTCTATCCGGCTTGAATGATTCTAAAATAAATACGCGCCGCGCTCATCATCGGTTTCGCCTGCTCGGGTGTCGAACCTTATGAGGGCGAGAAAGCGCGCCTTCCGTGGTCCCGCCGATTGCGGGACAATCAGGTGAGGGCGATGCGGGAAGACGCGACGACATACGGCGCAGCGCAGGCTGTTGCGCGTGAATATCTCCTGCGGCGGCGTGCGCGGAACGTCGCGCTGATGGCGACGACGGCGCTGCTCGTTGTCTGCGCCACCCACGCGCCGGCGCTGTCGCAGACCCGCTCCGCCGCCGCGGCGGCGTCGGTCCGGCCGTCGTTCGATATTCCGGCGCAGCCGCTGTCGCGGGCGCTGGTGCAGTTCTCGAACGCAAGCGGCGTGCAGGTGTTCGTCAATGCGGGCGTCGTCAATGGCATCAATTCGCCCGGCGCGAGCGGCGCGCTGACGCCGGCGGTGGCGCTGAACCGCCTGCTGGCCGGCACCGGACTCACCTATCGCTTCACCAATTCGAACACCGTCGCCATCGAGCGCCCCGGCGCGACGAGCACGGGCGGCGCGTTGCCATCAGGCGCGATCTCGCTCGATACCATCGACGTACAGGGCGAGACCGCGTGGGGTCCGGTGACCGGCTTTGTCGCCAGCCGCAGCGCCACCGCCACCAAGACCGACACGCCGATCATCGAGGTGCCGCAGTCGATCTCGGTGGTGACGCGCGATCAAATCGAGACTCGGAGGCCGGGCGTTCTCGTCGATACCCTGACCTATACGCCGGGAGTGATGGCGGAAGTCAACGGCATTATGCCGAGTGATTCTGTTGTTAAAATTCGAGGCTTCGACGCGTGGGACAGGAACGTTGGAAAGGGCGCATTCTATCTGAATGGTCTTCGTACACCCAATGGCGCTTATGAACCTTACGGGGTTGAGCGTATTGAAGTGATGCGGGGCGCGGCTTCGACGCTCTATGGGCAGGGTCAGCCGAGTGGCATCATCAGCCTCGTAACCAAACGCCCGACCGAACGGCCCGTCCACGAGGTCATGCTTCAAGGCGGGTCATTCGACCGCAAGGTCGGCGCGTTCGATTTCGGCGGGCCGGCGAATGAAGATAAAACATTACTCTATCGTTTCACGGGCTTGATCCGGGATGCGAACTCTCAGATCGATTTCTCGCCGGATGACCGAGTGTTCTTCTCGGGAGCTGTGACATGGCGTCCCACTGACGCGACGGATATCATGTTCTACGGAAATTATCAGAAAGACCGCTATCGATATAATGGCTCTTTGCCTGCGCAAGGAACAATCTTGCCCAATCCGAACGGGCGAATCCCGCTGTCACGCTTCCTTGGCGAGCCGACACCGGACACTATGAATACCAACGAACTAGCCTCCGTCGGATACAGCGCCGAACACCGCACTGATGCTGGTTGGACCTTTCGGCAAAACCTCCGATATGATTATGGCGACAATAGTCGTAACACTGTGAACGCCAGGGGACTTCAGGCTGACCTGAGAACGGCTAATCGTATTCAATTCAACTCACCGCGCCTCGAGAATCAGTTTGCGCTCGATAATCAGGCTGAGCTGAAAGCGGCAACGGGACCTCTGAAGCACACGCTATTGGTCGGGGTCAACTACAGAAGGACAAGCTATCGCGAGAAGGACTACTTCGGTTCAGTCCCGCCAATCGATGTCTTTGCGCCGGTCTATGGTCAGCCCCTGCCTCCAACTGTTTTCGATTGGGACCAGACGACAGCCCTGCAACAGGCGGGCCTTTACCTACAGGACCAGATCAAGCTCGACCGCTGGATCCTGACGCTGGGCGGACGCCACGACTGGGCGACATCCAAAGCACACGACAACTTGCTGAATGTACCCGCGCAACAGCAGGACGACCGCGCCTTTACCAAGAGAGCCGGCCTTGGCTATGAGTTCGATTTCGGACTGGTGCCCTATGTGGGTTACGCGGAGTCTTTTGAGCCGGTTAGCGGTACGACATTTGAAGGGACGCTGTTCAGGCCCGAGACAGGCACGTTGTATGAAGCGGGGATCAAGTATCAGCCTCAAGGCACCAACATGCGGTTCACGGCTGCCATCTTTGATTTGCGACGCCAGAACGTTCTCGCGCCGGACCCGGATCCAGCGCATCCATTCGAGAGTATACAGATCGGCGAGGTGACATCGCGCGGGCTTGAACTTGAAGCAGTCGCCAGCCTGACCAACAACATCAATCTGACCGCTGCCTATACCTACAACGATGTAAAGATTACGAAAAGCTCGAGCATCGATGAGACTCTCGGAAAACGTCTTCCGCGAGCCCCTCAGAACATGGCATCTCTCTGGGCCGACTACACCATTCGCGAAGGAGCGTTAAGCGGACTCGGATTCGGCGGAGGCGTGCGTTATGTCGGCGTCAGTGCCGGCGACGACCTCAACACGTTCGATGTGCCCGCCTATACGCTGGTGGACGCTATGATCCGCTACGAGATCGACAGCTGGCGTTTCTCGGTCAACGCAACCAATCTGTTCGATCAATATTATGTCCCGGCGTGTTCGAGTATAGCGTCGTGTTCCGTGGGCCGGACCCGCACCGTGCTCGGCACCGTGACGTATCGCTGGTAGCCGGCGTCGTTTTGCTGCGGCCTCAAAGGTTGCATACCGGCACATCCGGCAACGGCGGGTAGGGTATCCTGGAACCCATAAAAAAATTTTTGCAAAGAGGGGTTCAAAAAGTGGCGGCTCGAACGTCTTAAGCATAGAGGGTCGCCATGCTTTCGACCCGCGGCGGGACAACCGGCCCCTGGGGAACAGCAAGAGTGAATGGAACCGTAGCGCGTAAAACCTCGGGTGCCCGGCTGTGGT
>CAZOOO010000189.1:0-5967 GCA_964581435.1 uncultured Hyphomicrobiales bacterium | reverse complement strand
ATCGGCCCCATCCACTTCGTCGGCATCGGCGGCATCGGCATGAGCGGCATCGCCGAGGTGCTGTGCAACCTCGGCTACACGGTGCAGGGCTCGGACGCCTCCGAAGGCGCCAATGTGGTGCGTCTCCGCGAGAAGGGCGTCAAGGTCACGGTCGGCCACAAGGCCGCGAACGTGAACGGCGCGGACGTGCTGGTCGTCTCCACCGCGATCAGGCGCGACAATCCCGAGCTGATGGCGGCGCGCGCGCAGCGCATTCCGGTGGTGCGCCGCGCCGAAATGCTCGCCGAACTGATGCGGCTGAAAAGCTGCGTCGCCATCGCCGGCACCCACGGCAAGACCACGACGACGTCGATGGTCGCGGCGCTGCTCGACGCCGGCGACTTCGATCCCACCGTCATCAACGGCGGCATCATCAACGCCTACGGCACCAACGCGCGGCTGGGGGCCGGCGAGTGGATGGTGGTGGAGGCCGACGAGAGCGACGGCACCTTCCTCAAGCTGCCGACCGATGTCGCCATCGTCACCAACGTGGACGCCGAGCATCTCGACCACTTCAAGACCTTCGACGCCGTGCAGGACGCATTCCGTTCGTTCGTGGAGAACGTGCCGTTCTACGGCTTCGCGGTGATGTGCATCGATCATCCGGTGGTGCAGAGCATGGTCGGCAGGATCGAGGACCGTCGCATCATCACCTACGGCGAGAACCCGCAGGCCGATGTCAGGCTGGCCGATCTCGCGCCGAACGGAGGCGGCTCTCATTTCAAGGTGATGTTCCGCAACCGCAAGACCGACGCCGCGCACGAGATTTCCGAACTGGTGCTGCCGATGCCGGGCCGCCACAACGCGCTCAACGCCACGGCGGCGATCGCGGTGGCGCACGAACTCGGCATTCCCGACGCGACCATCCGCAGCGCCACCGCGGGCTTCGGCGGCGTCAAGCGCCGCTTCACCAAAACCGGCGAGTGGAACGGCGTCACCGTCATCGACGACTACGGCCATCATCCGGTCGAGATCGCCGCGGTGCTGAAAGCGGCGCGCGAGTCGACCGACGGCAGGGTCATCGCGGTGGTGCAGCCGCATCGCTACACCCGCCTGCAATCGCTGTTCGAGGAGTTCTGCACCTGCTTCAACGATGCCGATACCGTCGTCGTCGCGGAAGTCTATCCGGCGGGCGAGGCGCCGATCGAAGGCATCGACCGCGATCACTTCGTGCTCGGCCTGCGCGCCCACGGCCACCGCGAGGTGGTGCCGTTACAGGACCCGGCTGTGCTGGCGGGCGTCGTTGCCGGTCTGGCGAAGCCCGGCGATTATGTGGTGTGCCTCGGCGCCGGCAACATCACCCAATGGGCCTACGCGCTGCCGGGCGAACTCGAGGCGCTGGGATGAGGAGATCAGACGATCGTCGGATACAAATCGTCCCATTCGGGATTCACCGCGACAATTGTCCGGACTTTCCAGGCACGGGGCCAGTGCTTGATGTTGTGTTCTCTCTGAATGGCGTTGCGGATATCGTCGAAGGTTTCGAAATAAACCAGTCGCTTCAGACAGTGCCGCTTGGTGAATCCAGCAACGAATCCGGACCGGTGTTCGAAGACGCGCCGAACGAGATCATTCGTCACGCCGACATAAAGAATGCCGTTCGGCCGATTGGTCAGGAAATAAACGTATCCGCCTTTCATGCAGGAATTCTGCAAGACGTGGATGGCCGGGACAAGCCCGGCCATGACGCGTTGAGAAGCAAGGCTTCCATCCGATACCTGCGTTCCACCGATCCGAAAGGCAACCTACACGTTCGTCATGGCCGGGCTTGTCCCGGCCATCCACGTCTTTTGAGTCATCGCGCAGGGAGATGGTTTCAATGACCTTCCCCGACATCGTGCCGAAACTGAAATCGCAGATGCCCGAACTGCGCGGGCGGCTGCTGGCGAACGAGCCCTTGGCGCCGCTGACATGGTTTCGCGTCGGCGGTCCGGCGCAGGCGCTGTTCACGCCCGCCGACGAGAATGACCTTGCTTATTTCCTGCTCCATTTGCCGGAGGACATCCCGGTCTGCTGCGTCGGCGTCGGCTCCAATCTGGTCGTGCGCGACCGTGGTGTGCCCGGCGTGGTGATTCGCTTGCCGCCACGCGGCTTCGGCGAGGTCACGATCGACGGCGATGCCGTACATGCCGGCGCCGCCGCGCTCGACAGGCGCGTCGCCGAAGCCGCCGCCGCCGCCGGCATCGGCGGGCTTGAATTCTATTTCGGCATTCCCGGCACCATCGGCGGCGCGCTGCGCATGAACGCGGGCGCCAACGGCGGCGAAACCAGGGATGTCCTCGTCGAAGCCCGCGCTGTCGGCCGCCGCGGCGAGAAGCTCACGTTCGACAACGCCGGCATGGGGTTCGAATATCGCAGCAGCGGAATAGATCCTTCCGTCATCTTCACCGGCGCGAAATTTCGTGGCCGCATCGCCGAGCCGGAGACGATCCGCGCGCGGATGAATGAAGTTCAGGCTCACCGCGAGACGGTGCAGCCGATCCGCGACAGGACCGGCGGTTCGACGTTCAAGAATCCGCCGGGGCAGAGCGCATGGAAATTGATCGACGCCGCCGGGATGCGCGGCCATCGCATCGGCAGCGCGCAGGTATCGGAAATGCACTGCAATTTTCTCATCAACACCGGAGAAGCCACGGCGCACGACATCGAAACCTTGGGCGAGATCGTACGCGCGCGGGTCAGACAGCATTCCGGTATCGAACTGCAATGGGAAATCAAGCGGATCGGGTTAGAGCATGATCCCGACCCGAAGGGCCGCGCCAGCGAAAAGTGGAAACCGGTTTTCGGATAAGATCATGCTCAATCAAAAGATAAGGCGAGAGTCTGATTCAACGCAGTTGAATCAGACTCTCGAATAGGCCCATGCGCATTACCATTCTGTTCGGCGGCAGCAATAAAGAACGCCTCGTTTCGGTCGCGAGCGCGCAGGCGCTGCACCGCGCTTTGCCGGAGGCCGATCTGTGGTTCTGGAACCATCGCGACGAAGTCGTTGACGTGCGACCCGAAACCCTGCGGGATCATGCGCGGCCGTTCGAGGATGAGTTCGTCCCCGGCGGCGCCGGCGTATCGCTTGAACGGGCGCTCGACAGGGCACAGGCCGAACGGCGTCTGCTGGTGCCCGGCCTGCACGGAGGCCGCGCCGAGAACGGCGAATTGCAGGCGATGTGCGAACTTCGCGGCATCCCTTTCACGGGCTCGGGCTCGGCCGCCTCTCACCTTGCGTTCGACAAGGTTGCGGCCAAGCGGTTCGTAGCCTTGGCCGGCGTCACCGTACCTGTCGGCGTGCCGCTGGCGGACATCGACCGCGCATTGGCCGAACACCGCCGGCTGATTGCGAAACCCGCGCGCGACGGATCGAGCTATGGCCTGATCTTCATCAATGCGCCGCAGGACCTCGCCACCGTCCGCGAGGCGGCGAAGACCGAGGACTATGTGATCGAGCCTTTTGTGTCCGGCGTCGAGGCCACCTGCGGCGTGCTGGAGCACTCCGACGGCTCGGTCGTCGCGCTTCCGCCGGTGGAGATCGTGCCGGCCGAGGGCGCGTTCGACTATGCCGCGAAATATCTGGCCAAAACCACGCAGGAGATCTGTCCGGGGCGGTTCTCGCCGGAGATCGCCGCGCGGATCATGGATCACTCGCTGCGGGCGCATCGCGCATTGTCCTGTCGCGGCTATTCCCGCACCGACTTCATCGTGGCTCCCAATGGACCGGTCTATCTCGAGACCAATACCCTGCCGGGCCTCACCGCGGCTTCGCTCTATCCCAAGGCGCTTGATGCGCAGGGGATCGGGTTCGCGGATTTCCTGCGCGACCAGATCGTGCTCGCCGAAAAGGCGGTCCGTCCGATTTGAGAAGCCTGGCGCGGCGCGGCGAGGGAACCCGGAAGGGAGCACGGTAATCCGGCCGGCTGATCCCGAAAAACCGCAAAGCGTTCTTTTATCGCGCCAAAATGCAACCTGCCTGCACCGCATTTACCTTTTGTTTACCAGTAAGCCCGAAGGTTAACACTGGCGGCGCGTGTGGCGTTGGCTGCCGGGGCGCGAGCTGTTGCGGAACTTCCGCTTCCGACCGCATCGAGGGAACAGCGGACCTGCCGGAGGTCGACGCCCCCGCCCGGTATCGCCGAAACGTTGGGCGCGCTCCCTAATTCGAGGTTCCTGCGTTCAGCGCCGCGGTTCAAGCGGGGCGGGGCGAAACGGTGACGAGCTCGCGCAATGAATGGTGGAGGACGCTTCGATCGGTCGTTGAGATTGCCGAGGTTCAAGTCTGGCCTGTTGAAGGCGCCTGACCCGCTGAAGAGGGTCGGCCTGCTCAGGTTGGCCGCCAGCGGCGCCGCCATCCTGCTGCGCGAACGAATCGACAGGCTGAAGCGGGCGCGGGCGGAACGTCTGGATGCGCGCGCCAGGAATCCCAACCGCGCGATCGCCTTTATCGAGCGCCACGCTCCGCGCCGGCTTGGCGCAGCCATGACCATTGTCGTCGTCGGCGGCAGCGCCGTGCTGGGGGTGGTTGCGGGCGGTCACGTCGATGAAGCCATCGCGGCCCTGGACGACACGCGCAACGCGCTCGCCAATGCCGCCGGCTTCCGCATCACCTCCGTCACCGTCAACGGCCGCTCGCAATTGACGCGGGATGAAATCTTGGCCGCAGGCGGCGTCAACGGCCGTTCATCGCTGCTGTTCCTCGATGCCGCCAGCGTGCGCGACAGCCTGAAGGCCAATCCGTGGATCGCGGATGCGACCGTGTTGAAGCTTTATCCGGGCGCGCTCCAGATCGACATCACCGAGCGCCTTCCCTTCGCGCTATGGCAGGAGAACGGCAAGCTTGCGGTGATCGCCGCCGACGGAATCGTGCTCACGTCCTACGTACCGCAGCGCTTTGCGTCGCTGCCGCTCGTGGTCGGCAAGGGAGCGGCAACCCGCGCCAGGGATTTCCTTGCGCTGGTCGCGAATTATCCGGTGGTGAACAGCCAGCTCAAGGCCGCGATCTTCGTCGGCGAGCGACGCTGGAATCTGCGTCTCAAGGACGGACTCGACATCAGGCTTCCGGAGAACGACGTCGGCCGCGCGCTCGCCGCGCTGGTGAAGTACGACAGGGAAAACAATCTGCTGTCGCGGGATATCACCGCGATCGACATGCGGCTGCCCGATCGCCTGACCGTGCGGCTTTCGGAAGAGGCCGCGAAGGCGCGCGAAGAGCAGGTCAAGAAGACCAGCAAGAAGGCCGGCAGCGCATGACCGGCCTCGATCGCAGCCAGGCCCCGAAAACGCGGCCGATGCAGCGCAATCGCAGCGCGCTGGTGGCGTCGCTGGACATCGGCACCAGCAAGATCGCCTGCATGATCGCAAGACTGCGGCCGAGCGCGCCGAATAATGCGCTGCGCGGACGGACCCACGCGGTGGAATTGATCGGCTACAGCCAGATCCAGTCGCGCGGCATGAAGGCCGGCGCCGTGACCGATCTCGCCCAATGCGAGCAGGCGGTTCGCCAGGCCGTATCGCTGGCCGAGCAGATGGCGAAGGTCCGGGTCGAATCCGTGCTGCTTCCGGTATCGGCCGGGCGGCTGCAAGGCCAGTTGATCGAGGCGGCCTCCCACATTCAGGGCGGCGCGGTCACGCCGTCCGATGTCAGCCGGGTCACCTCGACCGGGATGCATCACGCCACGGCGCCCGGACGCACCGTGCTTCATGCGTTGCCGGCCGGCTATTCGCTCGACGGCGTGAAGGGCATCCGTGATCCCCGCGGCATGGTGGCGCGCCGGTTCGGCGTCGATATGAACGTCGTGACCTCGGAGGCGACCGTCGCCAAGAACCTGATGCTGGCGGTGGAGCGCTGCCATCTCACCGTCGAGGCCATGGCGGCCAGCCCCTACGTGGCCGGCCTGTCGGTGTTGACCGACGACGAGGTCGATCTCGGCGCCGCGGTCG
>CAZOOO010000188.1:0-5992 GCA_964581435.1 uncultured Hyphomicrobiales bacterium | reverse complement strand
GGTTTCCTGCAAATGTTGGAATCAAAGGACCACTAGCAAATATGGGTTTCTAGTGAAGTTTTGGATCTGACATTCGCTTCTCGCGTTCGATGCAACCTGGGTAGCGAATGTCAAATCCACTCCACTAGTGGTCCGATTCTAACATTTGCATCCCGTTGCGGCAGGGGTTTCCTGCAAATGTTAGAATCAAAGGACCACTAGCAAATATGGGTTTCTAGTGGAGTTTTGGATTTGACATTCGCTTCTCGCGTTCGATGCAAACTGGGTAGCGAATGTCAAATCCACTCCACTAGCTCGGTCGCGAACGCTTCCGGACTCGCTGTCGAACGCCGACATGCTGACGGCGCGCTGGAATCGACTACGAGGCGAGACTGAGCTATGGACACCAGGCCGACGGTCGAGCGCTGATCGAAGCTCTTCACAGTTGATGCAGAGAACGGGAATGCTCAGGGATTTTCGGGTTGTCCTCATGGCGGCCACCGCACTGGCCGCAGCGACCAGCGTTGCGATGGCGGGTCTTTCTCGCGACCGCCGGGAGGACCAGCCGCCGCAGAGCCGTCCGAAGCCGCACCATACCCGCCCGGGCAATCCGCCCGCTCAGAGCAATTTGCCCGCTGTCGGTGGGTTTGATGGCGGCTGGTCGTTCACGGGGACAAGTACAAACTGTCAAGGAAGTGGCGGCGGCTCCTTCACGGTTTCGGGGACACAGGTCGTCGTCTCCGGCGGCGGACGCGGCCAGGTCAGCCGAAGCGGTGCGTTTCAAGCCTCGACAAATGCCGGCGGTGGTGTGAGGCTCAGCGCAGTCGGTCGGCTCTCAGGAAGCAGAGGGAGCGGATCATATCGGCGCAGTGACGGATGTGTCGGCAGGTGGACCGCTGTCCGGCGGTGAGAGGCGGTTGTCGGGCCGAAGGTTTCCGGTGATTACTTTACAGGGTGCGGCGGGTTGATCGTGCGTTTCACCCACTGACCAAGAACATAGGACGCCACAAATATGACCGTGGCGATCAACGCGATCGTTAGATCCGCGACGTCGCCTTTCAGCGTCTTGGCGAGGATATAGACGACGGCGAGCCCGACTCCGAAGACGGCTAGCGAGGCGATTTCGGCAACGAATTTCCGGGGCAATTTGGTCTCCATAGGGGATGGGCTCTGGATTTGCGGGAACGATGCGGAACTGTCATCGCATGGCGGCATGAGCCGGCCGGACACTCCCGACTTATAGCGTTTTCGGGCGAAGTGGGTACCACTTCGCGTGAAGAAAACGCGTCAAAACAACAATCCAGAGCATCGCTTCTGATTCCATCAGAAGCGGTGCTCTGGAACATCGCCGATAAAATATCGGGGCCATTCCGGTTCGCGATCCCAATAGCAATGAGACGGGTTGGGGCTGGCGTGCCAGGTTCGCCTGCATCGCTCAGTTCGATCGACGCGGTAATTCTCGATCAACGGTCCGTTTACTCCTCGTCGCCGCCGGGCCGAAGCCATAAGCTCGACTCGTTGCAGCCGGTGGTGGCGGATGGCAAACTCCATGCCAGCCGCAACGCGGTCGCCGTTTGGTCGCGCGCGTTCGATCCGATGGCGTGAGGGGAGAAGCCGAATGGCCGGATTATATTTCGAGCAGTTTTCCGTCGGGCAGGCGTTCGTTCACGACATTCGGCGAACCGTCACCGACATGGACAACGTTCTGTTCTCCTCGCTCACCTGCAATCCGGCCGCGGTGCACATCGATCACGAGTATGCCAAGACCACCGAATTCGGCAAACCGCTGATGAATTCGATCTTTACGCTGGGGCTCATCATCGGCCTTTCGGTGCGGGACACGACGCTCGGGACCACCGTCGGAAACCTCGGCATGGAGGAAACCAGGTTTCCGCGTCCGGTGTTCGCCGGCGATACCTTGCGGGCGGAATCGAAAGTGGTCGCCGTGCGCGCGAGCAAGTCGCGCCCGACGCAGGGTATCGTCACTTTCGAGCACCGTGGATACAACCAGCGTGATGAAGAGATCGTGTTTTGTCGCCGTAACGCGCTGATGATGCGGAGGCCGGCATGAAGTTGCGTTCGCTTCTGTTCGTCCCGGCCGACAGCGATCGCAAGTTTGCGAAGGCCGACGCCTGCGGTGCTGACGCGCTGATCCTCGATCTCGAGGACTCGGTCGCGCCCGGCCGTAAGGCGTTTGCGCGCGATGCGGTCAAAATCCTTCTCGGCGCGGCGACGCGCGACTGGCGGTTCCTGGTGCGGATCAACCCGCTCGGATCCGGACTGACGCTGGAGGATATCGTCGCCGTCGTTCGTCCGGGGTTGGACGGTATCCTGATTCCGAAGGTCAACGGCATTCAAGACGTCGAGCAGATCTCGCACTATGTCGATGTGCTGGAGGTGGCCGCGGGCATTCCGCCCGGACATGTGAAACTGCTGGCGGTCGCCACCGAGACGCCGGCCGCGATGCTTGGCTTTGCCGGGTATGCCGCGCCGAACCCAAGGCGCGGATCGAGGCTGGCGGCCATGACATGGGGCGCGGAGGATCTCAGCGCCGCGCTCGGGGCGCTGACCAACAAAGAGCCGGACGGCGGCTGGACCTTCCCTTATCAGGTCGCGCGAGCCCAATGTCTTTTCGCGGCCAATGCGGCGGGCGTTCTCGCGCTCGACACCCTGTACGTCGACTACAAGGATCAGGCCGGACTCGCCGAGAGTTGCCGGATCGCGCGCCGCGACGGGTTCGTCGGACGCCTTGCGATACATCCGGATCAGGTCGCCACCATTAACGCCTGCTTCACGCCGTCCGAAGCCGACCTCGCTCACGCGCGGCGGGTGATTGCGGCTTTCGCCGGCCAGCCGGACACTGGCACGGTCGGTATCGACGGCAGAATGTACGATCGGCCGCATCTGCTTGCGGCGAAGCGCGCGCTGGCCTCGGTGGACGAGATCGTCGACGAATGAAACGGCGTCGTAAGTTGCTTGCGCGAACATCGGGTGCGAAGGGGTGGCAATCGCCGTCAGGCCATGCAAGAAAACGCCGCGGGCAATGCTCCCGCGGCAGAAGAGACGACGACACTTCCGGAGGTAATATGACAGGCGGTCAGACAATCTCGAGCCGGTCGGTTTGACGAATGACAGACCAACCGATTCTGATCGTCGGCGCCGGCCACGCCGGCTTTCAACTCGCGGCGTCGTTGCGCCAGGCCGGATACGAGGGACCCGTCAGTCTGATCAATGACGAACCGCATCTGCCCTATCAGCGGCCTCCGCTGTCGAAAGCCTATCTCAAAGGCGGCGGCAACCCGGACTCGGTGATGTTCAGGCCGGAGAAATTCTATCATGACCAGCGCATCGAATTGATTGCCGACCGCGCCGTCGCCATCGACCGCGGCGCGCGTCAACTCGTCTGCGCCTCCGGCGCTTCCCGCGCTTACAGGCACCTTGTGCTGGCGACGGGCGCGCGTAATCGCCTGCTCGACATCCCCAACGCCGGCCTGGAGGATGTCCTCTATCTGCGATCGCTCGATGAAAGCGAGGCGCTGCGGCGGCTCTTTGCCGCCAGGCGGCGTGTGGTGGTTGTCGGGGCGGGCTTTATCGGCCTCGAATTCGCGGCGACCGCGCGGGCGAAGGGCCTTGAGGTCGATGTCGTGGAGCTTGCGCCTCGCGTGATGGCGCGTGCGGTCACGCCGGAGATTTCGGAGTTCTTCCAGCGTCGCCACGGGGAAGCGGGGATTCGCCTTCATTTCGGCGTGCAGGCGACGAGCATCACCAGCAACGAGGGTCGTGTGACAGGCGTCACCCTAAGCGACGGCAGACCGCTCGCAGCCGATCTCGTGGTCGTCGGCGTCGGAGTTTTGCCGAATGTCGAATTGGCGGCGGATGCCGATCTTCCGGTGGCCTCCGGCATCATTGTCGATGAGCACCTGCTCACCGCCGACCCCAATATTTCGGCGATCGGCGATTGCGCGCTGTTCAAGAGCGTGCGTTTCGGTGCGCCGCTTCGGCTCGAATCCGTGCAGAATGCGACCGATCAAGCCCGCTGCGTCGCGGCGCGGTTGACCGGTGACGCGAAGAGCTATGACGGTTTCCCGTGGTTCTGGAGCGATCAGGGACCTGACAAGTTGCAGATCGCGGGCCTGACGACCGGCTACGATCAAGTCGTCGTGCGTGGCGACGTCGGGCAGGGAACGTTCTCCGCGTTCTGTTACAAGGGCGGCCGCCTGATCGGAATCGAATCGGTCAACCGCGCATCGGATCACGTCTTCGGGCGCCGCTTTCTGGCCGTGAACGGTTCGATTCCGCCGGAGCAGGCTGCCGATTCCGCTTTCGATCTCAAGCGCGTGCTCGCCTGAAATCCTGCCGACATCGGGGACATCGCCCGTCGGATGGTCCGGGTTCATGACCGGAGCGTCCGTTGAACTATCGCGCCGTCCGCCGTGCGGCGATCGGTATGCGGGCAGGCTTCACAGGATAGATCCTATACAGCCTTTAGTCTGAGCGATGAATGTTATCGTTGGACCGCATGACCATACTGTTCATAAGCATATAGGAATAGCGACGATTCGCTTTCGGGGAGAGACGTATCCCGCAGATCAATGGCCTGGGCGCGGTCGCGAACCGGGATCACGAAGGAGAGAGCCATGACGGTTTACGCCGGTCCGGTCTTCGACATGGCGGTTCAGCAATTCGGGGTCATCGCCAATCACCTGTCGATCCCGATGGACGAGCGAGAGCGTATCCTGATGCCCAAGCGGGCCATCACGATTTCCTGCCCGGTTCATCGCGACGACGGATCGATCTCGGTCTTCGAGGGATACCGCGTGCAGCACCATCTCACGCTGGGTCCGACCAAGGGCGGAACGCGCTTCGCGCCGTGCGTGGATATCGGCGAAGTGGCCGCGCTCGCCATCTGGATGAGTTGGAAATGCGCGCTGGTCGGATTGCCCTATGGCGGAGCCAAAGGCGGCGTCAGGGTCGATCCCCGATCACTCTCGATGCGCGAATTGGAAGGACTGTCGCGCCGTTACATGCAGGAGATGATTCCGTTCGTCGGATCGCACACCGATGTGATGGCGCCGGATATGGGGACTAACGAGCAGGTGATGGCCTGGTTCATGGATACCTATTCCATGTACCAGGGCCGCACCGTTACCGAGATCGTCACCGGCAAGCCCGTAAGCTCGGGCGGCACGCTGGGTCGCCGCGAGGCCACGGGCCGCGGCGTCGCTTATCTCGTCCGCCGCGTCATGAACGAACTCGACATCGCGTTCGGTCATGCGACCGCCGTCGTTCAGGGGTTTGGCAATGTCGGATCCCATGCGGCGCTTGAGCTTTATAACTCCGGCGTCAAAATCATCGCCGTGAGCGATCACACCGGCGCGCTGTATGACAGGAAGGGGCTGGATATTCCCGTGCTGCTGCGCCACGCCCGGACGCATGGAAGTATCGCGGGATATTCCAACCAGCTTCAATACGATCCCGCGGCGATCCTGACCCTGCCATGTGACGTGCTTGTTCCCGCCGCGGTGGAACGTGTGATCGATGCGCGCGTCGCCGAGAACCTGAAATGCCGCATTCTGGCCGAGGGCGCCAACGGGCCGACCACGCCTGAAGCCGATCTGATCCTGGAGGCGCGTCAGCACGAGATTTTCCTGATTCCCGACATTCTTTGCAATTCCGGCGGCGTGGTGGTCAGCTACTTCGAATGGGTTCAGGGCCTGCAGCAACTGTTCTGGGAAGAAGACGAGGTGACGCGGCGTGAGTACCAGATCCTGGATCGCGCCTTCGGGCAGATGGTCGATCGCGCGAAAAGAGACGGTATCTCGCATCGTACCGCGGCGATGGCGCTCGGCGTTGAGAAAGTGCGGGCCGCGAAGACCACGCGCGGACTGTTTCCGTAGCCGGTCGCAACTCCCTCATTCATGAGTTCTCCGGCATCGGGCTCCCGACTGCCTTGAGTCAGCCTAGATCACGATGATCCTGGATCGAATCGATCCAGGATCATGAACGTGATCGA
>CAZOOO010000187.1:0-6076 GCA_964581435.1 uncultured Hyphomicrobiales bacterium | reverse complement strand
CCGGCCACGTGCCGATGCACAAGATCAAGATCAACATGGACAAGCAGCTTAAAGAGTGCGGCGAAGCGCCGTTCTATACGCTCGGACCGCTCACCACCGACATCGCGCCAGGCTACGACCACATCACCTCGGGCATCGGAGCCGCGATGATCGGCTGGTTCGGCTGCGCGATGCTGTGCTACGTCACGCCGAAGGAGCATCTCGGCCTGCCCAACCGCGACGACGTCAAGACCGGCGTGATTACCTACAAAATCGCGGCGCACGCCGCCGACCTCGCCAAGGGTCATCCGGCCGCGCAGCTGCGCGATGACGCGCTGTCGCGAGCGCGATTCGACTTCCGCTGGCAGGACCAGTTCAACCTCGGTCTCGATCCCGAGACGGCGGTTGCCTTCCACGACGAAACGCTACCGAAGGAGGCACACAAGGTCGCGCACTTCTGCTCGATGTGCGGCCCGAAATTCTGCTCGATGAAGATCACGCAGGACGTGCGCGATTATGCGGCAACGCTCGGCGACAACGAGAAGGCCGCGCTTTATCCCGACACAGCACAGGCGGGCATGAAGGAGATGAGCGCGAAGTTCAGGGAGATGGGCTCAAGCGTGTATCTCGATGCGGACAAGGTGAAGGAGAGCAATAAGGTGTTGTGATGTGAAAAGGCGGATCAGGCGAAGCTTTACCCGTCCTGTCGCAAGGTCACGCGTGAACCTCCGCCGCATTTCGTACGACAAATGCCAAGATTATCAGTGTCGCGAGGAAGAGAACCATGACGCCGTTTCGGGCGATTGCCCTGTTGTCCGCCGCAGCGTTCGGCCTTTCCCTCGCGCCCGCCGCCGCACAGGACGAGACGCCCTCCTCCCCGCCGCCATCGCGGCTTGTCGACAAGCTCAACGCCTATGTCGGTTGCATCAACCGTCTGTCGGAGCGGTCGTATGAGTCGCGCAACCGCTATTTCTCGTGGGTGAAGAATACCGGGCCGACCGGCAAGGAGCGCATCATCTACGGCACCTACACCATCTACGACACGTCGGATTGCCGGAAGAAGGTGCAAGCCGCCAACGTGATGGAGCCGCGCGACGCCGAACTCGAGTCTGCCGCTTCCGCCTACGCCGAGGCCGTCAGCAAGCTCGAGCCGCTGTTGAAGGAGGCCGACGACTATTACCAGCAGGAGAACTACAAGGACGACAAGATGGCCAAGGGCAAGGAGATGCATCCGCGCCTGATCGCGGCGTGGGACTCGTTCGCGAGCGCCGACAAAAAGCTGCGCGCCGGCGTCGAGGCCGTCAAGGACAAGCAGGCGGCGGAACAGCTCGCCGCGATCGAGGCGAAGGAAGGCCGCAAGGTGCGTTATCACGTCGCGGCGCTGATGATCCAGGCCAAGCTCGTATTGCGCGCCGAAGACACCGACAAGCCCGACATCGCGGCGATCACGAAGTCGCTGACCGAATATGAAGCTACGGTGAAGGCGGCGGAAGATGCATCGGGCAAGAACGGCGATGCGAAACTCGGATCGTTCTTCCTGAGCAGCGCCAAATCATACCTGACCTCGGCGAAACAACTGATGCGCCGAATCCGTGACAAGGTGCCCTACAGCCAGGGCGACCGCATGATGCTCGGCGGCGGTGGCGGCTGGATGGTCGAGGGCTCGCCGCCGCGGCTGCTCCGCGACTACAATCAGCTGATCGAGAGCTACAATCGCGGCGCCCATATCTAGAGCGTATGCGGCTAACCGGATTCCGCCGAGCCGGAAAATGCCTTGAGCGAATTGTCTTGAGCGCGAGCCTGCCGCGTCGGGGCCGCTACTTCATCGTAATGGCAAGGCCGGAGAGATCGGCATTGGCCATCAGGCCGTACTGGCGGCCGGAAAGCTCCAGCACCGCGCCCTTCTGGTTGCTCAGCACGATGGCGCGCGCGCCGGCGCCGATCGCCAGCCCGGCGCCGGCCGCGCCGTAAACGCCGGCGACATCGGACGGCTGATTGATGTGGCTGACCCTGCCGTGCAGCACGGTCTTGGAGCCGCCGAACACCAGGCCGTAATCCAATCCGCCGACCGAAAGCGGATATCGCCGTCCGCGGAAGGTGAGCGTGCCGCCGCCGGCGGATGCGCCGATGATCCAGCCGCCTTTATAGATCGTCAGCATCACCGTGCCGCTGTCGGCGCGGGCTGCGGAGCACAGGCCAAGGCAGACAGCCAGCGCGAACAAGGCTGCGCGAAACAGCGACGACGACATGCGGAAGTCTCCTGGCGTGAGGGGAAGGCGATTCGGAACGGTCGCAAGCGTAGGGGGCAAGCCCGGCAGGTGCAATCCTGCACGTCGCTCGCGATCAAGCCGGCGCGAACAAAAGAGATCTGGCGGCCGAGACTGACGCCTTCGCGAGCCCCCGCCGGGCGAATCGATGCAGCCGCTTGCAGGACACGCCGCAATCGGCGCTTGCACCGACCGGAAATACAATTCTCGTCAACATCACCCCAAGTTCAACATTCAACTACTACGTGCGTTTCCGACGCTCAATCAGCCATTTTTTTCGCTGTTTTGCGCGCAATTCCGACGGCCCAAGGACATTAATGATCTGGTAACCATATCATTACAGCCTCGTCGCCGGGATGGGGGTCTCAATCCGCCGGCTGGGTATGAAGCCGCGCGTCGGGAGGGACCGATGAACCAGGAATTCCGGATCAGAAGCCAAGGCCAGGATCAGGCTGCGCTCACGCCCGACGCAGTGATTCCGCTGCTGGTCGGTTCCACGGTCGGCGAAGTCGAACGGGAGCTCGTGCTGCGAACGCTAGCACGTTGCGACGGCAACCGCACCCGTGCGGCAAGGGTGCTGGGCGTATCGGTACGTACGCTGCGCAACAAGATACGACAGTACACGACCATGGGACTTGACGTGCCCGATCACGGCTGACGCCGACGTGATGATATCTGGCGGAAGATGAGCATCTGGCGGCGTCGCCGGATCAAATCGGACTGCCGAGACCCGCCGGCTTGCCGTTGCGCGCGCGCCCTCCTATGAACGAGACATCACGTTCAGCTCGCGCACGCTCAGCCTGCGCCTCGACCAGGCCCCTGTTTTCATGACATCGACACCGACGCCTCCGAAAGCCGATCGCCGCTCACATAAGTATACGCGCCACGGCGTCACCCTGACCGACGACTACGCCTGGCTGAAAGATAAGAACTGGCAGCAGGTGCTTCGCGAACCCTCGCTGCTTGCGCCGGACATCCGCGCTCACCTCGAGGCCGAGAACGCCTATTCGAACGCCGTGCTGGCGCAGACCGAGCCGTTGCAACAGCAACTCGTCGCCGAAATGCGCGGCCGCATCAAGGAGGACGATTCCACCGTCCCCTCCCCCGACGGGCCCTTTGCCTATTTCACGAAATACCGGGAGGGCGGCCAGCACCGGATGATCGGCCGACAGCCGCGCGAGGGCGGCGACGCCCGCTTTCTCATCGACGGCGACGCGCTTGCCGAAGGCAAGAAATTCTTCCAGCTTGGCGACGCCTGTCATTCTCCGGATCATCGCCTGGAAGCATGGAGCGCCGACGAGCGCGGCTCGGAATATTTTACGATCCGTATCCGCGACTGGGACAGCGGCGCCGATCTCGCCGATGTCATCGAGGAAACCGACGGCGGCGTCGTATGGAGCGCGGACTCGCGCACGTTCTATTATGTCAAGCTCGACGACAACCATCGTCCGATGCAGGTCTACCGCCACCGGCTCGGCACGCCGCAACCCGATGACGTGCTGGTCTATGAAGAACAGGACAAAGGCTGGTTCACGCACATCCATGAGAGCGCGAGCGGCCGCTTCTGCGTGATCGCCGGCGGCGATCACGAAACGTCCGAACAGCGCCTGATCGATCTCGCCGCGCCCCAGGCCGCGCCGCGCCTGATCGCGCCGCGCGAGGACGGTGTGCAGTATTCCGTCGCCGACCGCGGCGACGAACTGTTCATCCTCACGAACGCCGGCGGCGCGATCGATTTCAAGATCATGACCGCGCCGCTCTCGGAGCCTGACCGAGCGAACTGGCGCGACCTGATCCCGTACCGTCCCGGAACTTATGTGATCGACTTCGAACTTTATTCCGGTCACATGGCGCGGCTCGAACGCGCCAATGCGCTGCCGTCGATCGTCATCCGCGATCTGGCGACCGGAAATGAGCACGCAATCGCCTTCGACGAGGCGGCCTATTCGCTCGATACCCATGGCGGCTACGAGTTCGACACCACAACCTTGCGCTTCAGCTATTCGTCGATGACGACGCCGTCCGAGGTGTTCGATTACGACATGGCGAGCCGCTCGCGCACCCTGCGCAAGCGCCAGGAGATTCCGTCAGGGCATGACCCCGCCGATTATGTCACCACCCGCATCATGGCGAAGGCGGACGACGGCGCCGAGGTGCCGGTCTCGATCCTGCATCGCAAGGATTTTGCGCGGGACGGCAGCGCGCCGCTGCTGCTCTACGGCTATGGCTCCTACGGTCATGCCATGCCGGCGTCGTTCTCGGCCAACCGGCTGTCGCTGGTCGATCGCGGTTTCGCCTATGCGATCGCGCATATCCGCGGCGGCTCGGACAAGGGCTGGGGCTGGTATCTCGACGGCAAGCGCGAGAAGAAAACCAACAGCTTCGACGATTTCTCCGCCTGTGCCCGCGCGCTGATCGCGGCGAACTATACCTCAGCCAAGAGGATCGTCGGCCACGGCGGCAGCGCCGGGGGCATGTTGATGGGTGCGGTGGCCAACCGCGCCGGCGAGTTGTTCGCTGGTATCGTCGCGGAAGTGCCGTTCGTCGACGTGCTCAACACCATGCTCGACGACACGCTGCCTCTGACCCCGCCGGAATGGCCGGAATGGGGCAACCCGATCGTGAGCGAGCAGGATTTCCGCACCATCCTGTCCTACTCGCCTTACGAGAACGTCGCGGCGAAGGACTATCCGGCGATCCTCGCCATGGGCGGGCTGACCGATCCGCGCGTCACCTATTGGGAGCCGGCGAAATGGATCGCGCGGCTGCGCGCCGCCATGACGTCGGGCGGTCCCGTCCTGCTGCGGACCAATATGGGTGCGGGGCACGGCGGCGCATCCGGCCGCTTCAACCGGCTCGACGAGGTCGCACTCGCCTATGCCTTCGCTCTGTGGGCTGCCGAATATGACAGTTGAAAGCTTGATATCGGTCCAACGCTTCGAATTGATATGCGTGCAAGCGGCCTGATACATTCGCAAGCAACATCGGGATCACGAGAGGATATGACGTGGCAGGTGAAAAGCGCGGCAAGCAGGGCCCCCCGGGCTTCCCTGGCACTCCGGCCCCGCCGGTCCGCACCGGCCCCCATGCCAACCCGGGGCCGCGCGGCGCGCCGGTAAAACCCGGCGCTCAGGGTCCGGCAGGAAAAGCGGGGCCGCAAGGCAAGCCGGGTCCCGACGGCAAACCGGGACGCGACGGAAAGCCCGGAGCGGACGGCAAACCAGGTCTGCAAGGCCCCCGCGGCGAACAAGGCTTGCAAGGTCCGCGCGGCGAGCAAGGCCCCGCAGGCCCGCGCGGCGAACAAGGTCCGCGTGGCGAACAAGGCCCGCCAGGACGCCTGCCGTCGATCGAGGAGGTTCTACCCTGGATCGAAAAGATCATCGAAGCCTGGAGCGAACATCAGCGGCGGCAAGCGATCGAGGCCGAGAGTCGGTTGCTCGCCGAGCAGCAGCGTATCGAAGCTGAGCGCGCGCTCGCCCAGACACTGCAGGATAACGATGTAACCGACGGCGGGCGGGAAAAACGAAAAAAGGAAAAACGCCGCCAGAAGAGCGGCGGTAGCGAGTAGCGAGCGATAGCCCAGCAAGCCGTCACGCTTTACTTTTGAACGAGACGATTCTTCACGATTCTTCTCTTCGCGCGGTGCCTTACGCGTTTCGAGCAAAGAATATCCACCGGCCGTGACCCGGGGATGAATGACCTGCTCGCGTGAAGAAAACGCATCAGATCAAAATCTGAGAATTCCGCTTCTGATTCAATCAGAAGCGGAAGGCTTCCAGATCACGATGATCCTGGATCGAATCGATCCAGGATCATGAACGTGATCGATT
>CAZOOO010000186.1:0-6101 GCA_964581435.1 uncultured Hyphomicrobiales bacterium | reverse complement strand
CCCACACCGAAGCCGACGGCGGCCACAAGGCTCCGTTTCCGCCGTTCCAGAAGGAGACGTTCGCGTCCCAGCTGGTATCGCTGACGATCGCGTTCGTCGCGCTCTATATGGTATCGTCGCGACTGGCATTGCCGCGCGTCCGCCGGACCATCGACGACCGGGAAAACGCGATCAAGGGCGATCTCGCAGCAGCGCAAAAGCTGAGAGACGAGTCCGACGCCGCGTTGAAGGCTTATGAGGCCGAACTCGCCGCAGCGCGGGCGCGGGCGCAGGCGATCGGCAACGAAACCCGCGAGAAGCTGAACACCGCGGCGGAGGCCGAACGCAAGGCGCTCGAGGAGCGCCTCGCCGTCAAGCTCGCCGATGCCGAGAAGACCATCGCCTCGACGCGCACAGCGGCGATGAGCAATGTCCGCGGCATCGCCAGTGACGCGGCAACCGCCATCGTTCAGCAACTGACCGGCGCGACGCCCGACTCCAAACTCGTCGACAGCGCCGTCGAAGCCTCGATGAAGGGATGACGAGACCATGTTTGCCGAACCGGAAACCTGGGTTGCCATAGCCTTCCTGATCCTGATGGGTGTTTTCGCCTATGTAGGCGTACACCGCACCGTGCTGTCCGCGCTCGACCGTCGCAGCGCGCGCATCAAGGGCGAACTCGACGACGCACGTCGCCTGAAAGATGAAGCCGCAAACCTGCTGGCCGACTACCGAGCCCGCCATGCGAGCGCCGAGCGGGAGGCGCAGGACATTATCGCCTCGGCCAAAGCCGAAGCCGAGCGCATCGCGGCCGAAGCAAAAGTCAAGATGGAGGATTTCGTCGCGCGCCGCACCAAGAGCGCGGAAGGCAAGATCGCCTCGGCGGAAGCCCAGGCTATCGCCGATGTCCGCGCGGCCGCTGCCGACGCCGCTGTCGCCGCCGCCTCCTCCATCCTGTCGAAATCGGTGAAGGGACAGCTTGCCGACGAGCTGCTCGCCAAGGGCGTCAGCGAAGTTCGCGCCAAGCTCAACTGAGTTCTCTCAGACGCGACGAAAGCCGGCGCGACCCCATCGCGCCGGCTTTTTTATTTCAGCTATTGGAAAGATGAACGATTGATCCCGGCGTCATCATCCGCGAAAGCGGATGAGGCAGGCATGCGCTTGATTATCTTCGCTTGCCGTGCGAGCGCGGCTCAGGCTTCAGCGCCTGCGGATCGAACCCGACGTAAAACACGTAGCGGTCGGCGGCCGCGATCGGCGGCGCAGGATACGAGATGTCGTCCGAAACAAAACTGTAAGCCCCGCCTTCGTCGCCCGACAGGTTCACCGTAATCGT
Source organism: uncultured Hyphomicrobiales bacterium (assembly GCA_964581435.1). Lineage (GTDB taxonomy): Bacteria > Pseudomonadota > Alphaproteobacteria > Rhizobiales > Xanthobacteraceae > Nitrobacter. The sequence continues at coordinate 4,786 of CAZOOO010000186.1, read as the reverse complement.
ATAGGCATTGGTGGCGATCGTTTTCGAGGAGATGCCGTCCTCGACTACCGCGACGCGCAACGGCACCTCCACGGTCGGCGGCGCTCCCGCCGGCCCCACGATGACTCGTCCCCGGATACCGACCTTGATCGCGATCTGATGCGTGTCGGTGTTGTAATCGCATTCTCGCGCGGTCTCACGGATAGTCGCCTGGTAGCGGAGATCGGTCCCGCTCGCCGGCTTGCCCGGTACGCCGACCGCGTAGGTCGACGCGCCGGAACGGATGGCGACGGACGGACAGGTAAGATTGTCGGGCACGGAAACCTGATCGCCGGATACCGGCGCCGTCTGCTCCGGCTGCGATTTGATGCCGAGCATGTCCTTGAAGCGGTCGCCGAGCGACTGTGATTGCGCCGGGAAAGCGGCAACGATGCAGCAGACTGCGACCATGGCCGTCAGGCGCAACGGAAAGCGACCCAAGCGCCCGACAGCAGCCGGTTGGCCCACTTCGATGGTGTCCGCAATAAGAAGCATTCAGGTCGTCCGATCGTTGTTTCCACGCGCGGTTTTATAACAAGTCAACAGCCGCAAGCCAAAGGTGCTGGAGCACGATCCCGCCCGTGGGGTGCGCCGGCTGCAAAGTACAAACCGGCTTTCGGGCAAGATCATGCTCGATCCAAGAATAAAACAGATTTGATTCAACGCAGTTGAACCGGACTCCGACGTCGAACGCGCAGGACTCGGTCAGCCGGGAATGACGCGCGAGCACGTTCTGTCGCGGTGCTCACGTAACCTGAATCGCTCGCCTGAAGTTCGCAAGCATTTTCGAGCGAAGCATGTCCTCAGGCTTGACCCGAAGATGAACGACCTGCTCGCGTGAAGGAAACGCGCCAGATCAAGAAGCTATGGTCTTTCACCGTCTCCATGAAACGGTGAAAGACCATAGCTGTGGAAATCGTCACGCAGCATACCGAACAACAGGTGATCCTGCCAGATTCCGTTGATGCAAAGATAGCGCCGCGCCAACCCCTCCCGCATGAAGCCGCACTTTTCCAGCACGCGAATGGACGGCGTATTGCCGGGAATGCAGGCAGCCTCGATGCGATGCAGTTTCAGTTCGCCGAACAGGGTCGGAAGCAGCATACGCAGCGCCGCGGTCATATAGCCTTGTCCCGCATAGGGCTGGCCTATCCAGTATCCGATGGTGCCTGCCTGTGCGATACCGCGACGGACATTGGCGAGCGTAACCCCACCCAGCATGACGCCGTCGGATTTGCGGAACACGATGAACGGGTAGGACCTGTCGCCAGCGATATCCTCGGCGTAGCGGCATAACCGACGCCGAAATCCGGCGCGGGTCAGGTCGTCCGATGGCCAGATCGGCTCCCATGGGGTCAAATAGGCGCGGCTGCACTCGCGAAGCTGTCTCCATTGCAGAAAATCAGACATCTCGGGTGCGCGCAGCAACAGACCACGCCCTCGCGGCATAAGCGCAGGCGTACCCGACGACAGACGAAACAGAGCCATGGCCGTTCTCCGGTTTCCAACCTCCGGCTACAGCGTTTTCGGGCGAAGCATGTCCTCGGGCTTGACCCGCGGATGAAATCCGGTTCGCGTGAAGAAAACGCGTCGAAACAACAACCTAAAGCTTCGCTTCTGATTCGATCGGAAGCGAAAATGCTCTGGTGTGGTGGTTCGGAAGTTCGCATCAAAGGTTGCGGCAAGGGTATGCGAACTTCGGAATCGGGACACTAGAGCGGGATGAGGAAAAGTGCGAAGCGGTTTTCCGCCCGCATCCCGCTCTAAGCTATTAGAATCTATTACGTTTATGATCCTGGATCGATTCGATCCGGGATCATCGTGATCTAGTGGAGCAAAATTCGAGCCTTCGACTGCGCCAATCCTTCCGCAAAAGCGACCGCAGTGTCCAGCCCTCTGCCGCTACCGAGCGCGACGACCGCGGGACGGCTGCGCGCCAGCAGGCTGCGCGCGGCATCGCGCGTTGACTCGATGCTGACGGCATCGATCCTGGCCATCAGTTCCCCAACGCTCTGGGGCCGTCCGTAGACGAGCATATGCCGGGCCAATTGTTCAGCGCGGGCGCTGCAACTCTCTAAAGCCATCAGCAGGCCGGCTTTCATCTGCGCCTTCGCGCGCGCGATTTCAGCTTCGGTCAGCGTTTCCACGGCGTCGCTGATAACGTCGACCACGACTTCCATCATTTCCGGCGCGTCGCCCGGATCAGTGCCGGTGTAGAGCCCAAACAGGCCGGTGTCGGCATAGGGTGCATGGAATGTGTAGATCGAATAGCAAAGACCACGCTTCTCACGGACCTCCTGAAACAGCCGCGAGGACATGCCGCCCCCCAACACATTGGTGAACACCTGCAACGAAAACAGCGAGCCGTCGGTCTGCGGCACCCCTTCGAGCGCAAGCGTCAGATGGGCCTGTTCCAGGTCGCGATGCACTACCCTGGAGCCGCCATGGCCGAAAGTCGCCGCCGGCGGCTGCGGAGCCGGGGCGGGATCGAAACCTGCAAAGCACCGCTCGACCTCGGCCACCACCACCTTGTGCTCGATCGCGCCCGCCGCCGCCACCACCATGTCCGGCCCGCGATAATGCGTCTTGAGGTAACCATGCAGCATATCGCTGTTGAATCGCTCCAGCGTCTCGGGCGTTCCGAGCAGCGAACGCCCGATCGGCTGGTCGGGATAGCAGAGCTCGTTGAGTTGCTCGAAAACGACGTCGTCAGGCGTGTCCTGCGCCGCACCGATTTCCTGCTCGATGACACCCTTCTCGCATTCGAGTTCCTTTGCGTCGAAGATCGGGTTGGACAGGATGTCGCTCAGCACATCGAGCGCGAGCGGGACGTCGGCCTTCATCACCCGCGCGTAATAAGCCGTCGTCTCGACACCGGTCGCGGCGTTGAGATCGCCGCCGACGGCCTCGACTTCCTCGGCGATCTCCCGCGACGAACGCGTAGTGGTGCCCTTGAACGCCATATGTTCGAGAAGATGAGAGATGCCGTGCTCGTTCGGCTTCTCGTCGCGGCCGCCGACTCCGGTCCACACGCCCAGCGCGGCGGTTTCCAGATGCGGCATATCGTCAGTAATGACCGTGAGGCCGGACGACAGCTTCGTCACATCGACACTCATCCGGCAACTCCGTGCTTGGCGGCGCGGCTGACGGACAGCACGAACCGTTCGATTTCTGCCTGATCGTTGTTCACGACCGTGATCCGCTCAGGCCGGGTCATCAAGCCGTCGAGCCAGGCCGGCAACGGCGGCCGCACGCCGCAGGCCGCCTCGACCGCGTCGGGGAATTTGGCGGCATGGGCGGTCGCGAGCACGATGTTAGGAACGCGCAAGCCGGACGCGGCTCGATCGGCCACTGTCAGCGCGACAGCCGTATGCGGATCGAGCAGATCTCCGGCTCCGCGCCACGCCGCGCGGATCGCGGCGGCGGTCTCGGTTTCATCGGCATGTCCAGCATCGAAATCGGCGCGCATCGCGGCCAGCACCGAATCCGGCAGCGCGAAGCGACCGGATTGCTGCAGCGACGCCATCAGCGTGCGCACCAGCGCGGCGTCGCGCCCCGTCGCCTCGAACAACAGCCGTTCGAAGTTCGACGACACCTGAATGTCCATCGACGGCGAGGTGGTCGCGTGAACCTCGCGCACCTCATAGATGCCGGTCGTCCACGTGCGCGGCAGAATATCGTTGACGTTGGCAGCGATACGCAACCGGCGTACCGGCAGCCCCATGCGCTTTGCCACGTAGCCGGCGAAGATGTCGCCGAAATTGCCGGTCGGCACGGTAAAATCAACGGCCCGCTCCGGTGCGCCGAGCGCGACCGCCGAGGTAAAGTAATACACAACCTGCGCAACGATCCGCGCCCAGTTGATCGAATTGACCCCCGAGAGCGACACCTCGTCGCGGAACCGGTGATTGTTGAACAGGCCCTTCACGATCGCCTGGCAGTCGTCGAAGGTGCCCTTGACCGCAAGCGCGTGAACATTCGGCGCGGCCGTCGTCGTCATCATGCGCCGCTGCACTTCGGAAATTCGGCCGTCCGGAAACAAGGCGATCAGATCAACATTCGCGCGGTTGGCGAATGCGTCCACCGCCGCGCCGCCGGTGTCACCCGAGGTGGCCACAACGATGGTCGTGCGCTGGCCGCGTTGCGCCAGAACGTGGTCCATCAGCCGCGACAGCAACTGCATCGCCACGTCCTTGAACGCGAGCGTCGGACCATGAAACAGCTCCAGCAAGAACTGCTGGGGGCCAATCTGATCGAGCGGCACCACCGCAGGGTGCCGAAACGTCGCATAAGCCTCGTTGGCCATGCGGCCGAGATCGGCATCGGCGATGTCTCCAGCCACGAAGGGCCGGATCACCTCCACGGCCACCTCCCAGTACGGCCGGCCGAAGAAGCCGGAGATCGTGTCGGGCCGCAGCTGCGGCCAAACCTCCGGCACATAAAGACCGCCGTCGCGAGCAAGTCCCGCCAGCATCACATCGGAGAAACCGAGTTTCTGGTTCTCTCCCCGTGTCGAAAGATAGTGCGTCAAGCCGGCCCCCAAGCGCCGAAGTATGTTTGCCGAACGTTTGATGCTGCGCGTTACCGTCGCTGTCGGCGATAGCCGCTGCGTACCATAGAGCCTTTCCGGATAAAAAAAATCAAAGGGAAAGATAAAAAAAGGGCGGCCTTTTGGCCGCCCTTGATTTTGGTTGTTTTGTTTAGGCTGCGCTTAGTGCGCGGCGTGGGCCATGGCGGCGGCGCCGTTGCCCCAGACATAGATGCAGAC
>CAZOOO010000185.1:0-6152 GCA_964581435.1 uncultured Hyphomicrobiales bacterium | reverse complement strand
AGGCTGCCTTCGACGAGATCATGGCGACCGCCATCAAGCGCCAGCATGAACCCCACTCAATCATCAATTGAGCCCTTATCAGATTGATAAAGCCTCATTTTCTCATTCACGATTCTGCCAATACCGTCAGATTGACCGTCAAGAAAACCGTCCTCTTGAAATCGTTGGACTAATTCGCGCGTTCGTCAAAACCGACATGTCAGCATCTATCATTGGCGTTTGATTGATTGATGCTCAAATTGTCGAGCGGCGACGATGCTGCACTTCTATCGTTGACGTTCGACATCCTCTTCTGTCGTTTGATATTTAACATGCGCAGAGACCGCCGGCACCTCAATCGCATCTCATATTCAAGTTGAAAGAACCCGGAGACGTGCGGCGAAAGCCTTACTGACAGAAGCATGGATCGCCTTGGGAAACCGGGGCGGCAACTCGTCTGCCAACCGTTCTAGCGTCTCGCCTGCGGTGGCAACGATTTCGTCGATCACGGTTTGAACGGTCGTCTTCGAAAATCCCGCCGCTCGTCCTGTCTCGAAGAAGTGTCGGCCTTGAATTCCATCAATCCTGTAGTGGTTCTTTGCTCCCACGGCCATGGCAAGCTTCATCTGCTTGCGCTCTATCTGGCGGGCATCGAGGCTCGGCTGAGCCGACAGGACGTCATAGAGCGGCGTCAGGTGGAAAATGCCGCCTGGTCCGAGAAAGATGCTGAAGTTCTTGGCGTGTCCGTCGGTCGCCCCCATGAGCCAGAACAGAATCTGAGCCTTGAGGACGGTCTTGCGATCCTCGTCGGGCGTGTCGCTGCCCTTGAGAAGGTCGAGAACCTGCGCAAGGCCGGGCCCGCCGTCGCTCTGATATTTCCTGCTCGGAGGCACCGACAGCGCCTGACAGCAATCTTCCTGCGGCAGACGCAACAGGCGTCCATCCCGGGTCCAGCGCCGGTCGAAGCGCTCGATGACCAGCGCTCTTGTTCTCCCGAACGTCTCGATGGTGACGTTGTTGACCGGAAGTCCAAAGGCTGCGAGCAGCCTGAGGCAATAGAACTCATTCTCGACGCTGTTCGATAGATCGATGCCGTTCGGCAGCTCACCGATCTGAGGCTTCAAGATATGAGTGGTTGGCGTTGTTCCAAGAGGCGTGCGCCAGCGCTTGCCGTCCCAGAGCAGCGCTGTCTTTTCCTGTGCGCCGGCAACGGAAATCCGGAAGTCGTCGTCTTTGCTGAGACCAAGGGGCGCCTGCTCAAGATTCCGTAGCAGCTTTTCGATCGCAGCGTCATCGATGGGCTCTCCTTCGATCCCATTACCCCGCTCATCGACACCATCGGCAACGAACTGGAGGGCGCCGACGCAATCCCGCCCGATGGCCGCGAGCAGGCTGTAGGCATCGGCTCCCTCGGCGCCGACCCTTTCCGCGACGCGTCGGCGCAGCAGTTCGGAGTCAGGGAGCAAGTTTTCGAAGACCGCAATGACGGGAGCACCGCGCCAGGCATCTTCCCGCAACGGCAGTGAAAGCGAGACTGGGATAGCGCTCTCCCACCCAAGCCAGCTTTCGTCATATTGAAAGCTGATCGCGCCGCCCGACTCCTTGAGAAGATGACCGACCAGGCGGTTGTTGAGATAGACGTGCAGCGGCACATGCTGCCGGCGGCGCGCCATCAGAAGATATCCTCGATAGCGGCCGCCCTGCCCTTCGATCGTGGTCCGATCTGGAATTCAAGGTCGAGCGCGGCAAGCACCGCAAGGATCGTGTCCAGCCTGGTGGCGGGATTGCCGCTTTCGATTAAGGAGACTGTCTCCTGACGGAGATCCGCCCTCTCGCCGAGCTGCGTCTGGCTCCATCCCCGCTGCTTGCGTGCGCGGCGGATGAGGTTGCCGACCTGCTTTGGACTGCGCGCCAAGTCTGCCATAGACCGACTATGGCCCAATTCCGATAATTCGTCAATATCGTAATTGGCTAATAATAACGCTCTACGTGTTGGATGCTATAAATAGATTTTATGTGAATTAACACATAATCAACTGATCGACCCTCCATGGACCCATCAAACCGCCCCTACCCCTGTCTATTCCTGCACCCTCCACTCATATGGAGGATATCCATGACTAAGAAACCAACTCGTATGCTGCCAACACCGCTCGCCAAAAGTGAGGACCACACTTCGATCGGCCGCGCTCTTATGTCGACCAGAGCGATGGGCCTGCCGCGCGTGATCCGACGACCGGAGCTTAGACTGATCGCGCCAATCGCTGACAGCTCCATCTATGAGATGGAGCAGCGAGGTGAGTTGCCGGTCCCGACGCAGATCGTCTGGCCGGATACGTGGGACGACGCCGCGAAAATCCCCCGCAAGGTCAAACGCGACAGCAACCGCCAAACGCAGGTCAAGGCGACGCGCGCCTGGAACCTACTCAATGCGCTCTTTTACAAGGCGGGCAAGGTGCCGTGGCGCTTGCTGCCCGATCAGGCCGAATACCGCACGAGTTTTCTGGGCATCGGATTTTATCGTGACCTCGACGGTCAACAGCTATGGACCAGCACCGCGCAGATGTTCGACGAGCGTGGTCGGGGACTCATTCTGCGCGGGGCGCGTGCGCAGACAGAGACACGGGGGCGTCATCCATATCTGACCGCCAAAGACGCGGAAGAACTCGTGGCGCAGTCTATCGCGGCGTACAAAGCGCACCATCGCCATGTCCCTGCGAGGCTTGTGGTCCTGAAGACCTCGCGCTTCCGTCCTGAAGAGGCAGAGGGCATCGACGCCGCCCTTGGTAAGTCCGGCATTGAGATGTCTGACCTCGTATGGGTGCAGGAGAGTTCCCCAATCGCCATCTTCCGTGACGGCAACTATCCCGTTCTGCGCGGGACATTCGTCGATCTGGGCGACAAGGGCCTGCTGTGCGTTGCAGGACGCCGCCGAGGTCGGAGCTATTCGACGCGCCGGCCCGCAGCTTCTTGATCGTGGTTTCCTTGTTGCCGAAGGCTTGTAGGAAGGCGAACGGAAACTCGCCGCCGTCGAACGGCAGCTCGGCAAGCGCCGATATTGCTTCTGCGATCTCGACGGCGTTCATCTGCCCCCTGCACCCGCCTTCATGCCGGCCGTTCTTTCTGTTGCTCCTCGACCTTGCGCTTGATCCAGCTTGCGATTGCCTGCCGTTCGAAGCGCCACGACCCGCCGACTTTGAAGCCGGGAATCTCACCCGCCAGGGCGAGCTTGTAGGCGGTCTTCTCATTAAGCTTGAGAAGCTCGGCCACCTCCCGAATCGTCAGGATTTCGTCGGTCATGCGCCCGCCGTGAGTCGCGTTCCATGAAGCATATAGAGGATCAGGGAAAATTCGAGAAGATAGTGGTGGTCGCTGTCCGTTCGGCAAACTACGGCAGAAACCGAAGCTGTAGCAGCATCATATTGGAAAATCGGCCTTGAAAGCGGATTTACAGGGATGACTCACATTCTGAATCATATTGAAATTTCCGCTCTATAAGCGGATAATGAGATATGATCCGAATCGAACGATCAGCCTTATCCTCCTACGCTTCCGGCTTGCTTGCCAAGGGCCGGGGGGTCTTTTCTGCGGATGAAGCACAGAAGGAGATCGGCGTCAGCCGGGGCGCGTTCCTCGACGCCGCCGAGCGTTTGCAGCAGCGCGGCCAGCTTCTTCGGCCCCGACGCGGTTTCTATGTGGTGGTGCCGCCCCAGCACGCCACGGCAGGAGCGCCGCCGCCGGAATGGTATATCGACGCCCTGATGCGGCATGAGAAGCGGCCCTATTATGTAGGGCTGCTGACGGCGGCGGCGGTTCACGGCGCTTCACATCAAGCCGTCATGGAGTTTCAGGTCGTCACGAACAAACTCCTGCCCGACATCGAGGCGGGGCGGACGCGGATCGTCTTTTCCTACCGAAAGGACATGGCGGCGGTGTCAACGGGGATTGAGGATCGCAAAACACAATCGGGCTATATGAAGCTGTCCTCGCCGGAACTCACGGCGTTCGATCTGGTGCGCTACCCGCAGTCCGGCGCAGGTCTGGATAATATCGCGACCGTGCTTTCCGAGCTTGCCGAACGGCTGCAACCCAAAAAGCTCGCCGCCCTGTCAGGCGCTTTCGAGAAGGCGGTCGTGCAGCGCCTCGGGCATCTGCTCGGAAGGTTGGGGTATCCGCAGATCGCGGAGGCGATGTTCGTGGCGCTGTCGGCGCGCGGGTCGCTGTCTTGGGTCGAACTTGATCCCAAGCAGACGGGCGATCCCGATTTGTCGCCGCCGCCATCCGAACGCGATGCACGCTGGCGCGTGATCGTCCGCCGGCCGCCGGAGATCGACCAATGATCCCGCAGGACTACATCACCGCCTGGAGCCGTGTCGCGCCGTGGGCAAGCCAGCGGCAGGTCGAGCAAGACCTCATCATCAGCCGCGCGCTTGTCACCATCTTCTCCGATCCATTCCTTCGCGGCGAACTGCGCTTCCGGGGCGGCACGGCGCTCAACAAGCTGCATTTCCCCGCACCGCTGCGCTACTCAGAAGACATCGACCTCGTGCGAACGAGCGCCGGCCCGATTGGGCCAGTCCTCGATGGTGTTCGCGCCGTGCTGGAACCGTGGCTTGGCAAGGCAAAGTCCGATCCAAGCCCCGTCGCTCCCAAGCTTCGCTTTCGCGTCGATGCGGAAGGCGAACCCACCGACGTGCGCATCAACCTCAAGATCGAGATCAACACGCGCGAGCGGGAAGCCTACGATCCGCCCATCGAGATACCGTTCGGCATCGAAAATCCGTGGTTCACCGGCAAGGCCGCAATCCCGACATTCTCGCGGGAGGAAATGCTGGCGACCAAGTTGCGGGCCTTGCTTCAGCGCAACAAGGGCCGCGACCTGTTCGACCTCGATCACGCGCTCACCGTGTTTGATGGGCTGGACACCGCCAGGATCATCGCATGTTTCCGCCTCTATCTCGAAAAGGCGGAGACTACGATTTCGCGGGCCGAGGCGCAGCAGCGCATGTTCCAAAAACTTGCCAATCCGACCTTCTTCACCGACATGCGCCCGTTGCTTGCAACGGATCGCGCCAAGACCCTGACCGACGAAACCCTCAAGACCACGTTTGTCCGGGTGATGAAGGAACTAATCGACCGAATACCCGGCGACGAATGGGCGAAGGCCAGAGAAATGCGGGAGCGGTTCGGAGTTTAGGCATCCTCGGCGATTCTGTGGCGCTCAAACTCGAACGCCTCTTTTCCCATTGCCGACCAGAGCGCCAATGCCTTCTCGTGCTCATCCCTTTGAAGCTTGTCAGCCATCCCAGAGCGTTGCACCGTGATGGCTTTCCTGCCGTTCCATTTTGCTTGTGTGTCTTTGCGCGGCGTTGCCGCGCGATGGCGCTGCGATATGTGAGGTCTCCGCGCCGCCCGCCATCGGTCACGCCCGATCCTGCGGCGGTTGAGTCCTGTCATACCCGCCTGCTGGCCGTTCCATCTCGAACGCCATCTTTCCGAGTTTCGTCCATGTATCGCGTGCATGTTCGCCGTCTTGGCTGTTGAGCTTTTCGGCGATCCAGATCATCGCGCCGAAGATCACGGCGCGATCATCGCCGGTCAGGTCCACGATGCCGGCCTTGACGACGAGGCCGCCGAGTTCGATCAGATGCCGCGTTCGCTTGCGGCGCTCGACCTGCCACGTCCGCATGTCATGCCGCGCCCGCGCCGCCTGATGCCGGTTGCGCGCCACCCGATTGCGTTGGAGCGCCGCCAGCATCGCGGTCAGATGCCGGAGCAGATCGCCGCGACCGGCCTTGAAAGAACGCAGCGCCGCGCCTGGCCCATGCCTCCCTCTTTCCGGCATCCTTGGTTTCGGCCAGCGCGACCAGTGCGCCCGCCAACTCATCAGCGGTGAGCGCGTCGGCCCCGGTGGCGATGACCAGTTCGCCAAGCTGCTGCACCTTGCGGCTTTTCAGTTCCTTGGCCTTGTCCTCCAGAGCTTTGAGTTCTGCGTCGTAGTCTCTGGGTTTCCGCATCGTCGTGTCCTTTTCCGTTCGCAAGTCGGTGATGCGGTGAGAATAGTTGCGCAGGCGGCTGAACGCAGTAATGTTGTCGGGACGGTGTGGCACGGCCCGGTCCATCCCGAGATTTTTTCGAGGGAGGGCGCGCTTATACGTCGTTCCGACGTGCGC
>CAZOOO010000184.1:0-6186 GCA_964581435.1 uncultured Hyphomicrobiales bacterium | reverse complement strand
CGCGGGATGCGGGCGGAAAACCGCTGCACACTTTTCCTCATCCCGCTCTAGCGCGGCGGTTCAGAAGTTCGCTTGGCCAAATCCACGCGACCACTGCCTCATTTTTGGTGGATTACAGCGGCAGGGACCGGTGCGATCAAAAGATTCCCCTTTTTTGCCCCGGTGTGGCCACTCCGGACGTTTTCTGTTACCGATCAGGGACTGGCAAACGGGGAAGAGTAGAGTCATGAGCATCGGGCTTCGCGGCCGCTCGGCATTGATCATCGCAGCAGGACTTTTACTGGGTTTCGCGGGGCCGATGCGCGTGACCGGCAGCGCGGCGGAACCCGCCGGTGTAGCCGCCGCCCATGCCGAAAATGCAGAGGCGCCGATCAGGCTCGGCAAATTTTCCAAACACCGGTCGTACAAGCGGCAAGCCACACGCACCCGGAAACCGGCCCGGCCCGAACCGAAAACCGATATAAAAGCGGAAGAAACGACGGCCTCCGCGGTTCAGGACAGCGACAAGCACATACCGCTGCCGCCGACGATCGCCAACGCAAACGCCAGCGTCGCGACACCGCCCGGCGCCGAGCATTCGCCCAAGGACGATTCACCGAAGACCGAAGCGGGCGCACTTGCCAGCAGCGCCGGCGAGATACTGACTGCCAGTCAGGGAGACGCCGAGCCGCCTGTCAGCAGCGTCCCCTCCCCTGCGGCTGCGGTGGATATCGTTTCCTCCGATGAGTTCAACGAAATCGACCGCACCCTGGCCGAACAACATCAGGACGCACCCAGCCTGGCATTGGCCTCGATCGACATCGCGCCGTCCGCTCATGACGCCGATATCGACCAGGCGGCGGCAGCGAGCGACAGCTCTGCCTGGAACCGGACCTCCCTGATCGGCAAGATCTTCATCGCTTTCGGCGGCTTGCTCACGATCGGCTCCGCCGCCCGGATGTTCATGGCCTGACGCCGAGTTAACGCCGAGCCTGAAACCGGCTGATACGCCCTTCTCCGCTGCCTTCGGCCCGTCGCCTTGCGGCATGGCCGGGCCGAGGGCACATTGTCCGCCGCGACCGGCGGCAGACAAGCGGGATGAAACCATGAGCACGTTCGAACACATCATCGTGGAGAGTGAGGGTGCGGTCGGCATCATCCGGCTGAATCGGCCGAAAACGCTCAATGCGCTGTCGTTCGCGATGCTTCGCGAAATCGCCGCTGCGGTGGATGGTTTCGAAGCCGGATGCGACATCGGGTGCATCCTGATCACCGGCAACGAAAAGGCTTTCGCCGCCGGCGCCGACATCAAGGAGATGCAGCCGAAAAGCTTCATCGACATACTCAACGAGGACTTCAAGGCCATCGACGGCGACCGCATCGCCACCTGTCGCAAGCCGACGATCGCGGCGGTATCCGGCTATGCGCTCGGCGGCGGCTGCGAGCTGGCCATGATGTGCGACATCGTCATCGCTTCCGACACGGCGACGTTCGGCCAACCCGAAATCACGCTCGGCACCATTCCCGGCATCGGCGGCACGCAACGCCTGACCCGCGCCATCGGCAAGGCCAAGGCGATGGACCTCTGCCTCACCGGGCGGATGATGGACGCCGCCGAGGCGGAGCGCTCCGGCTTGGTCAGCCGCGTCGTGCCCGCTGACAAGCTGATGGACGAGGCGATGGCTGCCGCGAAAAAAATCGCCTCGATGTCGCGTCCTGCCGCGGCGATGGTCAAGAACGCCGTGAACCGCGCCTTCGAGACGACGCTGTCGGAAGGCGTGAACGTCGAGCGCGACCTGTTTCGTTCGACCTTCGCGCTGGAAGATCGCGCCGAAGGCATGGCGGCGTTCATCGAGAAGCGCAAGCCGAACAACAAGAACCGGTAAGGCAAGAATAAGCGACGCGTCTCGTGCCCGCCTCGCTCCGGACTCCTTTGTTTGCGGCGGCGCTCTCCCGGATGCCGCCGCAAACGCCACGTCGATCCGATCGGCATGAGGCTGCATCAAGGCATCACGCGCCGTGTTCTCCGAGATCTCCCACTGACGCCGGGATGATCATTTCGATATCGCGCGATCAGCCCTGCGTGGAAGCTGCGGGGGATCAATCCCGACCAAGCCTGTCGCCAGCCGATGGATTGACGAGAGCCGCTCCCCAATAACGCGAACGCCTAAAACCTCGCCCGTGCGCTCAGCAGGAAATTACGTGGCGCGCCGTAGAAATTGCCGAGATAGAAAGCTCCTATGGCCTGGTAGTATTTCCTGTCGAACAGGTTGTTGACGTTGAGAGCCAAGGTCCAATTCTCATCGAGACGGTATTGCGCGAAAAGATCGACCACCGCGCGGCCCGGCTCGGTAATTCTAAACGGATTCCCAGCGAATGTTCCGGTCTGGTAGAATGAGCTTTGCGCGGTCACGCCGCCACCGATCTTGAAACCCTCAAGCTGGCCTTGCAGATCATAGGTCGTCCACAATTTGAACAGGTGCTTGGGCGTGACCGCGCTGTAGCGACCGCCGCCCGCTATGTTCTCATTGTCGTTGAAGGTGTAGCCGGCCTGAACCTGCCAGCCGGCGGCGATCTGGCCGCTGACCTCGACATCCACGCCCTGGCTGACGATGCGGCCATCGCCGAGCCAGCAGCAATTTGTGCCCAGGTCGCCCGGAGTAGCCGGATAGGCGAAATCCCGCACCGCCTCGCCGTTACGCTTCACATGATATAGCGCCAGCGTTGTGTTCAAACGCCCGTCAAGCAGGCTGCCCTTGACGCCAGCCTCATAGGTGCGCCCCGTGATAGGGCCGAGCGGAGTGCCGGGCAGAGGCCCCCTGAGGTTGAACGCCTGTGGCTGGTAGGTTTCGGCAAAGCTGGCATAGACCGACCATTGACTGGACAGGTCGTAGACCGCGCCCAGATAAGGTGTGAAAACCTTGTTGTCTTGGTATGCCGTCAACGATGTGGAGGTGACGGCGCCCGTCGGGTCAAGATCATTAGTGACATCATTGTAATTGTACCAACTCAACCGCCCCCCGAAGATCAACTTCAAAGGGTCCGCGACTTGAGCCACGAACGATCCATACACGCCTTTCTGTAAGATTTTGTAGGTGTTATCGGTATTAGGGACGTAGGGTCCGGCAGGATAGTCGGCCGGGTTGTATTGGAAGATGCTGTTACGCATCGATCCTCCCCACATACTCGGATTAATTCGGTTCAACAGATGCAAATCTAGCCTGTTGATATTAGTACCCAAAGTCAGCTTGTGCTCCCTACCGAGCAGTTGGAACGATCCTTTCAGCACGGCGTCTAGCGTGAATTGCGGTGCGTGATAATCGTGCTCCCAATCATAACCGGTCAGGCCCATGCCTGTGAGCGGATTGATCCCTCCTTGCCAGGTTAAATCCCGGCGAAAAATCTCGTTGGTCGAGCGCGTCGCCTCGACACCCAGAGTCCAGTTGGGTGCGAGTTCCTGATCGAGGCGGATGAATATCATATTGTTGTTGAGCCGCCAGGTGTCCTCTGGCCGATTGAGAGAAAAGCTGCGCGGCAGGCCGAGGTCGTCACCGTTCGCATAGCGTGGAAGGCCGCGGAAGAATCCTGCCTGATCCTGGCGCATGACATTGGCGCCGAAGGTGAGCATGGTGCTGTCGGTGATATCAGCTTCGATGATGCCATAAAGCAGGTATCTGTTGCTCTTGCCGTGATTGTAGAAAAAATTCTGATCCTGATAGGTTCCGACAAAGCGCCCGCGAACGGCGCCGTTCTCGGTGAGTGAGCCGCCGACATCCAGTTCGCCGCGGTAGTTGTTCCAGCTTCCGCCGTGAAGCAGCGCGTTCATCTGGAACTGTCTGGTCGGCTTCTTGCGCACAAGATTAATTGCGCCGCCCGGTGCGCCCGAGGTACCGTAGAGCGCGTCGGAGCCACGCAAAACCTCGACACGATCGAACATGGCGAGATCAAACTGCGATATGGTGAAACCCTGACCTATCAAGCCCCCTCCAAATTGCGGGCTGTTGCCGTCAATCTGAAGGTTTGTGACGGGAAAACCTCGGGAGTATATAGATGAATCAGTGGTGCTGTACGGTACGACGGTGATGCCTGGTGTGCGCTCCAGCGCATGCTCCATCGTCGTCATTCCCTGATCCTGAATGCGCTGACGCGTGATGACCGAGACTGTCTGCGGCAACTCCCTGAGCATTTGGTTCTTGCCGAACGACGCCACGCTGGTCGTATAGGAGCCGGTGCCTTCGGTCCTGCCGGGATCGCTCGACGTCGCGCCCTGCACATCAATGGTGTCGAGCGAGATCGCGCCGGCGGGAGCCGCGCCGATGGCGGCGGCGGCAGACGGTGCCGCGATCGAAACGGTCCGCGAATCCGGAAATGAATATGTGAGCCCGGTGCCTTGAAGGATTCTGGCGATGGCCTGCGCGGGCGACGCGGCACCGCTGACGCCGGGAGACGACTTGCCCGCCGCGATCGAAGGAACATAGACGATCTGGAGACCGCTCTGGCGGCCGAATTCCGCCAACACGCGGTTCAGGGAGCCGCCGGGGATCGCATAGGATGTCTGCGCGGTCTGCGCGTTCGCCGAAGTGAGCGAGGCCAATGACCCGCACGTCAGCGCCGTCGATGCCAACACAAAGGCCGCGGCGCGGAAACTCCAGCGACGATCCGAAAACCTCAACCCCATGACCTGGCACCCCCGAATGCTTCAGCAGGGCTGCGGGAACGCGCCCCCTAATTGTGCATACGAATGGGGCTTCGGGGTTTTCCTATTCCGGATGAAAAAATTTTCAGATCGGCGAGATCACCGTGAGATAGGAGCCGACCGTGCGGACGTGGCCGCCGAACGGGTGGACGAGCGCCCGGAACGCGCGAGGCGGATCGGCGAGGTCGAACACGCCGCTGACGCGCCGCGAGCCGAGGCTCGGGTCGACGACGATCGTGCGGCCGGGTTGCCACCGGCTGATCTTGGCGATCAACGACGAGACCGGCTCATCCTCGGCGAAAAGCTGCCCGGCGCGCCACGCCGCGATCTGGCCCGACTCCCGCGTTCCGTGCCGGCTCGTCCGGTTCTGCGCGTCGAACGCCAGCCATTGTCCGGCCGACAGGCGGGCAGCTTCGATATCCGCAGCCGTGGAGGTGACTTCCACCGTGCCGCGATCGACCGAGACCGACAGATAGCCGGCCCCATCGCTGATCTCGAACGCGGTGCCGAGCGCGGTCGTCACCAACTCGCCCATGCCGACGCTGAACGGTCGCGCCCGGTCGCTTGCCGCATCGAAGAACGCCATGCCCTGAAGCAAATGAATGAACCGCTGCCGCTCATCGAACCGTACCACGATCGCGCTGTCCGGCCCCATCGTCGCGATGCTGCCATCCGCGAGATCGACGCGACGAACCTGCCCCTTGCCGGTGGTGTAATCCGCCCTCGCCTCAACCAGAAGGCCCGGCAACGCCGCATAGCCGGCAGCCGCACCGGCACCCACAAGTCCTGCAATGACAAGCGAGCGCCGCGTGATGCCAGGGACCGCCTTTTTTCCGGCCTCGCGTTCATCAGTGATGATCTTGACCATCATGCCGTGAATTTCAGCGACTTCGGCCCAGATGCTTTCATGCTCCAGGCTTCTCATGCGCCACTCCCGGATCATCCTGCGCGGGACGGGGTTGTCGGGATCGTTCTTCAGCCGGATCATCAGATCCGTAGCTTCCATGAACAGCCGATCCTCGTCGGACATTTCGTCGGTCATGAACACGCCTTCAGGGCCAGCGCAGATCGGGGCGACCTACGCTCCACAGTTCCACATTAAAGTAATACGAACGGGACCGGACGTTTTTCCCCTTGGGGCGCGTGCTATCGTGTCTTCAAGCGAAGACGCTAGTGGAGTGGATTTGACATTCGCTACCCAGTTTGCATCGAACGCGAGAAGCGAATGTCAGATCCAAAACTCCACTAGAAACCCATATTTGCTAGTGGTCCTTTGATTCCAACATTTGCAGGAAACCCCTGCCGCAACGGGATGCAAATGTTAGAATCGGACCACTAGCCTTCCGCCTCGCGCAGGCGATCGCGGACATGACGATAGGCGCCGCGGATCAAAACCCAAGCCCGCGTGGTGGACACGCCAAGCTCTTGAGCCACGACCGCAATGCCTCTCTCGCCGAGATGGTGCATCTCGAAGGCGCGACGTGTCCGTTCAGGCAATTCCTGCAAAGCGG
>CAZOOO010000183.1:0-6206 GCA_964581435.1 uncultured Hyphomicrobiales bacterium | reverse complement strand
TTGACGGATTCAGCAGTTTGGCTGTTTCGGCCATGAAGTGCACCCCGGCGAGCACGATCACGTCGGCTTCCACCTCCGTTGCCTTGCGGGCCAGCGCGAGGCTGTCGCCGACGATATCCGCCACGCCGTGGAAGATCTCCGGCGTCTGGTAGTTGTGCGCGAGAACGACCGCGTTGCGGCGCTTCTTCAGTTCGATGATCGCATCGACGTCCTCGGCGAAAGCGGGCCATTCAATCCGGGGGATCGCGTGCCGCACTTTGGGATAGACTCGGGCCGATGGCCGCAGTTCCAAGACGGACGACATGACTATACTCCAACCGGGCACCCAATTATACTGATGTTGAGTATAAGGGTTGTCAAGCCCCCGAGATCGGTAATTTGGTCCCGGCGACCGCACGCTCGGCCAACACGGCGCGGCGGAAACGGAAAAGTTTTGCCGGCCGTCCCCCGGTTTCCTGGCTGGTCTCGCCGGTATCCTCCACCAACTCCTGCTGCTCGATCAAACGACGAAAGTTCGGCTTATGCACAAGTTTTCCCGCCAGCGCTTCAACGCACCGTTGCAATTGCAGCAATGTAAACGTCTCGGGCATCAATTCGAAGACGACGGGGCGATATTTGATCTTGGCGCGAAGCCTGGCGATGCCGGTCGCCAGGATTCGTCGATGGTCGAGGATCATGGGATCGCCCGGCACCGCTGCGGCGATGTCCGCCGGAGCGGACGGGCCGTCGCCGCGCAGAGCTTCCGGTATCAGGCGCGCCTCGTACATGAGTTCGTACCGTTGCAGGACGAGTTCCTCGTTCCAGATGTGGTCGTCCAGCCCGAACAGCCTCGCCGTTCGCTGCCGGCGCTCGCTCCGCGTCGTCCGGTCCGGCGCTGCCGCGATCCACGCCGCGAGGCTGGAGCGCAGCGATTTCTCCATCGCCGGCGTACCGAGGCGATGATCCTCCCAAGGAAAATAATCATACCAGCTTCGCCAACTCGCCTCGTTTTGGCTGGACCCGGCCTGCTCGCGGGTAAGGCCGAGATAGCTGATCGAAATGGTGTGCTGGTCGGCGGCGCCGGTGCGATCCCGATCCGCGAAGGTGTAAAGCTGCTCGACGTAGCCCAGCGGCAGCCCTGTCTGGCGTTCGACCCAGGCACGCAACCCGGATTGCAGCGAGCGATGAGCCAGTTCGAACGGACCCGACGGCAGCGCGTTCTGATCCTGGATTGTCAGAACGCGGGGATTCCCGGCAGTCACCGCCACCAATAACGCAATGAGGTCCGCCGCGATTGCCTGTTTGGGCGCAGGAGGCGCCGAATGCATGGGCGCGGCGGATTTGGCGAGCGGATCACTCATCGCAAGCGGCCATCGTCGAACATGCTCGTGCGCCAGAATCGGGTGCGTCCGGGACGGACATCAGAAGAAGCCCATATGACCGTATGTCGAGGGACATTCAACAGGATGTCCCGGCATGTGAAGGCTGCTCCTGGAGCGGATGTCGCGCGTCGCCTCGTGAGCGTTGCGTTGGACCTGATCGCAAGATAGTCATGCGGGCTGGATCATCCTCTATATTCTACGGCCCGCCATGATTCGTCACATCGTTTTATTCACCGCGAAAGACAAGGGCGATATCGACAAAATCATCGACGGCCTGTCGCCGCTCACCACGATCCCGCATGCGCGCCGGCTCGAGGTGGCGCGCAACCGGAAGACCGATCAGCTCGGCAATGACATCGACGTGGTGGTCTATGGCGAGTTCGACAGCGAGGCGGAACTCGCGGCCTACAAGGCGCATGATCTCTACCAGGCATCGACGAAGCGGGTGCAGCCGCTTCGGGACATGCGGTTTGCGGCCGATTACGATGTCGCGGCCGAGTAGCTTGTCGCGCGATTGCCGTCGCCGGCGAGGTAGGCGCGCCGCATGACGATGCACGGGATTTATACGAGAGATTTACAGGCGCTCGCGGACAAAGGGCGTCTGCGGGCGTTGCGCGGGCGTTCAGGCATCGATCTCGCATCGAACGATTATCTAGGTCTGGCTGAATCCGAAGAGCTGCGGCAGGCCGCCGCCGCCGCGCTGGCGCGGGGCGTGCCGGTCGGCTCCGGCGGATCCCGCCTGCTGCGCGGCAATCATCCTGAGCATGAAGCGCTGGAGCGCGAGGCCGCAGCTTTCTTCGGCGCTGAATCGGCGCTCTATTTCGGCGGCGGCTTCGTCGCCAACTTCGCTATCTTCTCGACGCTGCCGCAGCGCGGTGATCTCGTCGTGCATGACGAGCTGATCCACGCCAGCGTCCATGACGGAGTTCGTCGCGGCCGCGCTGAAGCCGTCAGCGCGCGGCATAACGATGCCGATGCGTTCGACGCGGCGATCGTAAAGTGGCGCAGGGCCGGCGGCACGGGGCGGCCCTGGCTGTCGATCGAAAGCCTCTACAGCATGGACGGCGACAGCCCGAACCTCAAGGAACTGTTCGCCGTCGCCGACCGGCACGAGGCGATGGTCGTGATCGACGAGGCCCATGCGACCGGCGTGCTGGGTCCGCAGGGGCGGGGATTGGCCGCGCCGTTCGAAGGGCGCGACAACGTCATCACGCTGCACACCTGCGGCAAGGCGCTCGGGACGTCGGGCGGCTTCATTCTGGGGCCGAAGGCGATCCGCGATTTTCTGATCAACCGCGCGCGGCCGTTCATCTATGCCACCGCGCCTTCGCCCCTTATCGCCGCGGTGACGCGCGCCGCGCTCGAACTTTCCCTCACCAGTTCCGCGCGGCGTGAGCGCCTGGCCCGCCTGGTGCGGTTTGCCGGCAGCGAACTGCGCCGGCACTGCCATATCGAGCCGTCCGGTTCGCACATCGTTCCGGTGATCGTCGGCGCCGATCAGGCGGCGGTGGAACTGGCGGCCGCGTTGCAGCGCAGGGGCTTCGATATACGGGCGATCCGCCCGCCCACGGTTCCCGAAGGCACGGCGCGATTGCGCATCGCGTTGACCCTCCATGTCGATGAGATCATCGTCGCCGACCTGTTCGCGGCCTTGGCGGAAGACATGCGGTTTACGGCGTGAGCGCGCGGATCGTCGTCAGCGGGACCGATACCGGCGTCGGCAAGACGGTTTTTTCGGCGGCGCTCGCCGGCGCTCTCGACGGCTATTACTGGAAGCCGGTCCAGGCGGGACTGGACGAGGAAACCGACTCGCAAACCGTATCGCGGCTGTCGGGTCTCGCCGCCGAGCGCATATTCCCGGAGGCTTATCGATTACGGACGCCGGCATCGCCGCATTACGCCGCCGAGCTTGACGGCGTCGCCATCGATCACCGGACGCTGGAGGCGCCGGATGCGGACCGTCCGCTGGTGATCGAGGGCGCGGGCGGCCTGCTGGTGCCGCTGACGCGCGACATCACCTATCTCGATCTGATGGCGAGGTGGCGGCTGCCGGTGGTGCTCTGCGCCCGGACCGCGCTCGGCACCATCAACCACAGCCTGCTGTCGATCGAGGCGCTGCGCGCGCGCGACGTTGCGATACTCGGCGTCAGCTTCATTGGCGAAGAGAACGTCGAAACCGAACGCATCATCATCGATATGGGCAGGGTGAAGCGTCTCGGCCGGCTGGGTTATGTCACGCCGTTGACCCGTGCCACGTTACGCCAGGCTTTTGCCGACGGTTTCGATATCGGCGATTTCGTCAAAGAGCCGGTCCGATGAAGCCGCCATCTCCGGTCTGGCACCCGTTCACCCAGCACGCGCTGCGGCCGGAGGCGATCCCGATCGCCAGGGGCGAGGGCGCCTGGCTTGAAACCGCCGACGGCCGCCGCATTTTCGATGCGATCTCCTCCTGGTGGGTGGTGACGCATGGTCATCGTCATCCGTATATCGTGCAGGCGATCAAGAATCAGATCGACCGTCTCGATCAGGTGATCTTTGCCGGCTTCACCCATGAACCGGCCGAAAAGCTGGCGCGCTTGCTCGTTGCGATGACGCCGCCGGGACTCGACTACGTCTTCTTTTCCGACAGCGGCTCGACCGCGGTGGAAGTCGCGCTGAAAATGGCGCTCGGCTTCTGGCGCAACCGGGGTGAGCGGCGCAGCCGGATCCTCGCGCTGGAAGGAGCCTATCACGGCGACACCATCGGCGGCATGTCGGTGGGTGAACGCGGCGTTTTCAACGCGACATACGATCCGCTATTGTTCGATGTGGAGCGGATTCCTTTTCCCTCCGAGGGTCGTGAGCAGGCCACGCTGGATGCGATCACGACGGCGTGCCGGAACAGCGGCGTCGCGGCGCTGATCGTGGAGCCCCTGATCCTCGGGGCCGGCGGCATGCTGATCTATCCGGCCTGGGTTCTGGCGGAGATGAAGCGGATCTGCGAGGTTCACGGCGTTCTGTTCATCGCCGACGAAGTCATGACGGGGTGGGGCCGCACCGGAACGCTCTTCGCCTGCGAGCAGGCCGGCGTGGCACCCGATATCGCCTGTTACTCCAAGGGCTTGACCGGCGGCTCGCTGCCGCTGGCGGTAACGCTGTGCCGCGCCGATGTCTTCGATGCGCACTATTCGACGGATCGCGGCAAGACCTTTTTCCACTCCAGTTCCTATACCGCGAATCCGGTCGCCTGCGCGGCTGCTTGCGCAAATCTGGAGATTTGGCAAAGCGAACCGGTGATGGAGCGCATCGCCGCCGTCGCGCGCGCGCAAACCGGCGGTCTCGGGCGTTTTCGCGAAGATCGGCGCTTTATCAACGTCCGCCAGATCGGAACCATCGCCGCGCTCGATGTCGTCGCGGATGACGCCGGCTATCTGGCCGGGATCGGGCCGCGCCTTTACGACAGCTTCCTTGGCCGCGGGCTGCTGGTCCGGCCGCTCGGCAACACGATCTATCTGATGCCGCCGTATTGCAGCACGCCGCAGGACCTCGACAGCGTCTATGACGCGATCAGCGAGATTGCCGACGCGGTCGGATGACCTGTCGTTACGATGGCTGACGGCGGCCGCTATCAGAAGATCGACCAGCCATGGCTTCCCCCGACCGCGGCGAAGACGGTCGCCAGGCCGAGCCCGAGCAGAACCCAGTGCGCCCGGTGCAGCCATGCAAAGGCGATGTCCGGCCGCTCGGTCGCCAGCCGATGGAAGGTGCGATGCAGGATCAAAGGCTCGCCGACGAACAGCACCAGGGTGAACAGCAGCCAGAGGCCCACCATGGCGTCCATCCACCAGAAGGCGGGCATCCGGAACCGATCCCAAAGGTCGAGTTGCCAGGTCAGGTAAAGGCCGCTCAAGCCCACGATGATGACGGACGTGCGCGCCTGCCAGATGAAACGCCGCTCGATCGCCTCGAATGCCTTCAGCCAGTCCGGTCCGAGATCGCCGCGTCGGAGCGCCGGCAAAGCCACCGTCGTCGCCATCGAGACGCCGCCGATCCAGACGACCACGGCAAGGACATGTAGGGCACGCGCGACAACGATATCATCCATGAAGCACCCGCAGTCTGGCAGCGCAGAGTTGCCTATAGCGTTTTCGAGCGAGGTGGAATCCGGTTCGCGTGAAGAAAACGCGTCAAAACATAGAAATAGAGTCTTTTTCTGTTTCCATGAAGAGGTGAAAGACTCTAGGAGCCGAGCGCGGCGATCAGCCGGGCCGCGTGATCCTGGAGCACTTTGGTGTCCTCCTGCCGGCTCTGCGGCGGCAGAAGCACCACTCCCGATTTCATCGGCATGACATGCATGTGCAAGTGAAACACCACCTGTCCGCTGACGGCTTCGCTGAACTGCTGGATGATGATGCCTTCCGCGTCGAAGGCATTCATGGCGGCCACAGCGATCGTCTTGCTGGTTCGAGCAACTTCCGCCAGGTCGTCCGCGGAAATGTCGAGGATTCCGCGGGCAGGGGCCTTCGGGATCACCAGTGTGTGGCCCGGCGTGCGCGGCATGATGTCGAGGAACGCGAATGTATGCGCATTCTCGTAAACCTTGAAGCATGGCAGCTCGCCGCGAAGAATCTTCGCGAAAATGTTCCGGTCGTCGTAGGCTGGCACCATTCTCTAGTGTCCCGATTCCGAAGTTCGCATACCCTTGCCGCAACCTTTGATGCGAACTTCGGAATCAAAGGAATACTGGCAGCTTTATGGTTCCAGCGTGGTTCGGAAGTTCGCTTGACGGACTCGGATGGGGCAATAAAGCAAACTTCTGAACCGCCACACTAGAGCGGGATGAGGAAAAGTGTGCAGCGGTTTTCC
>CAZOOO010000182.1:0-6209 GCA_964581435.1 uncultured Hyphomicrobiales bacterium | reverse complement strand
GGGAGCCGGTGCAGATCCGCCATCGCTCGGCCTATTACGACGCATTCTTCACCGAGGCGCTGCTGAGTTTTGCCGAAACCGGTCTTGCCACGCCCGCGGAAACCGCTGCGATCCGCCGCGCAAACCATGAGATGATCGATTTCTGCCTTAAAACCAGCCGCGAAGAGGTATTCTCGCGCGACGGGAACCGGTTCAGCGTGATCACGGCGCTGGCGCCGAATCCCCATCCGCGGTTCAACCGGTTTTTCACGCACATCAAGCAGGATCTCGGCTTCGGCATTTACGTTCCGGACTGCGACACCACCGCCTGTTCGTTTTCGGCCGCGACGCAGGCCGGTTCAAACGATCCGATCCTCGATCAGCCCTTGCTCGATTTCTACGCCGGCTATCAGGTCGGCGGTGGCGCCAACGAGCCGCTCGTGACCGTGCCGCTGAACGACAACATCGATTACGACGGCGGCATCGTCACCTGGATCGACAATCTCGCGGGCGATCGTCCTTACGGCAACGATCTCGATCCCACCCTCAACCTCGATGTTCTCGAGGTCAGCTTCCGCAACTGTTCGCGGTGGCGCGTCCTCCAGACGCCGCAGCGCCTGCAAACGGTGCAGCGAATCATCCGCTTCCAGAGACGTCTGGTCGAGAGCGGTGCGTTCACCGATCCAAGGTCCCATATCTACTATCTGCCCGAGCTTTATTGCGCCTATTTCGGACGCTGTTACGCGGCATTTGCGATACTGCCCTCCGCCACGCGGCGGGCGATCGATCCCGACGACAGTTTCGGCTACATGCGCGGCCGCATCCTTGGCTACGTGCAGGACACGCTGATCGCCGCAGAGATGAACGCGTTCGACGCGGCGCTGGCGCTCATCGCCCTCGGCCATCTCGGCGCGGACAGGGCGGCTTTCAGGCCCGCCCTGAACTGCATCGTCGCTCACGCCGGCGAAGGCGGGCGGCGCGGTCCCTTCAGGGCTTACGAATGGAACAAGATGAAAACGCCGACCCGCATCGTGGTGGGCGGCCCGGAAGTGACCTCCGCCTTCGTCCTGATGGGGCTGGCCCTGGCGCGCAAGGCGATGCAGCCGGCAGGATGATAGCGTGGCGACTCCGGCGTTCGCTTGAATTCTCCTCGAGCCAGGGCCCGAGGTTATGGTTTTCACAGACGTGCGCCTGATTGTATAGGATGACGATCCGTCCGGGACCATCAACGGCGGCAAGGCCGTGCCGACGCGAGGAGATGAAATCGTGGTGACCGCCATCGAGACGATCGAGCAGCTCGAGGCCATTTACGGCCAGCCCGGCGAGGCGGCGACGATCAAGGTGGCTGACCGGATCACGCCGTCCTATCGCGCGCTGATCGAAAGCTCTCCCTTCGCCATCTTGGCGACCTGCGGCGAGGAAGGGCTCGACTGCTCGCCGCGCGGCGACCTGCCGGGCTTCGTTCGCGTTCAGGATGACCTGACGCTGATCTTGCCGGATCGGCGCGGCAACAACCGCATCGATTCGCTGCGCAATCTCATCCGCGATCCAAGGGCCGCGCTGCTGTTTCTGATTCCGGGATCCGGCACCACCCTGCGCGTCAACGGCCGCGCGCTGGTGTCGGCCGACCCCGAACTGCTGGCATCGTTCGGGGTCGAGGGCAAAACGCCCCGTTCGGTCATCGTCATGACCGTGGAGGAAATCTACTTTCAGTGCGCCCGCGCCATTATCCGCTCGCACCTGTGGGATCCCTCCAGGCACGTTGACCTCAAGAGCTTGCCGACACCCGGTGAAATCCTCGCCGAGATGAGCAAGGACCGGGTCGGCGGCGAGGACTATGACAAAGCCTGGCTCGAGCGCGCGCGGCAGACGATGTGGTGATGCGCCTGCGGGACCGGCTCGCCATCGCGAATGAAAAAAGAGCCCCGATTCTGATTCCATCGGAAGCGGAAAGGCCCCAGACTGCTGTCTGGACGCATGACCCGAACCGGACCGACTCATTGGTTTAGCATCACTGTTCTGCGTGGCCGCGCGGCAATAACCTTTGAGAAGGCCGCCGCGCCGATTTTCGCCACATCTACGGCGTTTTGCCCGACAATTCTGGCCCTCGGTCATGTCGGCCGCTACTTTGAGAGCTGCGCCGGCCGGTGTGGCAGTCGATCGCGACGGGGGACACGATGAAACGTGGAGACGTTAGTGTGACGAGCTCTGGACGTCGCTATTCACATCCGAGATCGGCAGGGCCGCGTGCAGTTTCGGGTTCCTCCAGAATGGTTGCCAAGACAGGCCTCGCCAGCCGGTTTGCTGCTGCAGCGGTGGCAGCGTTCATTTTCGCAACGACAGACCCGCCGGCCGAAGCGGCGTCAGGCCCGTGCGAGCAGGCGACCGGGTTCTCGATGCTGCCCGCGCCGTTTGCGCCTTGGACGGGGACGCCGCTGCGCGTCATGATCGTCACCGAAAAGCCGCTCCAGGGCGTGATCTCGCTGGTCGCGCCCGATGGAAGCATCGCGGCCAGATCGTCTGACCGGCACGGCGGCGCGCCGTATTCCTGGTTCGCCGAGGTCGCTCGCCCGGCCGCGGGAATGTGGCACGCCACCCTGACGCTCGACCACCCAACGGCGGGCTGCAACACGATCACACGCGATATCGCCGTGAACGCGCGCAAGCCGAGCCCTCTGCCAATTCCGTCCGGTGCGTTTTGGCAGGTGCGCAATAGCTGGGATCA
Organism: uncultured Hyphomicrobiales bacterium; assembly: GCA_964581435.1. Classification (GTDB taxonomy): domain Bacteria; phylum Pseudomonadota; class Alphaproteobacteria; order Rhizobiales; family Xanthobacteraceae; genus Nitrobacter. Next base: position 3,505 of record CAZOOO010000182.1, on the reverse strand, counting down.
CGCGACGGAATCCTTGTTCTCGGCATGGATCGAGAAACTGTTCGACGCGCCGCCCGATCAGGATCTGTCCTGGAAAGCCTGGCATGAAGTGCTGCACGACCGGTCGCGCAATTTCCTGTTCAATTCTCTAGGTCGCGGAGAAGACGATAAGCGGACGGGCCTTCGCCCCGACTGCGCTGATTTCGTGTATTTCCTGCGCGCCTATTTTGCCTACAAGATGGGGCTGCCGTTCGGCTACTCCAATTGCTCGCGTGGCACCCGCGGCAAGGCGCCCAAGTGCTACCAGTGGTTCGATATGGAGCACCCCGAACTGACACGCCCGCAGCCGCCTCCCGAACAGAAAATTGCGTCGGCTACCACCACCAGCGCCACGTCGCCCGGGCACCCCCCTGCGATTCTGCAACCCTTTGTCCCGCAGCAGCCGGCCGGGACGCCTGTTGCTCCGCCGAAGGCGCGGCCAAAGCGGCCGACAACGTTCAGCGAATATCTGCGGGATGTCGGCGACGTCGTGCATACCGGCGCCGTTCGCGTCACCGCGAGCGACGAAAACACCGACTTCTACACTGTCTCGCTGACCCAAGAGGCGCTTCGCCCGGGCACTGTGTATGCCGACCCCTACGGCCATGTGCTGATGCTTGTGCATCGCGTGCCGGAAATGAACGGCAAGCCGGGCGTCTTCCTCGCCGTCGATGCGGAACCCGACGGCTCGATCACGCGAAAGCGTTTCTGGCGCGGCAATTTCCTTTTTGTGCATGATCCCGCGCTGGGCAGCCCGGGCTTCAAACGCTTCCGGCCGATCGTGCGTGGCAAAAGCGGCTCGTTGCGGCGGTTGGCCAACGCCGAGATTACCGACAGCCCCCAGTATGCCGATTTTTCGCTCGATCAATCAAAGATGAGCGCCGAGGATTTTTACGATCGGATGGATGACGTGATGTCGCCGGAGCCGCTCGATCCCGTGAAAGCGATGACAGACGCCATCGAAAGTCTGAACGAACAGGTGAAGACACGCGTGACCGCGGTCGAAAACGGACGACAATATCAGAAAAAGAACGCCGGAGAGGTGGCCATGCCCAACGGCTCCTCGATCTTCGCCACGACGGGAGCCTGGGAGGACTACTCCACTCCGGCGAGAGATCTCCGTTTGCTGATCGCGATCGATGTCGTGCGCGGATTTCCCGATCGCCTCATTCGGCGGGCACAGCGCTACGCGATGCCGAGCGACAGGAGCATCGCGGACGTGAAAAGCGAATTGCAAGGGGTGCTGGCATCCGAGCTTGCCTCGCGAAAAATATCCTACACGCGCAGCGATGGCTCGCGGTGGACGGTTTCGCTCAAGGAGATCGTCGACCGGGCGCCGCACTTCGAGATGGCCTATAATCCGAACGACTGCGTCGAGGTGAGATGGGGCGCGTCCGAAGGCAGCGACGAGGCATCCACGTGCCAGCGGCACGCGCCGCAGGCGCAACGCGAGAAGATGTCGTCGAAGTATCGAACCTGGTTCCACGAGCGGCACTGGCCGACGAACACTTAAATCGCGATAGCTCAGCCGCCTCCCATGTCGTTGAATGATCCAGAATGGACCGCCACGACCGAGTGCATGGGAAACCGGACCGGAATTGAGATCAAAGGCAAAAGGACAAGCGATGGCAATTGCCAAGAACACGATCTGCCTATGGTACGACAAGGACGCCGAAGCGGCAGCCCGCTTCTACGCCGAGACTTTTCCCGACAGTTCGGTGAGCGCCGTCCACCGCGCCCCCGGCGACTATCCGTCCGGCAAGGCGGGCGACGTGCTGACGGTCGAATTCACCGTCGCCGGCATACCCTGTCTCGGTCTCAATGGCGGTCCCGCGTTCAAACACAACGAGGCCTTCTCGTTCCAGATCGCCACTGACGATCAGGAAGAGACGGACCGCTACTGGAACGCCATCGTCGGCAATGGCGGCCAGGAAAGCGCGTGCGGCTGGTGCAAGGACAAATGGGGCATCTCCTGGCAGATCACGCCGCGCGCGCTAACCGAGGCGATGTCTGCCGGAGGCGACGAAGCAAAACGCGCGTTCAGTGCAATGATGACCATGAAGAAGATCGACGTCGCCGCGATCGAGAAGGCGCGGCGGGGCTGACGGTCGCAAGTCGACCCACGAGACCTCACGGCCTTGCGTTGATGCGCGTCCCCCCCGCACTTCCATCACGACGACGCAGCGTCGCGGAAGAACTTGGGGATCTTGGCGCGCCGCTCGCATCGACGCCGTGCATCCGAAAGACCATCTTCGCCAAACCCGATCGTCGGGAGCATGGAAGCGCGCGATGCGGGCTTTGGCCGGAGTTCTTATTGCAAGCGCGTTATATTCTGCCGTGTGGCGTGATGGACCGATCATTGGTCCATCGTTCTGGGCAGATGCCGTGTCCGTTACAGTAGGTTTAGCGACGCCGATCCTGAGATCGCATCGGGGTGCATGAACGCCGTTTGCTGCCGTGGTCGAACCGGCGCAACGCTGCGAAGATCAACGATGTCGATGCCTGTGATTAAGTCAGGCCCCGGACGGAGCAACATTCGACAGGGCGTTTTTCAGCTTCTCTTCCTGCTCCGTCGACAACGAGGAGCGGATCACATGACCTTTGAAGTCGGTGAGCTGCGCGAGAATTTTTTCCGGCTGGGCCTTGCGAATCAGCAGAAAGAGCGCGGAGGTACCCGGCTTGAGCGTCTCGCCGATCGACTTGATGAGATCGTCATTGATCCCGTAATCTATCATATTGCCGGCCAGCGCACCCGAACTGGCGCCGACGGCTCCGCCGAGTGCAAAGCCCGCCAGTGGATTGAGAAACAGAAGGCCGATCAGAGTGCCCCACATCGCACCGCGCAACCCGCCCGTGGCGGCGCCGAAGCCCGCGAGACTGACGCTTTGCTTGATCCTGACCTTGCCATCGGGGTTGCGAATGGCGACGACGGCGTCTTCCAGATCAATCAGATATTCGCTTTGCAAACGGTTCAGTTCAGTCAGAACCCGATCGGCTTCATCTTCTTTATCAAAGCCGACTACCAGGAATTCAGCCATATACATTTCTCCAAGCAGCAGAGCCGAACGTCTCTAAAACTCTCAAAGCATCCGGGCAGCATAACGCACAGGATAAAAAAATAACAAGCAGGAAATCATGTTCTTCCGCTTACGTGTGGTGAAACAGATGAGCGGCACCCCGGCCGGCGCTTGCCTTCAGAGATCACGACAACTGACGCCTCGGAGTTCGCACGCCTCGCGCGCCTTTTATTCAACGTGCATAGGCGGAAGCTTTCGAAACGAGCCGATCCGCCCGCTGTCTGATGTGCCGCTATCTTTCAACACCGCGACCACTACAAAAAGACTTTAGCCACTCTATGATCTCGTGTGGTTCAGGTTCAGAAGCTCGCCTGTAAGGACTGGCAGGGAAAATGAAGCGAACTTCGGAATCGGGACATTAGAGCGGGATGAGGAAAAGTGTGCAGCGGTTTTCCGCCCGCATCCCGCGT
>CAZOOO010000181.1:0-6233 GCA_964581435.1 uncultured Hyphomicrobiales bacterium | reverse complement strand
GTCGCCTCGAACGGCGAAGCGCGCCGCCAGATCAAGGCCGGCGGCCTTCGCGTCAACGATGTCGCCGTCACCGACGAGAAGATGATTTTGACACCGGATCATCTCACGCCCGAAGGCGTGATCAAACTGTCGATGGGCAAGAAACGCCACGTCCTGGTGCGGCCTGCATAGTGCGTCCGGAGTTGCGGATCGTTCCAGTGTACGCCGCCGCCTGCCTCAAGCGTTCAGTTGCCGTCCGGCGACGGGAACTCGATCTGGTTAGCGGTTTTGCCGGTCTGGAACTCGAAAATCTTGCGCAGCACGCCAGGCGCCATGGCCGAAATCGGGTTGACGCGCAATTGCGGTTGGCTCGGCGTTCCCACCACTTCGTAGGTCACGCCGATCAGGCCCTCATTGCTGCCGCCGCCGAGAAACGGGCCAAGGATCGGAAGCTGGCCGAAGATATTGTTGAGCCCGTACATCGGGACGAACGTTCCGCTCATGCGAACCGCGTTGGCAGGATAGTCGATCTGGCCCTCGATGGTCGCGCCGATGGTCGGCCCCTTGACGACGCCCTCATGCACCGTGAGCTGTCCGTTCTGCCGGCTGAATTCCGCGCGCAGACGTGAGAATGAAATACCGTTCTGAGCGGTCCGGGGGCCGCCCGCCGCGGCGCGATCCAGAGCCGCTTCACCCTTGATGGTGAAATCGCGAACATTGATTAGTCCCTGCTTGGCCCGAGGCTCGGCGGTCGGCGGATCCATGGCCAGCGTGAGCTGGCCGCCAAACATTTTTCCGTAGGTATCGGTAAAGCGGAAGAATGCGCCCGCGTCGTCGGTCTCGATCAGAACCACGTCGCGACCCTGCGGCCGGCCGCGCAGATTGCCTGTCAGGGGTGTATTGCGGCCGATCTTGCCGGTCATGGCGAGGCTGCGAACCGACCCGTTACGCTGGGCCATCTTCACATCCGCGCTGCGGATGGCTTCGCCGTAAAATCCGGCGACGGCTCCGATCTTCAGGTCGATGTCGAAATCGATGCTCTTAGACTTGCTTCTGGCGTCGGCCTGCTTGCCCGAGATCGCCGATTTGAGAAAGCCGCGACCGTCGAACACGTCGCCGCGCATGACGGCCTTCAACACGCCGTCAGCGTTTCGTTCCGCCTTCAGGGAAGCCCGGTCACCTTCCGATGGCGCGTAAACCGGGAAGTTCACATTCACCAGGTCGCCGTTCTGATCGATCTCCAGCGACCCCTTTATCATGACGCCGCTGCCGTCGATAATGATATCCTCCAGGCGCGTCGATTGTGCTTTCCGCACGACATTGAACGTCGCGTGCCCTGACTTTCCCGGCAGCTTGACCCAGCCGGGCAAGGCATTGTCGAGCTTCAAGGATGTGAGATCGGCATCGACGGCCAATTTGCTGTCCTTGTCGCCGCCGATCTTCCCGGCCAGCTTGACGGGAACCGAACCGGTCGCTCCCGCGCCGAGATCGATTCCGAGTTTTGCGCGACTCGCATCGTCCAGCGTGGCTTGCAGTTTGATCTCTGCATCGCCCTCGGCCGGCTTGCGGTAGTCCAGCGACGCGGGCTGGCCGTTGATCTTGACGTCGCCCTTGACCTGGTAGCCCTCGTTGTTGGCGGCCACCTTCAGCGCGCTCGCTTCAAGCTTCTGATTCATCACCAGCCGGTCGGCGGCAAAACCCGTGAGATCGGCGGTGATGGAATAGGTGGTGTCCTCCTTGGTGATCTGCCGCGTGAGCGGCAGGCCCAAAGCGATCTGTGCCGCAACCGCTCCCTTGCTGGAATTCGGGTCGATCAGATTATCGGTGAATTCGCTGAGGCGATCCGAGGCGAGAATTTCCGCGGCTGCGGGCACCGGACTGTCGATTCTGAATTTCACCCTTGCCGGCGAGGGTTTGGGCGCCATATCCGGCACTTCGAAAACGACGTCGGAAATGCCGAGCTTTCGACCCGACGGAGTATCGGCGGCGGCCTGCCCGATCGTGACCGTCGCTGTTCTGCCCGTGACCCGCGCCTTTAAGCCGGCGCCGTGGACCAAAGGTAGTTCGTCAACGGGATACAGCGTCACGTTGTCGGCGACGATGTCGACCGACAGTCCGTCATCCGACATCGGCGGCCCTCGTCGCGACAGGTTGTGAAGCGGCGAATTGACGCCGATTTCAATGCGCTTGAGAGAGCCTCCTTTAATTCGCCCGATGACCCATTCGCGCAACTCCGGCACGATCAGAATCGGCCATATACTCTTGAGGGCGGCGGCAGACATCGGCGTTCCGGCGAAGCCCAGTTTCAGGCGCGGCGCATCCGAGTAATCGATGCTGCCGGTGCCTGCGACGCCGATTTCGCCGTTGCTGATATCGGCTTGAGTCAGAACGACCCTCCTGTGCTCGGTGTCGAAACGCAGGCCGACCGCAATGCGGTTGAAGATCAGAGGCGCCTCGCCGTCGGAACCGGCGAGCACGATCGTGCCGCCGCTCAGACTCATCCGCCAGTCAGGAATATCGCCATTCGGAGGTTCAAGACGGGCGAGCAGCGTAATTCTATTTTCGCCGGACAGGATCTTGAACGGCGCCAACAGGACACGTCGTCCGGAATCCCATTCGATGTTCATTTCGATCTGATCGATCGCCATGGGATAATCCGGCGTGTCGGAGTCGATGATCGTGCCTTTACCGGCGAAAAGACTGCCGCGCAGATACGTGGGCAAACCGTCGCGACCAATCTCGCCCTTCAGTTCGCCGCTGAGCGGCATGTCCGCGCTGTATGTGAGATCCTTGATGCGAAGAGCCAGCAAAATGTTCTTCGCCGGGATTCCGGCGGCACGGAGATCGACCGGACGGACGCCATTCGCCGGCGGCCCAACCGTGACGTGAAGCGACCACTCCTTACTGCCGCCTTCGCTGACGGTGAATGCGACGCCGCCCGCACTCGGCCGGCGAAGGCTTAGGCTGATGTTGCTGAAGCTCCAACGGTTGCCGCGCTGCTGGTCATCAACCACCAGTCTCCCGTTCTTGAGACCGATCTCGTTGAGGTTTTGGCCGTCAAGCCCCCTTGCGCCGAGGCTGTCGAGCCATTCCAGGCCCGCCAGCAACGCGCTCGCGTTGCCGCCGTCCTCTGAAACCGCCGGCACTGTAGCCGGAGGGTCGGAGGATTGTTGCGCTGCCTGTGTCGGCAACGACGTTGCGGAGGGGACGATCGCCGATGGAACGTCAGATCGCAGCGTCGGCGCGACGCCTGTGGCAAGCGGCTTGGCGTTATCACCCGTCGACACGGTGACCTGGCCGTCCGGCGTAATCCGGACCGCAAGTTCGGCGTCGACCAGATTGAGGCTTTCGGCACGCAGCCGGCCGGTCAACAACGCCATACTGGATAGTTTGACCTCGGCCTTGGGCGCGCTCGCGATGATGACATGATCGCGGTCACGGACGACAACGCCCCGAATACGAACCGCGATGCGAATTCTGCCGGCGCGCTCGATCTGCGTGCCTCCAATTTCCACCGTGTTATCGTGACCGATGTTGTCCTTGATCGCATCGACAAGCCACGGCGTCATCATGTCGAGATTGACGGGACCGGCGCCAAGGCGCCACCAGAGCGCGCCGAACCCTCCCGCGAATATGACCGCGAGGACCAAGACGGTGATCGCGAGACGTCTGAGCCAGCGCTCTCCCGCCAGCCAGTTTCTAAATCTTACAAGCCGGTCGCCGACCCTGTGGACCGTCGAATCCGATCGCGACAGTAACCGACGTATGCGGCGGCTCTGGAGTTCGTCGTCGTCCTCGTCCCAGCCGGCAACTTCCCTTTGCGAGACATGATGACCGCCGTTCAAATTCGGATTTCGTGTCGGCGTCTTTCTAGTCATTGCCTCTCGGTGCCGGCTTGGTCCGGAGCTTTTGCCTTCATCGGTCCGCGCGCCGCTTCCGGACGAACGTTCTTGTGATGGGAGGCGGACAATTCGTCGAATCCTTGTAACCGTACCCGCGGTCGCAGTCATGCACCGCGGCGGCAGTCTGACCGACTCGTTTCCGGTATCCGCAACAGCCGAACGGATACTGAGCGTTGGAAAGCGACGAAAGGAAGGCGTATGTCCAAGAAGATACGTAAGAAATCCTCCAGGGAGGGTAGTCCTGGAACGGCCCGGGCCGCAACGGCCGACCACATGAAACCGGCCCGAAAAGTCGATCGTTCACTCGCCATGGCGGCGAGCGGCAAACCCAAATCGCGCCTGACTTCGCCCGCCTCTCAGGCGGCCGGGTGCGCGGAAGGCTCCCCGGCCCCGCCGTTCAACCTTCCCAGGGACGACGGCACCCAGGTTTCGCTCGCCGATTTCGCGGGAAAGAAGCTCGTGATCTTTTTCTATCCGCGCGCAGGCACGCCGGGCTGCACCAGGGAGGCAATGGATTTCACCCGGCTGGCAAAAGACTTCACGGCCAGCGGAACGACGGTGCTGGGCGTGTCAGCCGACTCCGTAAAGGCACAAAAATCGTTTCAGAGCAAATATGAGTTGTCCATTCCTCTCATTTCGGACGAAAAGCACGACATGCTGGAAGCGTATGGCGCCTGGGGTGAGAAATCCATGTACGGCAAGACCTTCACCGGCGTTCTTCGTACAACCGTGCTGGTGGATGAGGCCGGACGGGTCGCCCGGATCTGGCGCAGGGTCAAGGTAGAAGGACACGCGGACGAAGTGCTCGCGGCAGCGCGCGGCCTATAAAGGCGCACCGCCATTTTCCGAAAATTAACCATGAACGGTTCAAATCAGCATCGAAATTGAGCCGCCTGAAGCCCTGTTTTCGGGTCGGCACGGGAGTGTCGATGTCGCACCGTTCCAGTCAGCACGCCGGGCATCCGCCGCATCGCGCTCATAATCACAATCACGACCGGCATCCGTCTCGCCGCGCGACAGCGGATAGCCTGTCGTCGGGAACGAGGGAAAAGCTGAGCGCTTACACCTTTGCCCACGGCGGCAGACAGGTTCGATTTGGCCCGGTCGTGTTCTGGATTGCGGTCGGAACGGTCACGCTGCTCGGGGCCTGGTCGGCCGCGACCGCAACCTATTTCGCCTTCCGTGATGATGTGCTGACGCGGCTCATCGCGCGGCAGGCGAACATGCAATATGCCTACGAAGATCGCATCGCCGAATTGCGCTCGCGTGTCGATCGTACCGCCAGCCGTCAATTGCTCGATCAGGAGCAGTTCGAAAGAAAGCTCGACGAAATCATGCGCCGGCAGGCGGTGCTTGAATCTCGCGCGGTTGCCCTGGATGCCATATCCGATGTTTCGGTAACGGGATCGGTCAAAGGGTCGGTCCGGAAGGCGGGAAACGCCGTCCGCTCATCGCAGGTTGAAAAACCTTCCCCGATCAACGACGCTGCTGCCTTCGAGACGCTACCCGATCAGGATATATCCCCTGACTCGCGCAAGCCGGCGAATACCGGTCCGAAACCAGTCCCGCTGCCGGACGTTACCGGCGAGGCCAAGAAACTGCTGCGACTGGAATCGTCGCTCGATCGGGTCGAGCGCCGCCAGGTCGCCGAGTTGGGTTCTATCGCGGACGGCATGGATTCCCGCCTGCGCCGGATGCGTGGAGTTTTCTCCGATCTCGGGCTAAGCACGGCGAGGATGGCGACCGCCACGCTGTATCCCGGCACGGGCGGGCCCTATGTGCCCGTGACGCTGCGATCCGGTTCCGGTCCGTTCGAGCGCCAGCTTCACCGCGTCAACCTGACGCGCGCGCAGATCGACCGGCTCGATCGCGCTCTCGCCCTTGTTCCCTATCGCAAGCCGGTCACGGGCGAACTCGAATTCACCTCCGGTTTCGGCGTCCGCGCCGATCCGTTCGTGGGGCGGCCCGCGATGCACACCGGGCTCGATTTTCGCGCCGCAGCAGGTGAACCCGTGCGTGCGACAGCGAACGGAAAGGTCATCACGGCGGGCTGGACGGGCGGTTACGGCCGAATGGTCGAGGTGGATCACGGCAACGGCTTGTCGACCCGCTACGGACACCTTTCGGCGATCGGCGTGAAGATCGGCCAATCCGTCAAGGCCGGACATGTCGTCGGGGATGTCGGATCGACGGGCCGCTCAACGGGTCCGCACCTGCACTACGAAACGAGGATCAACGGGGAAGCCGTCGATCCTCAGAAATTTCTGCGAGCGGGTACGCGCTTGAACAATGGCTAGTTCGTTGAACGGCTAGTGGTCCGATTCTAACATTTGCATCCCGTTGCGGCAGGGG
>CAZOOO010000180.1:0-6233 GCA_964581435.1 uncultured Hyphomicrobiales bacterium | reverse complement strand
TCGAGATCGAAATGTGGTTGTCGCCGAGAATCGCCTGGATCAGGAACCAGCCGCCCGTCACCGCCATGATGGCGATGAAGGGAATCGACCATGCGCCCGCGAGGCGATGCAGGTCGCCCCAGAAGATGCGCTTGCCCTTACCAATGCGCAGGCGCGGCCGCAGGTAGACCCGCCAGAACCGCTTGTAGACCACGATCCCGGTGATCAGCGAGCCGAGCAGCGGAATCGCCAGCGCCGACACCGCGTACCACCCGATCGGGAAACCATCGCCGAACGGCATCAACAGCCAGCCGTGCAGCGCGCGCACGAACCGCCGGAAATCGAATGCGCCCTGCTCGCCCTGCACAGCGCCGGTGTAGGGATTGACGAACAGCCTCGCGGAGTTGCCGTCGGGACGCGTGATCGCAACGTTCAGCGCGAAGATCGACTTCACCGGCCGCGAGATGAACCGCACCCGCGCGCCGGGTTCCTCGCGCTCCACCGCCGCCATGATCTCGTCGTAGCTCAAAAGCCGCGCATCCGACGACGGCGCGTTCGCCCGCACCTTCGGATTCGCCAGCCACACAATCTCATGACTGACCGTCGCAATCGAACCCGTCAGACAAACAAAGAACAAAAACGCCCAGATCGGCAGCGCCAGCCAGCCGTGAATCACAAACCACAGCCGGGCGCTTGAGGACCTCGTTTTTGTCGTGTTCGCCTTCAAGCGCGCTTTTCGGACGCTTGTCTCGACCATGAGCTAAACTCCGTTGACCTCCTCTGCGTCATTAGAAGTTCGCCCGTGCGGTCAGCATGAAATTGCGCGGTGTGCCATAGAAATTTCCACCCCAGGGATTGCTCTCCGTCACATAGTAATACTTCTTGTCGAAGACGTTGTTGACATTGAGAGCCACCGACCAGTTCTTGCTGATGTCGTATTGTACAAAAAGATCGACCACCGCGCGGCCCGGCTCGGTAAAATCAAAGGGCGTCTCTGGGCCATCGTAAGTCCCGTTATTGAATGTCCTTATGAATCCCCTTTGATAGTACGAGCTTTGTGCTGTCACGCCGCCACCGACTTTAAGACCTTCAAGCTGGCCCGGAAACGCATAGGTTGTCCATAGTTTGAAAAGGTGTTTTGGCGTGATGGTGCTGTAAACGCCTCCCTCCGCCTGGTTCTGGTTGTCGTTGAAGGTATAGCCGGCATGAACCCGCCAGCGATCGACGATCTCGCCGCTGACCTCGACATCCACACCCTGACTCATGATGCGACCGCTTCCGAGATAACAGCAGTCGGTGCCGAAATTACCGGGAGTGGGCGGATATGCCATATCGCGTATTGCCTGGCCGTTGCGCTTGATATGATACAGCGCGAGCGATGTATTCAGGCGGCCGTCGAGCATACTTCCCTTGACGCCAACTTCATAAGTACGCCCGGTGACGGGACCGAGCGGCGTGCCTGGCGGCGGCCCCTGAAAGCTGCCTCCCTGCGGCATATAGGTTTCGGCAAAGCTGGCGTAGGCCGTCCATCGCTCCGACAGATCGTAAACCAGGCCCAGATAAGGGGTGAAAATGCCCTTGTCCTCGTACCTTGTTAGAATCGTGTCAGTGACAGCGCCGGTGTTGCGATTGAGGATATCCACGGCTCCGTCGAAATTATACCAGCTCACCCGCCCTCCGAGGATCATTTTGAGAGGTTCTGCAAGCTGGGCTACGAGTGATCCGTACACTCCCTTCTGGACGATCTTGTTCCGGGTGTCGGATACCGGAAGGTAGGGAAGAGTTGAAATATTGTCGAACGGGTCATACTCGAAGATGTTCGGCGACAGCGTGATATTGGAATTGCGGAGTCTCGTTGCAATATGCTGGTCGCGCTTGTTGATATTGGCTCCCAAAGTCACCTTGTGTTCACCGCCGAGCAGACGGAATGAGCCTTTCAGCACGGCGTCGAGCGTGTCCTGTGTTTCGTCCAGATCGAAGTCTCTGTCCCTGAACGTTCCAGGTCCCGTGCCGGTGAGCGGGTCGATATAGGAGGCCCACGACATGTCGCGGCGGTTATTGTTGCTTTTTGCGCGCGATGCTTCGACGCCCAGGGTCCAGTCCGATCCGAGGTGCTGATCGATGCGGACGAAGTGTCTGGTGTTATTCCTCAGCCAGCGATCGTCTGGGCCGCCGAGGTAGTAGTTGCGCGGAAGGCCGATATCGGCCCCATTCGAGTAGCGTGGAAGACCGAAAAGATTAAATCCATCGAAGTTCTGGCGCAGCACATTGCTGCCCACGGTCAGCATCGTGCTGTCGGTGATATCCGCTTCGACGATGCCGTAAAGCAGGTGCTTTTTACTATGGGCGTATTTATAGAAGTACTTTCGGTCCTCAAAGGCACCAACGAGACGCGCGCGAACGCTGCCGTTCTCGGTGACCGCGCCGCCGACATCCAGATCGCTTCGGTAATTGTCCCAGCTTCCGCCGCTGACTGCGGCATTCGCGTGAATCTGCTTCGTCGGCTTCTTGCGGACAAAATTGATGACGCCGCTTGGTTCGCCCGACACGCCATAGAGAGCGTCGGATCCGCGCATGACTTCGACGCGATCGAACATGGCAAGGTCCATGCCTGACACGTTGAGGCCGTCTGTACCCGCAGAGCCATATATCGGACTGTTGCCGTCGATCTGGTAACTCGTGATCTGGAAGCCTCGGGAATAGAATGCTGCGCTGTTAGTGGATTGCTGAATAACCGTGATGCCGGGCGTGCGCTCCATCGCATCCTCCACCGTCAGCAGCCTCTGATCCTGAAGGCGCTGGTGCGTCATCACCGTTACAGTCTGCGGCAATTCCCTGAGCGTCTGATTCTTGCCGAATGAAGACCGGCTGGTTGTGTAGGAGTTGGTGCCTTCCGTCCTTCCGGGATCGCTCGACGGTACTCCCTCCACATCGATCGTATCGAGCGCGATAGCGCCGGCCGGCAACGCGCCGCCGACGGCGGGCGCAGAAGGATCAAAAACCTGCACCGTGTTTCGACCCGTGAACGATGCGCGCAAGCCTGTTCCGGCAAGCAGTTGCGTCACCGCCTGTTGCGGGTTCACCTGTCCGCTGACACCCGCCGTGCGCTTGCCGGCGGTGAGATTGCTCGGATAGAGCATCCGCAAATTGGCTTGACGACCGAGGCTGAGGAGACCGCTTTCGAGCGAACCCGCCGGGACCGAAACGGTTACCGCGCCGGAAGGCTGAGCGGTCACGGGCTGCGCATTGGCTGGCTGCGCATGAAGCGCCGTGTTGAGCGCAAGCAACGAAACTCCGGCCAACGCAGCCGCGGCTATTCTGCCGCCTGTCTTGCCCCGTCCACTTTCAAACGTCATGGTTGCCCCTGTTGGTCAATACCGGCCGGGCAGCGTCGTGCGCGCACCCTCCTACTGACTAAGAGTCAAAACGGGGGTGCCTCCTGACGTCGGTTCAGAAATAAATTTGAGGAATATCTCTTTCATGGCGTTCGGGGCGAGAATCGCTTCTCTTTAAAAGCCTTCAACGAGAGCGAACGACGACCATCAGGTCGGTCAGATGCGTTACGCTCACGGGAAGGTTTTCTTCCAGAACCCGAAGCGCCTGGTCTGTGTCCTTCAAGTCAAAAACACCCGAGACCTGCTGATCCGCCGCTGCATCGTCTAGAACTAAGATGCGCCCGCGACGATAACGCTCGAGGGTCGCCAGAACTTCGCGGAGAGGCTGGCCGGAGAATACCAGCTTTCCGGTGCGCCACGCTGTCTCATTGGCAACGTCGGTTTTTGTCACCGCGAAAGCGCCTTTAGCCGTGAGATTTGCGGCGTCGCCTGCCTCCAGCACGACCTGTTGTTGGCGGTTCGTGACTTCCACGCGCCCCTGTTCGACCCGTACGGTGCCGAGAGAGTCATCCGACGCCGCACGCACGCTGTACTGCGTACCCAGCGCCGTCGCCTTTAAAGACGAGTCATCGACCACAAACGGCCGCTCAGGGTTGCGCGCGACGTCAAAGAACGCCTCGCCCCGCAAGAGCTGAATTCTGCGTTCGCCTTGCGAATAGCGAACGATGATCGCCGAGTCCGTGTTCAGGTCGACGCGGGAGCCATCGGCAAGCGTGACGCTGCGCACTTCGCCGACAACCGTGTAATAGTCCGCCCGCATGTGATCGATGAATCCCATGCGGTAGAGCGTGACCGACAGGATCGCGATAATGCCGATCGACACGATGCTGGATGCCGCTGCACGCCGTGACATCCGGAGTTTTTTCAGGCGGCCCGATGGGATCGGCACGTCCTTGAGGTCAGCCCAGAGATTCTTGAATTCGTCATAGGCCGCCTGATGCGCGGCATCGCGGTCCAGCCAGAATTGGAACTCTCGCCGGTCCTGATCGGTCGCGTCGGCGGATTGCAGACGCGCAACCCAGCGGGCCGCTTCCTCCGCAATCCGATCTTCGATGTTTTGCGAAACCCTGTCCGGCATACCCGCCCCAGCAATCCATCGTCGACCGGGATCGGCCGGCGACCGCCGTACTTTATTAGAGTTGAAAGCAGGGGTGCTACCTGACGTCGCCTTAGAAATAAATCTCGGAGCGCACTTTCCGGCAGTGGATCAAGGCCTTGATGATGTGCTTCTCGACCATGTTGCGCGAAATTCCGAGCCGGTCGGCGATCTCGCCATTCGACATGCCGTGCAGGCGGCTCAGGATAAAGACTTCCTGGCAGCGGTTCGGCAGTTTCTCGATCGCTTTTGCCAGCAGAATCAGGCTTTGCCGACCGATGACGACCCGTTCCTGATCCGGAGCATCCGTCGCCTGATTCTCGCCCACGATCGCAGGCAGGAACAGCCCAGCATCGGCGGCGAGGCGGGCTGACGTGACCCGGGCGACTGACTTCGCGATTTGGAACAGATAGGCCTGCGGATTCTCGATGATGGTCTTCGGCGGCGCATCAAGCATGCGCAGGAAAGTCTCCTGCGTCGCGTCGGATGCCTCGGTGGCGTTGCGAAACCGGCGCATAAAAAAACGCCGGAGCCTGCCTTCCTCCGAACGCTGCAATTCCTGCACTAACGCCCCGAACATGTCGGGCTCTCCTAACCATCACGCGGCGAATATCGTTTGCAGGCAACCGTTATCCGGACAAACCACCTGCCGCGACTCACCGCAGTTGCACGACGGGCTAGTGGTCTGATTCTAACATTTGCATCCCGTTGCGGCAGGGGTTTCCTGCAAATGTTAGAATCAAAGGACCACTAGCAAATATGGGTTTCTAGTGGAGTTTTGGATCTGACATTCGCTTCTCGCGTTCGCTGCAAACTGGGTAGCGAATGTCAAATCCACTCCACTAGTATATACTTCCTTAGCGCGCCTGAATTTCCTTCACAAACGCAATAGTTTAGAATGGATTTAATCGGGGTGACCGGAAAAATCAGGTATGCTGGTGATCCAGTCATCTGCGCTTGGCTGCCGTCACGGCTCCGTCTCCGATTGACTCGCTCCGGCTTCGAAGGAATCCCGAGTCCTGCAGACCGCGAGACCATGTTGACGTAATGCAAGAGGCGCGTTGGAGTGTGAACATCGCTTTCTCAATGTCCTCGCGGAGCCTGAAGAGGCTCATACCTCGCTCCGCTAGAAGAGAGTAAGGAGTCACGCCTCCCCACCGGCGAGACTGCCGCCAACAACAAGATAGGCGCTTGCCATCTTGGTTCGGCGATTTAGCGAATGACCCGCGTCGTTCTCTACGCCCGCTATTCTTCCGACAATCAGCGTGATGCCTCGATCAAGGATCAGTTGCGCCAGTGCCACGAACGGGCGGCCCGCGAGAGCTGGACGGTCATGGACACCTATTCCGACCGGGCTATCTCGGGCGCAGCCCTTACGTCCGGCGCGGACAGGATCGCTTCGCCTGCATCAACCATATGCTCGGCAACGGCTGCGACAATGCCCGCATCATCATCGCCCGCGAGGTTCTGGAGGCCGACGACACCCTTGAGGCAGCCGAAGCCATCCGCGAGATCATCGACCGCACCGTCAAACCCGGCTACAAGCCAATGACTGACACTCGCTCAACCCGCTTGTCAGTCTCGGTTAAGGCTCGGGATCGTCCCGGCCATCCACGCCTTATCCGTTTCGACGCGACAAAGACGTGGATGTCCGCGGCGAGCGCGGGTATGACGAAAGCGAAACGATCGTATCATCAGGAGCACTGTAAATGGCCGCCAAAGACGTCAAGTTTTCCGGCGACGCGCGCCAACGTATGCTGCGC
>CAZOOO010000179.1:0-6388 GCA_964581435.1 uncultured Hyphomicrobiales bacterium | reverse complement strand
CGATCGGAAGGACGATCGCCGCATGAACCGGCTCCGTGCCGATGTTGAACCAGAGTTGGTGATCGCCCGCGTCGTCGGCGGCGATGGCGTGGAAACCATCGGCAGTCAGTTCGCCGAGGATAGGCAGCGCGCGCGGATCAGGCAGCGAAGTAGCCGCGAAGCCGTCCGGGGCAGCAGTGACAATCAGCGTGGCAGGGAAGCATTGCGCCTGCCACACAGGATGCGCTGTCACGCCCGATGCAGAAGGGTCGGCCGGGAAGACGAAGAATTCTCCGCTATGATGGACGTCTTGGACATCTCATTGGGAGAGAAATCGCGCAAGGATGACCTCCTACAGGGCGAAACCCAAGCCGGAAAAGCTAAAACTTAATAGTATTCGCCGGCGGTGGCGGCGTCTCTACATTTTTCATTTCTCTTTCCACGCGCTTCTTTAAGACGCTGGTATTGGTCAAAAACTGATCGAAAGCATCTTGCGCAACGGTCAGCGTCAAGACCTCGCCACAGTCCAGCATTGAAATATCATTGTCACCAAATCCATGATTAAAGGCAGGGTTTAGGTAAAAGTTACGAAAACGATTGTTGGAGCACGGGTTATTGTATCTGATTCCCTTTTTAACTCTAGCTTTCAATATATTACTTTGCGCCCAAACTGCGGTTGGAAGCGACGAGCTAATAGTGCCTGAACTGGATCCAAACTTCTGTTCCACCTTCTCACTTATTGCTGAAAATGCCTCGTTGGCCGAATTAAAACCGGCAATTGATTTTCTTCTGCCAACTGCAATAACTGGGCTGTTCTCAGCGGCTTTGTCGTAGAAGATTACGAGCGTCTCCTCAGGCGATCCCCCTTTGTTGATGCTATTCGGCATTTCAAAAGCAATCGCGTCGGCAAGGGGGAGGTACGAAAATGCCCAATTACTCTTCATTGGGGTGCCGCCGAGAAACGCTATTGCTGTCTCTTCGGCTTTGGCGAGTGGCATTCCTAAGCTAACGCCTGCGATATCATACGCGGAATCTGTAGCCACTTGTTCAGGCGGGGTGAGTTCTATCCGGCCCGTCTCACCATTCCGAACAAAATTGATAGCTTCTGGCAGAATATCGAACAGGACAAAGCCTTTTCCTTGCCCGTCGGGGATGATCTGAGTGCTGACGATTTGAACCTCAAGGGAAGATTTCTCGAAGTTGGGGGTGAAGCCCAGAGCAACCCCCGACCAGGCAGGATGAGGATGCAAGGCCACCATTGCCGGAACAGCATCGCCCGCCCAGAAAAGAATGACATTGTCGGAATTCGGAAGGGCCTCTCCCGCCGCTCGCCGGGCGCCATTAATCCAGCCTCGGTTCCTGCCGGCAAAGGTGCCAAATCCTCTTCCGTTAAGTGTGACCTCCTCAAGAACGTTTACTGTTTCCCTATCCCTTAGTGTCAGTCCTCCAACAAGTGCTCGGTTGGAAAGATTCACCGAGTTCTCAGCAAGCCAAGCACGCATCCGCTCAATATCTGCGGGTTGCGGCGTCGCATTTGAATGAAGCAATGCATTACTGACGATCTTACGGAAGGATATCCTGTCCACCTTCCTTTGCGCGAAATCGCGTTCCAGTTGGCGACGAATCTCGAAGCTCTCCAATAGGAAAGGTTGGTTATCAAGCAACGATGGATCATTTTTGACCGCCCAAAGGCGAGGATACATTGAATCGAAAGTCACAAGGTCTTGTTGCCCGCGCGACGGCGTCGGCTCTGCCTTGACCGCATTCTCTGGCAGAGGAATTTCACCGATCAGTACCTTCAGGTCAGGACCACCGTAAACTTTGATACTCACCGCGGCGAGATCAAGCACGGCACCGTTTCCATCGCTTCGCACACCAACAATCTTTTGGTGGAGCGCAACAACACCCCTTGGAATGGCTCTTTTCTTATTCACGGCAATGGAACCAGGATTGGCAACCGCGTATCCTTCGCTGAGAGCCTCAACGGTTTTTCGGGCTGTCAACGCGTCAAGTTTCCATGTACTTGGTAAGATATATGGAAGAGGAGCACTGAGCCTCCCTGGAAGCCAGTAGATTCCATCAATTTTGAAGCTTAGTTCACCCGTTTTCGCGTCATAACGTCCTGCCTCGAAACCTCTCACCTCGACGATTTCATTCGGCAGTTTTTCAGTCTTGGCGAGAATAAGATTCTTGTTAGCATCAAGGAACGCTTGTCGGGTGTCCTCAATTTCAAACTGATTTGCACCTTTCCAATTTGTGCCGCCCACGGAGTTGGTTGTGTACTTTTCGGCTTCGGATACGGGCACGAGCGATAGGAAAGCGAGCGCTCCCCTCGGTGTATCGAGAACGCCAGGGACTGCTTTCAGCAGGTAAAGATCACCAAATTTTTTAACTGCAAGTTTGGCAGCTTCTGCTTGGTTAACATTACCAAAATGTTGGCTATATAGCTGAGTATTCAGCGACATCAGCAACACCGCTGGACCGACCATCGGTAGATTCGGAACAAATGGTTCAGTCCCTTCAGATGGATTGGCAGAACTGGAAGTGCTAAGTTTAGGTTTTCCTACGTCAAAGTCGGGTTGGTTCAATTTTTTCTGTATCTGGAAGGTCTCATCTCGATCTACGCTCGAAGCGCGCTCTCCGTGATTTCTGAACGACCGATGCTTTTCCGCGAGACTAGGATTCTTATTCTGCTGAGACTGGATGGTGGCTTGTGATCCGATATCCAGCAACGTTCGAAATACACGATCATCAGCTTGGGCTATACTAGACGTAATAAATGCACCAACAATGATTGAAACAGAATAGAATATTCGCGTCACGTTTACCGCCCCGCCAAAGAAGGTGTCGATCATGTCGTCGAAACTCTGACACATAGGAAACCGTTACACAAACATTCGATTAGAGTTCGGACTCATTTGAAGTCAGAAGGCTGTGGCGAGCGCCACGCCCGATAGGAAGTTGGCTGCGAGCTTGTCGTAGTAGCTTGCAACACGGTGGAAGTTTTTGGTCTGCCCTTATAAAATGGTGCGGTTTTAGTCTTAATGCTTGACCTTTGGGCCACTGCCTGGGGCGCCGGTGCCGATCCGGACGGCGGTGCTGGCCAAGCCAATGCATGAGGTGTCCACCAAAACAGATGGGCTACCTTTTGATGAGCGACGATGATCAGAAACCGCGGATCAGGCTTATTGGTCGGAACGGACGGTGGCGTTTGAATGGCGCGGCGAGGCTGAATGCCGAGTGAGCGCCAAGCGAGAGGGAAGCAACAGGAGAGCGCCAGCAGCTCCCTTGCCAAGATTGCGGACTACACCGCACATCTTGCGATCAACGGACGCGGAGTGTCTACTCGGAAGAACGAAGTCTGCACGGGCTCATCGCCGCACCCGCTCTTACAGACGGGAGTCACTTTCAGAGATCGGAACAGTTTTATATTCGCTGCAAAATACGCCACATATTCTTACACGATCAAGCGTAAATCTTGCCTTTATTGTTCGCCGTCAGCGCCCTTGAGACCAATTGAGGGACTTCACGAGGGGAGGATTTCTGGTTCATCGTAGCCGTAAGGAGCAAAGATGAAGCAGAAATCCGGACCGGGCAAAGCGCCGTCAGAACAGGTATTGAAGGACATTCGGCGGCAGACGCGTTGTCGTCATTTGGCGGAAGAGAAGATCCGCATCGTGCTGGAAGGATTACGCGGCGAGGAGAATATCTCCGAGCTGTGCCGCCGCGAATGCATTGCAGCCTCGATGTACTATGGCCAGTCCAAGGAATTCCTTGAGGTCGGCAAGCGCCGATTGGCCGGTGACACGGCACGCGCCGCGACCTCTGGCGAGGTGAAGGATCTTCGCCGGGAGGCCTCAGCGTTGAAGGAAGTCAGTTTGCGCGACCGCGGTCCGCCAAGCCTTCGGCGTTATAACGATGCACCCAGTCCCGCAGGGTCTGGCGATCCATCCCGCAACTTTCGGCTGCCTTCTTGCGGTCCGAGCCCTCCAGCACAAGCGCAAGCGCCAGTATCCGCCGCGCCGCCGTACCGTTCTTCTCTTTGCGTGCCGCCTTGCGAAGCTCGCCCGCAGTCAAATCAAGCCGCGTAATCGCTACCGCTGCCCCCATCGATATCGCTCCCGCTTAAGCAGCAACATCGATTCAGAAACTCACTGATTGGCGAACCCAAAATGTGAGTCAAATCCGGGGGCCGTTGGTATTACAATCTGGTGCGACTGCCGAAGCTCATGGCGGCGCAAGCATGACCGCGCCGTCCCACGGCCACGCCAAACTGCTCGACAGCGGCTCGATCCAGATCACATTCGCCTATCACAACGGCCATCAAGCCATCCTTAAAGCCAGACGCGACACTGCTTCAACAGCCTGCTAGAGCGGTTAGCCAACCCCGTAAACATCGTCGCCCTGCACCCGGCCGCACAACAGCGGTATCTGGAAGTGGTCGACAATCTGGCGCGCGCGGTACGCGAGCGGTCCGGCGCTAGACCACGATGATCCTGGATCGAATCGATCCAGGATCATGAACGTGATCGATTCCAATATTTTGAGACGCGGGATGCGGGCGGAAAACCGCTGCACACTTTTCCTCATCCCGCTCTAGTGAAATGGCCGATTCGGTCCGCAGGCTGATCGAAAGCATGACCGTGCATCGAACTGAGCCGGGCCAACCGATCCAACCTCGCGTTAACGGCCGCTTGGCGACGCTACTTGGAGCCCCCGTGTTCCCGGAAATTCGTTGTCGGGGGTTAAGATGGTAGCGAGGGAGGGACTCGAACCCCCGACCCCAGGATTATGATTCCCGTGCTCTAACCAGCTGAGCTACCTCGCCACAGGTCCACGGCCGATCGAAGCCGTGACGCGCGGCATATAAAAAGCCGCTCAAGGGCCTGTCAAGCAAAGCCGCCGGAGGCGCCGACTTATCGATGGATGGCGCTTATTTGGGCGGCACGGCGGGATCGCCGCCGGGACCGCCGGGTGGCGGGATCACCGGCGTATTGCCGCCTTCCGGAGTCGGCGCACGAATCTCCGGATCGACCTCCGCGGGTGGGCACAGCACGCCATCGGATTTTGCCAGCTTCTCGCCGAGCGGCTGCTTGCGCTCGCCCGCCGCCATTCCGTTCTGAGCGGACGTATCGTGAGGGGCGCAAGCGGGGAAATTGGGAGAAGGGGGCGGCGTCGCCGTGGCGCCGGGCCGGGTGGACGCCATCGGCGGCGCCTGCGCAAGCGCAGCGTCGGCGAACGCAACAAGCGTGATCAACAAGGAAGCGATCTTCATCCGCATTGAGAAACAACGAACGGCGGCAACGGATGTTCCGCCCGAACCCGCGATCAGGATTTACGATAGCGGATCAGTGAAAAATGTCCCATCGGCGGCATCGTGCGACGCTCAGAGAGGGTGACGCCGCCATGATTCGCGGCCCAGTCGACCAGGCGCGCCCACGGGAACTCGGGACGCCAGCCGAGCCGCCGGGCCAACGGCGCGAAGGCCAGCTCGAACAAGCGGCGCAGCCCGCGCTCGGCGCCAATATGATTGACCAAAATCAGTTCACCGCCCGGCTTCAGCACACGGACGAAATCATCAAGCGTCGCTTCGGGATCCGGCACCGCCGTGATCACGAACTGCGCCACCACCGCGTCGAAAAACGCATCCGCAAAAGCGAGATTTTTGGCGTCCATCACCGCCAGCGTTTCGACGTTGGCGAGGTTGAGCGAGCGCACCCGCTGCTGCGCCTTGCGCAGCATCGGTTCGGACAGGTCCACGCCATACAGCTTGGTGGTGGATGCATAATCCGCCAGCGACAGTCCGGTGCCGACGCCGACATCGAGGATACGCCCACCGATTGCGTTGGCGATTGCGATCGTGGACTGACGGCCGGCGTCGAAGACCTTGCCGAACACCAGATCATAGACCGGCGCCCAAAGGCCATAGGCCCTGGCGACGCCCGCGCGGTCGATGTCGTTGCCCATGCTTCCCACGCGCCTCGAATGTCTACCCGCGCAATTCGGCGGCAAAGGATTGTGCCGGCGTGCCGTTCTGTGCGGCGGCTTCGTTTGCGCGCCGCGCCATGGCGCGCGCAATGAATCCGCCGCCGAGCACCCGCGCCTGCCCTTCCGCCCCGTCGTAGAAGACGCAGGCCTGACCGGGCGACACACCCTCCTCGCCGGCCACGAGTTCGACCTCGTAGCGCCCGTCGACGGCGCGCAGCCACGCCGGCTGAGGTCTGCGCGTCGAGCGGACCCGCACGAAGAGGTCCAGTCCGGCCCCGATAGCGCGATCGAGCGCGCCATCGCCGATCCAGTTGACATCGCGCAGCACGATGCGATGCATCTTCAGCGCCTCGCGCGGCCCCACCACCACGCGCCGGTTCGCCGCATCGAGACTGAGGACGTAGAGCGGCGCGCCGGAGGC
>CAZOOO010000178.1:0-6446 GCA_964581435.1 uncultured Hyphomicrobiales bacterium | reverse complement strand
TCGAAGCGGGCCGTGATGCTCGCCGCCTTGATGTTTGTGCTCGGCTTTTCCACGGTCTTCGTCGCGCTAGGCGCCAGCGCGAGCTTCATCGGCAGCTTTATCCGGGCCTGGTCGGCGCAATTGTCGATCGTCGCCGGCATCGTCATCATCATCATGGGCCTGCACTTTCTCGGTCTGACGCGGATCGGCTTCCTGATGCGCGAGGGACGGCTCACGGCGCCGAAGCCGGTCGGGTTCTGGGGCGCCTATGTGATGGGGCTCGCTTTCGCGTTCGGCTGGACGCCGTGCATCGGGCCGATCCTGGCGGCGATCCTGTCGGTGGCGGCGGCGGAGGACACCGTCGTAAAGGGAGCCGGTTTGCTTGCGGTATATTCAGCCGGGCTCGGCATTCCGTTTCTGCTGGCGGCGCTCATGATTGAAAGGTTTTCCTCGCTGTTCAACCGGCTGAAACGTCATCTCACCACAATAGAGCGCGGAATCGGCGTGCTGATGGTGCTGACCGGGGTAGCCTTCCTCACCGGAACGATCTCCAACGTCAGCATCTGGCTGCTGGAGACCTTTCCGGCGTTGCAGAATTTCGGATGAGGCAGCGAGGGGTTTCGTGTCGTCCCTGCGTTCGCGGCGGCGACGCCGGGAGCGGAGCGGCGGCGAACGTCATGTGCCCTTGCCGGGATTGATCTCGGCATAATTGCCCTTGTCGTCCCACTTGTAGATGACATAGTCGATTTTCTTGATGTCACCTTTCGCATCAAATTCCAACTTGCCGAGAACGGTATCCCACGCGCCTGCCTTGATGACTTTCATCACCTTCACGGGATCCGTCGAACCCGCCTTCGCGGCGGCCTGTGCCCACACCTGCATCGCGGCATAGGTGTAGAGCGTGTAGCCTTCCGGATCGATGTCCCTGTCCTTGAATTTCGCGACGATCGCCTTGGCTGACGGCTTGTTGCGCGGATCCGGGCCGAAGGTGAACAGTGTGCCCTCGGCAAGCGGGCCGGTGATGGAGGCGAACTTCTTGTCGTTCAAGGCGTCGCCCGCCATCAGGATGGTCTTGAGGCCCTGATCGCGCATCTGGCGCAGGATCAGCCCGGCCTCCTGATAATAGCCGCCGACGAACACCAGATCGATGTTGTCGCGCTTCAGACGCGATACGATGGAGTTAAAGTCCTTGTCGCCCTTGTTGTAGGACTCGAACATTTTCTCGTGGAATCCGGCCTTGTTCAGCGCCTTCTTGGTCTCGTCGGCAAGACCCTTGCCGTAGGTGGTCTTGTCGTTGAGGATGGCGACGTTCTTGTCCTTGAAGTTCTTGACGATGTATTCGGCGGCGACGATGCCCTGCTGGTCGTCGCGGCCGCAGACGCGCAGCACGTTCCACAGCCCGCCTTCCGTGAATTGCGGATTGGTCGTGGCCGGCGTGATCTGCAGGACATTGCCGTCGGCGTAGGCTTCGGAGGCCGGAATGGATGACGACGAGCAGAAGTGTCCGGCGACGAACGGAATGCCCCGGTTTGCGATTCTTTCAG
This sequence comes from uncultured Hyphomicrobiales bacterium, assembly GCA_964581435.1. Lineage (GTDB taxonomy): Bacteria > Pseudomonadota > Alphaproteobacteria > Rhizobiales > Xanthobacteraceae > Nitrobacter. The sequence goes on along the minus strand of CAZOOO010000178.1, from coordinate 4,923 downwards.
CGATGGAGCGTGCCTGCTTCGGATCGCAGGCATCGTCGCCCACGAACAGATTCAGCTTTTTGTTGAGCACGCCTCCCGCATCGTTGGCATCGGCGACGAACTGTTCGGCGCCGTTCCGCAACTGGCGGCCGAAAGCGGACTCGCTGCCCGTCATCGGGCCGACCACCGCGACGGTGATATCCTGGGCGAAGGTCGTGGCCGAAAGCGCCAGGGAGGCGCAAAGGGCAAGACCGATCAGCTTCAATGATTTCATTCGAGCAGGCCTCGCGGAGGTGGATCAGGTTGCCGTGTTTGCCATTCGGCAAGCATTGTCCGATGATTTGAGGCCGGTGTCATGGACAAAATTTCGAGCGCCGGTTCACGCCGTGACCGCCACCGGCACCGCCGGGTTAATGGAGCGGATTCGGCATTCGCACTATCGTCCCGCTCAACTCAGCCGTGGCGGCCGCCTTCGAGATAGGCGGCGCGGATTTCCGGGCGCTGCAACAGTTCCATGCCGTCGCCGCTCATCGTGATCAGCCCGTTGACCATCACATAACCGCGATGGGCGAGGCGCAGGGCGTGATTGGCGTTCTGCTCGACGATCAGCACCGTGAGACGGTCCTCGCGGTTCAACGTGCGGATGGCGTTGAAAATTTGCCGGGTGATCAGCGGCGCGAGACCAAGCGAGGGCTCGTCCAGCAACAACAGGCGCGGGCGGCTCATCAGCGCGCGGCCGATCGCCAGCATCTGCTGCTCTCCGCCGGACAGCGTGCCGCCGCGCTGCGTCATGCGTTCGTGCAGGCGCGGGAACAAATTCAGCACTCTGTCCAGGCTGAAGGAGCGCTCCGCCTTGCTGCCGGGCGTGGCGTCGGCGCCCATCTGCAAGTTCTCCGCGACCGTCATACGCGGAAAGATGCGCCGCCCCTCCGGGGATTGCGCGATGCGCAGCCGCGCCACCTCATGCGTCGGCATGGTGCTGATATTCTGGCCGTCGAATAGGATTTCGCCGGCGCGGGCGCGGGGACGGCCGAAAATGGTCATCATCAAGGTCGATTTGCCGGCGCCGTTGGCGCCGATCAGCGCGACGATCTCGCCAGCCTGGATATCGAGATCGATGCCCTTCAGGGCTTCGATCTTGCCATAGGCGGCGCGCAGCCCGCGAATGGCGAGCAGGGGCGTCGCGTCGGCGCTCATACGCCGCCCTCCATCACGGCGGCGGCGGTGTCCTCGTCGGCGCCGAGGTAGGCCGCGACCACCTTCGGATCGTCGCGCACCGCGCGTGGCGTGCCGTCGGCGATCTTGACGCCGTGGTCGAGCACGACGATGTGGTCGGAGATTTCCATCACCACGCTCATATCGTGTTCGATCAGAAGGATCGAGGTGCCGAAGTCGCTGCGGATCGACAGCAGCAGCTCGCTCAAAGCGGCGCTCTCGTTGGCATTGAGCCCGGCAGCCGGCTCATCGAGGCAGAGCAGCGCGGGCCGCGCGCACATGGCGCGCGCGATCTCCAGGCGGCGCTGGTCGCCATAGGGGAGGTTGCCCGCGGCGTCATCGGCGCGTTGCAGCAGGCCGATGCGGTCGAGCCAGTCGCGAGCGGAATCGATCGCCTGCCTTTCCGCGGCCCGGAACGACGGGGCGCCGATCAGGCCGAGCAGGCTGAAGCCGGACGCGCGCATCAAGGCATTGTGCTGCGCGACCATCAGGTTCTCCAGCGCCGTCATGCCGGGAAACAAGCGGATGTTCTGGAAGGTGCGCGCCACCTTGGCGTATTTGCAGATGCGGAAGTCGCGCAGGCGATCGAGCCGGAAGGTCGAGCCGTCGTCGTGCACCAGGCGCATGGCGCCTCGCGAGGGACGATAAAATCCGGTGACGCAGTTGAAGACCGTGGTCTTGCCCGCGCCGTTCGGCCCGATCAGCGCGGTGATGTGGCGGCGCTGCGCGGTGAACGACAGTTCGTTGATGGCGAGGATGCCGCCGAAGCGCATCGTCAATCCATCGACGGCGAGAATGGGAGCAGGCGTCGTCATCCGCGGCCTTCCTTGACCAGCGCCGACGATATCTCGGTCGGTTTTTGCAGGAACACGGTGGGAGCGCGATGGCTGACGAGACCGCGCGGCCGCCAGATCATCAGCAGCACCATGACGCCGCCGAACACCAGCATGCGAAATTGGTCAAGGCCGCGAAACAACTCGAATCCGCCGATCATCGCGATCGCGGCGAGCGCCACGCCGAGCTGCGAGCCCATGCCGCCGAGAACCACGATGGCGAGCACCAGCGCTGATTCCTGAAAGGTGAAGGACTCAGGGCTGATGAAGCCCTGCCGGGTTGCGAAGAACGCGCCCGCAAAGCCGCCGAACATCGCCCCTATCGCGAAGGCGGAGAGTTTGGTCGTGGTGATGTTGATGCCGAGCGCCCGGCAGGCGACCTCATCCTCGCGCATCGCTTCCCAGGCGCGACCGATCGGCAGTCGCCGCAGGCGGATGGTGACCCAGTTCGTCAGCAGCGCCAGCGCCAGGATGACGTAGTACAGGAAGACGAGGCGATGCGTTGGCGAGAACGGCACGCCGATCAGCGCCGCGAAACCATCTTCGCCCGGCGTCAGCGGAATGCCGAACACGGTGGGTCGCGGGATGCCGCTGACCCCGTTCGGTCCGCCGGTGAGTTCCTGCCAGTTGAGGATGACCAGCCGGATGATCTCGCCGAACGCCAGCGTGACGATCGCGAGATAGTCGCCGCGAAGCCGCAACACCGGGAAGCCGAGCAGCACCCCCCAGAATGCGGCCAGCAGGCCGGAGACTGGCAACAGCACCCAGAAAGCCCACGGGCCGAGTTGCAGAAAGTCGACCGCGACATAGGGATAGGTTTCCATGAAGGACGGAAACGGCAGGCCGCTTTGCGCCAGCAGTGCGTAGGAATAGGCCCCGACGGCGTAGAACGCCACGTAGCCGAGATCGAGCAGTCCGGCGAGACCGACCACGATGTTGAGACCCCAACCCAGCATCACATAGGTCAATACGAGGATCCCGAGGTCGAGCAGGTAGCGCTGATTGTAGAAGATGGCCGGTACCAGCAGAGCGAAAATCAGGAGCGCGGGTATCAGCAGGCGGCCCAGCATTGAGAATGCACGGCGCGCGGGGTCCGGCAGTTCGATACTGCCGACGGGTCCAGTCCAGCGCTTAAGTGTTTCGACGATGATGCTGCCGGCGAACACCGCGACGACGATGGCCGCGAGTTCGCCGAACCGGGTCCAGTAGGTCAACTGCCCGGAGGGGCCGGTTTCGGTGCGGATGCCGATCATCAGCGAGAACAGCACCAGCGCCAGCAGCGCGCTCACGATCGCTTTCTTCATGATGAACGCGACGCCATGATCGCGCACCGCTGCTTGTTGGTTCGAAGCGGGCGCTGCCACGTCCGGACCGTCAGACTTTTTCGACTTCGGGACGGCCAAGCAGGCCGGTCGGCATGAAGATCAGCACGACGATCAGGATCGAGAAGGCGGCGACATCCTTATACTCGATCGAAAAGTAGGCCGACCAGAACGTCTCGATCAGCCCGATCGCGAGGCCGCCGAGCATCGCGCCGGGCAGCGAGCCGATGCCGCCGAGCACCGCGGCCGTGAATGCCTTGATGCCGGCCAAGAATCCCATGAAGAAATCGACCAGGCCATAATACAACAGGTACATCATCCCGGCGACGGCGGCGAGCGACGCCCCGATCACGAAAGTCATCGAAATGGTGCGATCGACGTTCACGCCGAGCAGCGCCGCCATGGTCTGATCCTGCTCGCAGGCGCGCATGTCGCGGCCGAAGCGCGTTCGCGACACGATGTAGCTGAAGATCGCGAGCAGCACGATGGTGGTGACCACCACCACGATCTGGACGTTGGAGAGCTGGACCGCGAAGTTTCCGGAGTCGTACAGCGTGTAGCCGCCGGTGATGAGCGGCGGGATCGGCTTGACCTGTGCGCCCTGGGAGACTTGCGAAAAATTCATGAGCACGAACGACATGCCGATCGCCGACAGCAGCGGCGCTAGGCGAAACGACTGGCGCAGGGGCCTGTAGGCGATGCGCTCGACGACCCAACCGTAAACGGCGGTGACGGCCATCGAAACGATGAGCATGACGAGCAGGATCAGCGGCACGGCGGAGAGACCCATCGACACCAGGATCAGGAAGGTGATCAGCGCGATGAAGCCGGCGATCATGAAGATGTCGCCGTGAGCGAAATTGATCATGCCGACGATGCCGTACACCATCGTATAGCCGATCGCGATCAGCCCGTAGATCGAGCCGAGTACGACGCCGTTGATCAGTTGCTGGGCAAAATAGTCCATGCGCTGCCGTAATCTGCGTATTCCGACTGCGATTATATCAAACGCGATGATGGGCTCCGGCAGCCGGACCGGCGCGTCTTGAATCAATGTCTAACAGTGGCAATCGCGTGCGGCAACCGCAGCCATTCAGAGCCGGGGCTGGCTGTTGTGCATTTCGCCGGCCGCCTGTCGGCTCCGGCCGGGGCGGCCGGGGCGGATTGTGCCTCCTTCCGCGGCGTTGTCCACAGGGCCGGCGGAGTCGTTAAGGTAAACAAGGGGTTTCCGTTGCGCCGCCGCGTTTACCCGGCGTTAATCACCGTCGAGACCGCGCCGGTTCCCGACACGGCGGGCATAGCGAAAGCGGGATGGCGGATGACCAATTCCTGGCGTATCAGTACCGTCAATGGAGCATTGCTGGCGCTCTATTTCATTCCGGTCTGGACCTTCGTCGCTTTCAAGGTCGTGGCGTCGCCGGTGCACGGACTTTACGACCCGGCCAATGTGTCGGTCGCGCTGTTTCTCAGCGACCACCTGCATCTCGCGGCGATGGACCTTGTGCGTTTTGCCTGGCTTCTGGCGCTCGGCAAGATGACCGTCGTCGCGTTCTTCGCGGTGTTCCTGGTGATGA